>CAVJHV010000055.1:0-9053 GCA_963649315.1 Treponemataceae bacterium | reverse complement strand
ATAAATTTTTATGGATTACAATGTTTCTATAAGGTGAAACGAAATGATTTTGACTTTCCCTTATAGAAACTTTTTTTTAGGGATTTTTATGAGAATAAAAAATACGCAGTCACTTGAAGATGAAGAAAATGTTGATGCTGTAAAAGAAATATGTCACTTGCTTGCCCAGGTAAAAGATGAAAATTTGATAATTGATTTTTTTAACTGCCTTTTTACTCAAACCGAACTTAAAGAATTTTCCAACCGCTGGCATCTTGTAAAAGAACTGGACGCCGGGACAACCCAGAGGGAAATTGCCAGAAAATATGGAATGTCACTTTGCAATATTACCCGCGGTTCCAGGGAAATGAAAAAAGAAGATTCTGCCTTTAACAAAATGCTTGATTTGCTGAAAAAAGAAAATGCAAAAAAAGGTGGCTCTAGAAAAAATGAATAGATGGACAGCCTTATTGAATTGCCTTTTTTGAAGGCCCTGATTATTGAATAAATATTCTTTTTTTTATAAAATGATTCAATTCAAAATATAAGTTTTACACTGGAAGAAAGTTTCAATTTTAACATGTTTTAAAAATTCAAAATACAGAGTTAAAAATATAAAAGTCAAAATTTATTTACTGGGAGCCTTTATGGAACATATGGGCCAATTTTCCTTTAAGTCAAAAGCTGACCGGGAAGATTTTTATCAGTCAAAATTTGACTACTACTTTAAATTTAATTTTTGGATTGTAGTTGCAGGCGTTCTTGCCAGCTGTACCTACTTTGTTTCAGATTGTCTTATTTTTAAACGCTTTGAAACACAAACTTTGGTGCCTCGATTTTTTGCCCTCATTCCTCTTATTCCCTTTATTTTAATTTCCAGGCGAATTAAAAATTATAAAGCGAATGTCATCCTTTCGTACCTTATGATTCACATAATTATTTGGGATACAATCTGGGCTATTTCTTTTTTTCCTGACCGAAGTCATGCCAATGATGCATTTCTTATTATGCAGCTGCTTTTCTTTGCTTTAGGATTTGCTTCTCCTTTTAGAATTGCATGTATTTTTCATGTTGGAATTTTTGCAGATATTTTGATTTCAAATATTTTTATGAATTATGGAAATTTGAATATGATTCTGTCTTTGGGAATTCCGGCAACTGTCGGAATTATTATTGCCCATTTTTGTATTCAATATTATTACCTGGATCACTATAAGACTGTAAAAAATCTGGAACATATTTCAAAATATGATCAACTGACTGAAACATATAATCGTTACAGAATTAACGAAATTACAGACAGCGAACATGTTGCTTTTAAAAAAGAATATGGCAGAAATATTTGCCTTATAATGATTGATGTTGATTTGTTTAAAAATGTGAATGATAAGTATGGTCACATTGCGGGCGATAAAGTTTTGCAAAAAATCTGTCAGCGGATTAGAGAAAATATTCCTGGCGATGCAGATTTTATCCGCTGGGGTGGAGAAGAATTTATTATTGTTCTTCCAAATACTACAATCGATTTGGGAATTATTATTTCAGAAAAACTTGTTAAAGAAGTGGCTTCTTTGGAAACGGGAATTTGTCCTGTTACAATTTCTGCCGGTCTTGCGGACTATGACGGAAAAAGTTACAAGCAGGCAATTGATTCTGCAGATAAGGCCCTTTACATGGCAAAGGAGTCAGGCCGCAATTGTGTAAAATATTCTTTTTCGAATGTTTAGGATTATGATTTTTTTTGAGGGTAAGATGGAAGTTTATATTGTAAGGCACGGAAAAACTTATTGGAATGAACAGGGGCTTTTGCAGGGGACAACTGATATTGAATTAAATGCTGAAGGCAGACAGGCCGCTGGTGATTTAGGACAGCAGCTGGAAGATACAGAAATTGATTTAATTTTTTCTTCGCCTTTGATTCGTGCTTACGAAACTGCCTGCCTTATTCGCGGACATAGAAATATTCAAATTAAAAGAGATGAGCGTTTAAAAGAAATTTCCTTTGGAAGTCAAGAAGGAAAAAGTTATCATGCATTTAAAGATGTAGGCAGTCCTTATGAAGCATTTTTTAATGCTCCTCAAAATTACCTTCCTCCAGAAGGTGGGGAAACTTTTTTGCATGTTATTGAAAGGACAAAGAATTTTTTAAAAGAAGAAATTGAACCTTTGTATAAAAATACAAAACGTATTTTGATTGTAGGTCATGGTGCTTTACATAAGGGGCTTATGTTTGCAATAAAAAATAGCAGCATGGAAAATTACTGGGCACCTGGTTTGCAAAAAAATTGTCAGGCAAGCATTTTTAATTTTGACGGACAAAATTGGTCTGTTATAAAAGAATAATTTTTTCTTAAGAAATTCAAAAAAGAAAAATCTTAGCAGGTAGAAAAATATCTTTTCCTTTTGGGCACTAGTCGGATTGAAGCGGGCCCGAAGGGATTATTTTTTTTGCCTGCAAAAAAAATAACGGAGCGGAAGCGGAGCCGCGGAAAGCCGTTGGGAAAAAGTTTTCTCCAAAAAAAATAAAAAAAATGGCGACAGTCTAAAACTTAAACTGCCGCCATAAAACTCTATTTTACTAAAGGTATTTCGAGGTAACCCATTTAGTACAAATTATTTTTTGATGTTGTAAGCTGCAAAGCCCGGGTAGCAGGCAGAGTCGCCCAACTCTTCTTCAATGCGCAAAAGCTGATTATATTTTGCAACACGCTCTGAACGGCTTGGAGCACCTGTTTTAATCTGGCATGTGTTTAGCGCAACGGCAAGGTCTGCGATTGTTGTGTCTTCTGTTTCGCCTGAGCGGTGAGAAGAAATTGCTGTGTAGCCTGCCTTGTGCGCCATTTTAATTGCTTCGAGTGTTTCAGAAACTGAACCAATTTGATTGAGTTTTATCAAAATGGAATTTGCGGCTCCCATTTTAATTCCTTTTGAAAGGCGTTCAACATTTGTAACAAAAAGATCGTCGCCGACTAACTGAACTTTGCTGCCGATTTTTTCTGTCATCTTAACCCAGCCTTCCCAGTCTTCTTCATCAAGCCCGTCTTCAATAGAAACGATTGGATATTTGTCAACCAGCGATTCCCAGTGAGCAATCAGCTGGTCAGTTGTAAAATCTTTTCCGGATTTTGGCTGGTGATAAAAACCTTTGCCCTTTGGCGACTTCCATTCTGAAGATGCAGCGTCCATGGCAATCATAAAATCTTTTCCCGGCTGGTAACCGGCAACTTTGATTGCTTCAAGAATTTTTTCAATTGCTGCTTCGTCGCTGTCAAGTTTGTTTGGAGCAAAGCCGCCTTCATCTCCAACTGCTGTAATGTCATTGTCTGCCTTAAGCAATTTCTGGAGTGAATGGAAAACTTCTGTGCACCAGCGCAGTCCTTCTTTGAAGGATGGAGCGCCTGCTGGCATAATCATAAATTCCTGAGTGTCAACAGCGGAATCTGCATGGGCACCACCGTTTAAAATATTCATCATTGGTACCGGGAGTTTTGTGCCCTGAACGCCACCAAGGAAACGGTAAAGGGGAATCTGTAAAGAATAAGAAGCTGCGCGGGCACATGCAATTGAAACTGCAAGTATTGCGTTTGCTCCTAAATTTGATTTATCTTTTGTGCCATCTGCCTTTAGCATGATGCCGTCAACTTTGTAGGTGTCAGCTGCATCTACTCCAAGAAGTGCTTTTGAAATTACAGTGTTGATATTGTTGACTGCTTTTGAAACACCCTTTCCGCCAAAACGTTCTTTGTCTCCGTCGCGAAGTTCCAGTGCTTCGAATTCACCAGTCGATGCTCCGGAAGGCGCAGTGCCAAGAGCGACTGTTCCATCTTCAAGGTGTACTTCTGCTTCGACAGTTGGGTTTCCACGTGAGTCGATGATTTCACGACCAATTACTTTTGTGATTTTTGTAGATTTCATTTTTGAGTCCTCCAAAGGTTAGTTATTGCTAACCAAAGTTAGATTACTCTAACATATCTTTTTTTTATTTTCAAGGGTGCATGTAAAATTGCAGCTTCTAAAAATAGCAGCCTTTTACAGGTGACATTAGGGCATTTGCTGTTAAGGCATTTCTTGCACTTCCTCTATTTCCGTCATTTCAGGTAGAGAATTTATTTTTTGACATTCACTGCTTATGTCTACTCCTTTTGCAAAGCGCAGGTAAAAAAGTATGCACTTAATTTTGCTTCGTTCGATTTTTTTCATTTGTGAAATTGCCATTGAATATGCGGCTAGCTGTCTGTAATAAAGCTGGGGGGCCATCTGTTGATTTGTTTTGTAATCAACAATTGTGTATGTGCCGTCCGCATTTTGATATACAAGGTCAATGCTTCCTTTTACAATTTTTTTGTCCAAAGAAAGGCGGAAGTCGTATTCAGTTTTTTTCCATCTGGCTTCAAGGGCTGCTTTGCCCCATGGTGAATTTACAAAATCTTCTGACATTTTTTTGCAGGCATCTTTTACGATTTGAATTTTTTCTTCTGAATCTTCCAGGGCAAGAATGTCTTTGTTTGGAATGACCACCGGCATTTTATTTACAGAGGCTTCCAGGTAAGCGTGGGCAATGGTTCCAAAATTATTAAAATCAAAAGCGGCTTTTTTATTTTCATTTTTGTTGCCATTTTTTTTAGGAATGGAATCATTTACAATTTTATTTATTTCCTGGTAGGGAGCGCTTTCTGTAAAAATATTTTTTGTTTCCAAAAGACTTCTTTTGTCTTCATCATCTTTTTCATGCAGTTGACTTGGCAAAATGTATTTTGATTTTAAAATTTCTTTTTTTATGATTTCTTCTTCTGAAAATTTTGAGTAAAAATCATTTAAATAATTTTTGACTTTATTTTTTTCTTTTAAAGTATTTGGCCTTTTTGTGATTAAGGTAGTGTCTTTTTTTATAGGGGTAATTTCTTCAAGGATAAATGGGGCGTCATATTTTGTGTCATCTTCGCTGCCATCTGCTCCCTGGTGATAATAATAATTTATGGCTGGAAGAAGTGTGTCTAAAAGTGAAGAAGGCTGATCTTTTAATTTTGCCTGACTGTCATATTTTCCTGCTGTAATGTAAAGTTCTTCTTCTGCACGTGTGAGGGCAACGTAACATATTCTTTTTATTTCTGCACTTTCTTTTTTGTCTTTTTCATTTTTGTATTTTTCAAAAAAATAATTACGGCCGTCGTTTTTGCTATTATAAATATTTGAAAAATTTGTATTTACAATAAGACCATAATCTTTGTTTACAAAAGTAGAATCTGTACTTTTTTCATCTACTCCTTTTTTGTGGCAGGCGCAGACAAAAACAATTTTGTATTCCAGTCCTTTGGATTTAAAAATTGTCAAAAGTTGAACACCGTCTTTTTTTTCAAGTGGAATATTAAAATCGTCAATGTTTTTAGAAACATATGTTGAAAGGGTATCAATAAATGTGTCCAGGTCACAAACATTCTGGTCAGCCTTTCGGGCAAGTTCAAAAAGTTTGTCATAAAGATCTGCATACATTTCAACTTGATTGTTCCATTGTGTTTCAAAACGGTAACCGCTTTCGTACCACATAAGGCTGATGGTTTTTGCAAGCGGCTGGACTTTTGAAAGTTCCTTTATCTTATGGTAAAAATTTTTTGCTTTTTCAAAACGATTTTTTGCTTCCTGACCTAAAAAGGAATTTACGTCTTCTTCAAAAGCAAGGCATTCTTTTTTTTCTGTCCTGCTTCTGGCAGAAAGAACTGCAAGGGCTTCTTCGTTTGTAAGGTTCACGAATGGAGAGCACAAAACTTTTGCGTAATTTAAACAGTCTTTTGGATAAAGGCAAAGTTTTAAAAATGCATAAAAGTCGTTTACAGGTCCATCTCCAAAAAAGTTTACGATTTTTTCCGGGGAATAATTTATTTCGTGGCGAAGGAGGGCTTTTTCGTAAAGAGGCTGCAAAGTGTAATTTCTGAAAAGAATTGCAATGTCACTTGGCGAAATGTCTTTTCTTTCTGCCAGGATATTTTTTATTTTTAAAGCCACCCATTCTGCTTCAGCTTCTTCTTCTGTGTAAAAGCCTTTTTTTTCTTTTGGATTTTTTTTGTTGTCGTAAAGGGCTATTGTAATTTTCTGACTGTAAGCATTTTCTTTATTTTCTTCTACAAGGGCCTGGGCTTTTGGAGAAAGTTTTACATCTGAATATTTTGCTTCGTAAAGGGGACTCGGTTCACTGGAATCTTCCCGAATAAAAATTGAAGGAAGAATTTTTTTATTTTCACATTCTGCATTTTTTGCCAGCGGGTATGGAGAACCTCCAAAGAGTGTGTTGAAGGCTGCAATGAGGGCAGGTGATGAACGGTAGTTTGTATTCATTTTAAGGTTGCCGTCTTTAAAATCATTGCTCAAACCTCTGAAAACTGAAACATCTGCTCCGCGGAAAAGATAAATGCTTTGCTTTTCGTCTCCGACAAAAAATAATTTTTCTTTACAAAGATTTTCTACCCTGGGAATGCCTGGTGTAAAAATTTCCTCTTTTTCTGCAAGCATAAATAAAAGATCTTTTTGGTCACTGTTGTTGTCTTGAAATTCATCAATCATTATGGCCTTGTACTTTTTCTTTTCCAGCTGTCTGATTTCCTTGTTTTCCAAAAGAATTTTTCTGGCCATGGATTGTACATCCGCATAAGTCAAAATAGAATTGAGTCTTTTAAAATCGTTAACTTTGTCTTGAAATTCTTTGTACAGTGGAATTAATTCTTTGATATTTTTTACGCCGGCAATATAGTTTACAATTTGCTTCATTGAAGGCAGCAAGTCCCTTAAAGAATTGATTTTTTCTTTTATGAAATAGGAATTTTTTAAACTGCCCGGCAGATTTGCAGAGGCCAGAGAAAAGGCATCTGTAATTTTTTTGATTTCATTTGTTGAAGAAAAATTTATAATGTCAGGGGTAAGTTCAAAATCTTCATCAAAAAGAGCTTCTCTTACATTTCTTGCGATTTTTAAAAAAGTGCTTGACTCCCTGTTGCCGTCATAATTTTCTATTTCTTCTTTCAATTCAAAAAAAGTTTTGCAGCCTTCAGAAAAAAGTTTATTCCAGTCTTTAATTATAATGGCAAATTGATTTTCAAGATTTTCTTCAAAGTCAAGAGGAGAGGCAATTGTTGATGTAGAAAGAATTGGGGCAACAAGCAAGTCGTTTGCAATTTCCTGAAATGGTTTTGTTGCAGTAATTTCTTTAAGAGCAGGATTGTCCCTGTGTTCAAGTAAAAATGGAAGTGCCAGATCTGATATTTTTTTTGTAATCAAATTTGTGTCTATTGAATAGTCACTGCTCATTCCAAAAAGACTTGCTCCTTCTTTTGCAATTTTGTTGCAGTAAGAATCAAGTGTTTGAATTCTTGCTGTGTAAAAATCAGCTGCCTTTTGAGGACATTTCTTTTTGAGAACAGAATAAATTCTTGAAGACATTTCTACAGTTGCTTTATTCGTAAAAGTAAGTGTTAAAATTTCACTTACTTCCATATTATACTTTGTGACTAACTGTAAATATCTTTCGGCAAGCACAGTTGTTTTTCCTGAACCAGCCCCCGCACTGACTACAGAGTTTATAATTGCGTCTCTTGCTTTTAATTGTTCTTCGTTGAATTTTTTTTCATCAGCCATATTTTTTTCCCTTTTTTAGACTTGCTCTTTTATCTTTTTGCTACTGTAAAAGTTCTTCTGCAAATGCTTTTAAAAGAACAGGTCAGGCAGTTTTCATGAGTGACAGTTTTTTCGTCAACAGAAAAATCGCATTCAGAAACTTTTTCTCTAAAGATTTCTTTTTGCTGATAAAAGATTTCCATGGAGTCATTAAAATCTTCCCTGTCATAAAAATCATCATTGCTTTTAGGGTGAATGACATTTTGAATTTTTTTTCCAAAGACTGCTCTGGCTTCGAATTTTTTTATGTTGTAAAAAACAGCACTTTCTATTTTTACTCCAGGCATTTTTTCATAGGAAGAAAAATCATTCTTTCTTTCATCATGATCATTTTCCATAAGATAAATATAACTTGGCATTTGTAAATCGAGTTCAGGATTTACATTTTCCATTTCTTCTTCCCTTGCATTATCTTTTTCGGCCCTTTCTTTTTTTGCTTTCTCAGTTTCCCCAGAATCATTTTCAGAGGAGTCATCTTTTTCGTAAATTAAATTTGGTGGAATAGAAGAACTTTTGTAATCTACAATGCAAAAGTTATCGCTTGACTTATCTTGCAAAACTAAGTCGGACTTACCTTCAAAGATGAAGTTTTTTTCTTTGTCAAAAATGCTAAAGGCAAGTTCAGCTCCGTAAATTCTGTAGCCAGAAAATATTATGGAAAATTCTTCAATTGATTTTTTGATTAAAGCAAAAATTGCTTCCTTCATTGAAAAAAGTTCTTCTTTCGTAAGATAGGATTTTTTGAATGATAAAAAGGCTTTTTCAAATGCTTCTTTTAAAATTACTTCATATTCTTCTGTCAACCTTTCGTTTTCAATGTAAAGTCCAAGATTTTTTTCTTTTAAAAGATTCATGTATTTTTCAAAAATTAAATGGTAAAATTCACCGACTGTGTATTTGTCTAAAAGACGACCGTCGTTGTCTTCTTCTTTTAATTTTAGCGCCTGTTTAAATAAAAAATAGCGGGGGCAGTTTTTGTAATTTTTTAAAGCACTTGATGAAGCTTTTAAACTTTTTTCGCCGGACTCCTTTGTCTTTTTGTAAACAGAGGAATTTTCCAGCATAACTTTTACTTCTTCTTTTGCAGAAAAATTAAAATCTTCTTCACTCAAAAATTTTTTATTCCATTCATTATGACTTTCCTTTTGCCATTGGTAGATTTTTGAAGGAAGAAATTCTTTTTTTCCTTCAAGAATAAATTCTTTTTCTTCTTTAATGATGTCTTCGCTGTAGTCTGGTCTTTGATAGTTTTTTGTAGAAGTTTTGCTTCTTTCAATTTCGTCAAAAGAGGCATAGCTTTGCGAATAGTCTTTAAAGTTTTTTGAAGAAACAGAAAAATAAATTTCTTGAGCATTCATGGCATAGAGTTTGACAAATGCGTCTGATAAATTTTCATCTGCTATGTTCAGTGC
>CAVJHV010000054.1:0-14181 GCA_963649315.1 Treponemataceae bacterium | reverse complement strand
AAAATGCGACATTTTAAGTCTTTGTATTTCAAAGATTTAAAATTCGAAGGCATCTCTAAAAAAGCATAGAAAATGATTTTTTAGAGATGCTCATAACTATAAGGAATTTGAAGAATTCTAAAAAGCAAATTAAAGGTAGAATATGAATTTACAGAAAAACAGGAATTTTAAGAAAAATAATTCTAAGTCCCTTGGAAAGACTTTTGGCGACTTTTTTAAAAGTAACTGGAAGCATCTTGTTGTTATGCTTTTGGCTCTGTCCCTATCACTTAGTCTTGCGGCATGGAAGTCTACAAAAGTTCAATATGTCAATTTTAACATAAATGACTATGAAGTAGGGCAGACTTCAGACATTACAATAAAATCCCCTGCCAGTCTTGAAGAAACGGATGAATTTGAAGCCATTCAAAAAGATGAAGTGATTGTAAAAAAGGGATTTGAAATCACGGAAGAACAGTATGCAAAGATGCTGCGCATTTCAGAATTAAATCCGGAATTTAATCCTAAAAATTTCTTTAATGATTTTATTTATCTTATGATAATTTGCCTTTTAAGCCTTTTCTTCTTTTCAAAAATTGTTATTGGCAAAAAAATTGATTTTAAAGAAACTCTTATGCTTTCGATTTTCTTTTTGATTTCTTATGGTGCCTGCATAGGAGCAAGTCTTTCTGCAAAATTTTCATCTCCTTATTCAATCCCGGTAATTATTCCTTCTTCCCTTTTTGTTTTTTTAACATGTATTCTTTTTGCTTCAATAGACGGAATTTATTTTTCAATCATCCAGGCCCTGCTTATCTTGAACGCTTCTAATTACGAAATTATTCCTTTCCTTTACGTTTTTCTGACTTCTTTAAGTTCAGTCTATATTGTAAGGTCCATTAAAAACAGATTGCAGCTGGTTTCTTCGGGCATTGTAATTGCCTTAATGAACTGTCTGGTTATGGCCCTCCTGAAGGTTATTAATGGTGATTTTTTCGCCGGCTTCTGGTACATATATCTGGAACTTGCGGCAAATGGTTTTATGTCAAGCATACTTTGTCTGGGCTTCATGACTCCCCTGGAATTTATTTTAAATACGCCTACGGTTTTCCGCCTTATGGACTTGAGTGACAGAAACAATGAAGTCCTTCAAAAACTTTTCCTTACTGCAAACGGTACCTACCAGCATTCAGAAATGGTGGCCCAGCTGGCAGAAGACGGTTGCCGTGCTATTGGAGCAAATGCCCTGCTTGCAAGAGTTGCGGCCCTTTACCATGACATAGGTAAAATGGACAGACCTGAATATTTTTCGGAAAATCAAGTGGTTGGGGAAGAAAACAAGCACAATGTAATTAATCCTTCCCTCAGCGTTACAATTATTCGTGACCACATAAAGCGTTCTGTAGAAATGGCCCATGAAATTCACATGCCACAGATTATTGAAAAAATCATTTCTGAACATCACGGAAATCAAGTGATTAGAGTCTTTTACGAAAAGGCTAAAGAAAAAGATCCTAATGTGAATGTGGAAGATTATTCTTACCCGGGCAATCCTCCAAGTTCCAGGGAAAGCGCTATTGTGATGCTGGCGGATACAGCTGAAGCGGCATGCAGGAGTTTGCAAAATCCTACCGGCCCTAGAATTGAACGTTTCATAGACAGTCTTGTTCAGCAAAAATATGATGCTCACCAGCTGGATGAAGCAGACCTTACTTTTAAGGATTTAACTTTGATAAAAAAAGCTTTTGTCCAGGTTTTGACAGGTTTTTACCACAGCCGTGTTCAGTACCCAGGCCAGAGGGATCCTGATGGCCAGCAAAACTCAAATGTTCAAAATTCAAATTCCCAGAATAACAGTGAGCAAAACGGGGACAAAAAAAAGGTTGAAGAAAGTGACAAAAATCAATCTGCAAAAGAAAGCGGCGGTGAGGCAAAAGCTGAATCTTCAAAAAAGGCAGATTTAAAATCTTCAAAAAAAGAAGAAAAATCTGAAAAGGTCAGCCAGAAAAAATCTGAAAAGAATGAAAAAAAAGCAGCTGTAAAAAGTGAAGAAAAAAAATCTTCTGCAAAAAAGACTGCTTCTAAAAAATAGGGGCATGAGTGAAACAGGAAAATAAAATGAATAGAGTTTCAATTAGTTTTGAAGAAAATATGCAGCGGCCATCTTATCTGGATGAATATAAAAAAATGGCACTTTTAGAATTTGTCATGATGGTTTTGGAAAAACTTAAAATGAATCACAAGGAGCTTTCAATTTTTTTCTGCACAGATTCCTACATTCAAAAATTGAATAAAGAATATCGTAACATTGACAGCCCTACAGATGTTCTTAGTTTTGAAGACAGATCTTTTTACAAAGACAAGATGGGCAAGTGGCAGCTTATGGGGGATATTGTAATCAGTGTAGAAAGCCTGCCCAAAAATGCATTATACTTTGAAGTAAGCGAAAATGAAGAATTAAAGCGCCTTTTGATTCACGGAATTTTGCATTTGAAAGGTTTAGATCACGGCGAAGAGCATGTTGAAAAAAATAAAATGCCACAGTGCAAAATGCTTAAAGTTCAAAAAAAACTTATGGACTTTTTTGAAGAAGAAGACCTCCTTTAAATTTTTCAGCTGGAACTTCTAATAAAAAATGACAGGAAGATATAATGGGTTTATTCAACCGTAAAAAAGAAAAAAAAGATCAGTCTGCCTTGCAGGGGGAAAATACTGTAATTTCTGCAAAGGAAGAACTTATTGAAGAAGAAAAAAATGACATGATTCAAGGGGTAGAGGAATTGCATGAAACTTCTGTAAAGGAAGTTATGGTTCCCCGGATTGATGTTGATTTTATTTCTATTGATACCAAAGAAGATGACCTCTTGAAAAAAATTTGTGAAAGTGGTCATTCGCGTTTTCCGGTTTTTTCGGATTCTATTGATAATGTTCTGGGAATTTTGTATGTCAAGGATTTGATAAAAGTTTATGCAAATCACGAAACAGTTGATTTGAATAAAATTATCAGAAAGGCATATTTTGTTCCTGAAAGTAAAAAAATCGACTCCCTTTTAAGGGAATTTAAAAGGCGTCATGTTCACATTGCTGTTGTAATTGATGAGTATGGCGGAATTTCTGGAATTGTCTGTATGGAAGATATAATTGAAGAAATTGTTGGTGACATACAGGATGAATTCGACAGGGAAAGGGCAGACATCCTTCCCTTAAGTGAAAATGTCTGGCTTTGCGATGCAAGAGTTGACCTTGACGATATGAATGAAAGTTTAAATGCAGATTTTCCTTCCCAGGAATTTGATACTCTGGGGGGATTTGTGTTTGATCTTTTTGGAAAAATTCCTCTTCGTTTTGAGAAGGTCACATGGAAAAATTTCGACTTTATTGTTCAGGAAATGGAAGGCCATAAAGTCAATTTGATAAAGGTTGTAAAAAGAAATCCTGAATAAATTTTGCTTTGCAAGTTTTGAATTTCTTGCATCAGGTAACTTTGAGTTTGTGGGGGGCCTTAAATGAATTTTAGAAAGAAAAGTTTTTTTCTTGTACTTTTTGCTTTTTTCTTTTCGCTTGGGCTTTTTTGTCAGGCAAAAAGCGCTATGTCCTTTTTTAATGACGGCTATACCTTTCAGTGCCAGGGCAACTATTTCAAGGCAGTTGAAAATTACCAGGAAGCCTTAGCCCTTAACCCTAAATATGCAGATGCCTGGTATAACCTTTCACTTTCCACATTTTATCTGGGGGAATACGATCTTGCCCTGGAGTATGCAGAAACGGCAGAAAAATATTCCAGAAATTATTGTGACATAAAGAATTTAAAAGGAATGTGCTGCCTTGCCCAGGGTAAAATTGATGAGGCTGAAAAATATTTTAAAGACGTACTTTCTAAGGAACCTAACAATATTGAAGCCCGCTTTGGTCAGGCAGAAATTGCCATTTACAGGGGCAGCCTTATTTCTGCAAAAAATTATTATCAGGATGCACTGAAGCGTGATCAAAAAAGCAGAAAGGCTTTGCTTTCCCTGGCCCTTGTGTGTGCAGAGCAGGGCTTAAATGATCAGGCTGAATCTTTTATAAAACAGGCACTAACTTATCATTCGGGCGAAGCTGAAGTCCATTACCTGGCATCTTACCTGGCTGCAAAAAGGGGGGACACAAAAGAAGCTGAGCGCCAGGCAAGAAGTGCTGTTCAAATTTCACCTGACTATGACAAGGCTTATGAACTTTTAGGTCAAATTCTTTTTTCTCAAAAAAGATATTCTGAAGTGATTGATATTTGCGATTACAGAATTGGCAGAAATCGTGAATTGAGCGATGCCTGGTATTTAAAAGGAATTTCTGAAGTAAAACTTAATTTGCAGGACAGGGCAATTTCAACTTTTTCTACGGGGCTTTCCATAAATCCCCAGGATGAAGTTATGCGCCTGGCTTTTGAACAGGTTGTTGCGGACACTGTTAAAATAGAAGATTCCAGAAGAAGTGACTGGGCCAAATTCCACATAGACAAAGCCAATGAATATAAAAGAAATTATAACGGATCTGCAGAACGTTTTGAATGGCAAAAGGCTCTTGTTTTAGATCCGCTGAACATTCCAGCCAGGCAGTCTTATGCTTCCATGCTTGAGCGCGATAAACTTTACGAACTTTATTTGTACCAGTTGAATTTTATAAAGGAAAATGAAACCCTTTCGACTCTTCCCCAGACTGACGAAAATTCTCCTTCCAGCAAAAAGACTGACCGTCAGATTAAAAATGACTACAAAATTGAAGCCCTTGAAAATATGATGCAAAATAATCTTGCCCACCGCTGGAATGTAGAACCATTTTATCTGGACAAGTGCAGATGGAATATGGGCCTTTATTACGTAGAAAATCCTGCTAATTTAAAGCACGCAAATCTTGAAAGCATTATGGTTCGCGCCTTAAGTGATGTATTTTCCGGTGTGGCTCAGGCTTCCCTGCATTTTCAGAGTCAGAGTGTGACAGGTTACGCCCAGGCCTATAGTCTGGCCCGCGCTGCTTCTTACGATTATTTCTTTATTGTTTCGGTGGATGAAAGTGACAGAACTTTCCGCCTGGATCTCCAGATGTATTCGGCAAGAAGTGGAACTAAGACAAAAGATTTTCATATTTACAGGACTGGAAACGATAAAGTTGCAAATACCTTAATCAGATTCCGCTCCAGTCTTTTGGATGTTCTTCCAATCCGGGGAAAAATTTTAAAATCTTCTGCAGGTCAAATTCTAGTTGATTTGGGAAAATCCGACGGAATTGTGAAGGGGGCAAAATTCGATGTTGTCAAAAAAGGAAAAATTAAAACTAAGGATACGGGCCCTGGCGTAACATATTCTTCGGAAGATCTTCTGGGAACTTATACAGTTGAGCTTTTAGGTGAAGAAATTTCTTCTGGAACTTTTGAAAAAAAAGGTTTTTACAATATGATGAATGTGGGGGATGAAGTTGTTCTGGTGGAATTACCTTCTGAAGGTCAAAGTCAGAGCGGAAATATTGCCCAGGACAACCGTCCCCAGTCAGATGCAAATGGAAGCGCCATTACGGCAGCTGGTGAAAAAAATGAAAAAGATGTCCTTAAAGAAAATATGAAAAATCAAGTAAATGATTCAAGTTTGCTTGAAATGCTAAGGCAGATAATTTAGGGGCAGCTTTTTTGAAATGGTTTCTTTTAAAAATTACACTTTTATGAAGACCTAAATTTGACAATAAGGTGTCTTTAAATTAACTTATATGTATGTTTGTATCGATTGTACTTGATCCGGGCAGCACTGACAGTGCACGCGCTATGGTTAATCTTCTCGCACACACAGGCTTTAAAAAAATACAAAGGGCCTGCTGGGAAAATATGAGCCTTAGCGAAGGTGATCTGGCAAAACTGAAAAAAGAAATAGATTCTGTGACTGACTATTATGACAATGTAAGAATTTACCAGTTTCCCCTTGACGGCATGTTTGTAATTACAGAACTTAAAGAAAAAAGATGGAAGAGATGTCAGATGAAGGCCCAGGCTTCGGTGAGTGGAAAATCAATTCCAAAAAAATAAAGAAAATAAAAGCAGAGTTTGCTGCAAAAAAATATTTTTAATGTAAAGGTTTTTAAAATGCTTGAAGATTTAAAAGAACCAATTGACGCCCTTAAAGCAAATATTAAGGATGTCTGGGGGCGTCTTTGACCCGGACGAAATTGAAAAGAAGATAACTGAAAAAGAAGTTCTTACCACACAGCCTGGTTTTTGGGATGACAATGACAAGGCTACAAAACTCATGAATGACATCAAAATGCTTAAAGGCAGAATTGAGCCATGGAAGGACCTTTTGCAGACTGCTGACGATCTTGAAACTTTGTATCAACTGGGAATTGAAGAAAATGATCAAAGTGTAGAAGCTGAATTAAAAAGTCAGCTGGAAGAAGCCCAGAAAAAATATGAACACGAATCAATCTTAAATCTTTTGAGTGATGAAGTTGATAAAAATGATTGCTTTTTGAGTGTTCATGCAGGGGCTGGTGGAACAGAAGCCTGTGACTGGACTTTTATGCTCAGCCGAATGTACCAGCGCTGGGCAGAAAGGCATGGCTATAAAGTTCAAGTCCTGGAAGAAGAAGAAGTTGAAGGTGGCTTGAAATCAATTAACATGAAAATTTCAGGCCCTTATGTTTACGGATACACAAAGGGTGAAGCTGGTGTTCACCGTCTGGTCCGCATTTCTCCTTTTGATGCAAACGCAAGGCGCCACACTTCTTTTGCTTCGGTTTATGTTTTTCCGGTCCTTGACGATTCAATCGAAGTAAAAATTGATCCTAAGGATTTGCGTGTTGACACTTACCGTTCTGGCGGCAAGGGAGGCCAGCATGTTAACAAAACAGAATCTGCTGTCCGCTTTACCCACTTGCCTACAGGAATTGTTGTTGCCTGCGATAGTGAAAGATCCCAGTTGATGAACCGCCAGACAGCCATGAGTATGTTGCGTTCAAGACTTTACGAATATTATAAGACTGAAAGGGAAAAGGAAAATTCGAAATTTGCCGGTGAAAAAAAAGACATTTCTTTTGGCAGCCAGATTCGCTCTTATGTTTTCCAGCCTTACACCATGGTAAAAGATCACAGAACAAAATATTCCGTTGGTAACATTCAGGGTGTTATGGATGGAGATATAGACGGATTTTTGGATGAATGGCTTTCTGCAAAATGGAAGGGCCTGCCTGTTTCTGCAGATGACGACGATGATGATCTTGGAGACAAAGAATAAAGTGAAGTTGCGGAAAATAATTGTAATTCTTTTCTGCACACTCACTTTTATTCCTTCAGCTTTTGCTGATGACTGGGTGCTTGGAGCAAAGCAATTTACTTTTACAAAACAGACATCTCTTTCTTCTACACAAGTTGGTTTGGAAAAGGTTATTCCTGCCCTTATGCTTGAACAGATTTCTGTTGGCTCTAAGCACTTGCCGGGGGAAGAAGAACTCTACTACAGGCAAAGGCAGTCTTTAAAAACAAACAGAACTTCTCTTTTTTTACAACTGTCAAAGGAGGTGCAAAAAAGGGATTCTCTTGTTTTGTCTTATTCGGATTCAAAAAAAATTAAAAAAGAAATTGCCGCTTGTGAAGAAAGCATAAAGGACATTCAAAAAAAAATTGATGATAATTTAAAAGAGCAGGATGAAATAAATCAAAAAAAAATTGAGAATGAAGCATTAAACGAAAATCAAAATGATTTAGTTTTTTTAACAAATGAAAATAAATCCCCAAAAAAAGAAAACCTTGTTTTGAGTGAAAGCGTAGTTTTATACAAAAACTCTTATGACACTTTGCTGGACATTTCTTCTTCAGCAACTTCTTCAGAAATTGAAAGAACCTGCCGGACAGAAAAAATCAATGGACTTTTAAGCGGGAAAATTACTTCTTACGGAGATTATATTTTAGTCAATGTAGAAATCAGGACTTACCCGGGCGGAACTTTATTGGGCCAGGCGACAGACATCGGTACAATCCGTGGAGTAAAAAAAATTGCTTCTAACCTTGTGCAGGATCTTATGCCAAAAATTGCAAATGCCCTGCCGGTGGAACTTTATTTTGATATTATTCCCTATACAAAAAAGAATGAACTTTCACTTTCTTTGGATGGAGTTGTCTATAATCCCTGTCCTGAAAAAATAACTGTTGAAGCCGGCCTGCATACTTTGGAATTTGACAGTCCCACTTCAAATAAAATTTCTTTGTCATACGATTTTTCGGATTCTAGTGCCTTTTATATTTCTTTGCCTTTGACAGACAAAAGCCAGGGTGCTTTCAATTTGTATTTAAAAAATCAAGTGGAAGGTTCTTTTTATTCAAACGGTCAGTTGTCTGGAAATACTGATGAAAATTATTTTGCAAGTTTGAAAGTAAACGGCCAGTCTGTTTTGGGACAATTTGTTTCTAAGGAAAAAAGAAAAGTTCTGAAAGAAAAAAAAGTTACTCTTGAAGATGGAAGCGAATCCACAGAATTGGTGGAAGAAGATGGAGAGCCTTATTCAACATTTTTCTTTATTCCTCAAAGCTTGATGGCGGAAAATGCCAGCTTGATGGTTGATGCTAAAGTTCAGGATTTAAATGAAATAATCAACAGGCGCCGCATATGGATGTATAGAGGCTATTCGGCATTTGTAATTTCTGTTCCTGTCATGATGCTGTCAAATGGAATCGCAACTTCTGTAATAAATGCCTATAATAGCGGGAATGAAGAGCGGGGGACAGCAGTTTTCTGGAATACTGCAAAATACATTTCTATTGGAACTACAGTTGCTTCTTCAGCCTTTTTTATTTTTGAACTTGTGCGCTATTTGAACGCGGCAAATCAAGTTTTGCCTGTAAGTGCCTATGCTGTAGAAGAAAGTGATATTCCGCATTTTGAAAAGCCTGTGGCAGAAGAAAGCCAAGTCTTAGAAGAAAATGAAAGTGTAAGTGAAAATGAAGCAAATCCTGCAGGTGAAAATATTTTTGAAAATGTCGGGGAAAAAATTGAAAGTGAAAACAATAGTGAAAAATCAAATTGAAAATAAATTTTATAAATTGAACTTTAGATTTTAATGGGGGAAAATTATGGCAAAAATTTCTTTTGCAGAAAAATTAAAAAATCTTTTTTCATCACACAAAAAAATTGAAGCAGAATTTTTTGAAGATTTAACGGATGCTTTAATTGAAGGCGATGTTGGTGCAAAAAATGCAATGCAAATTACAGATGAACTTGAAGAACTTGTAAAAAAAGAAAAGCTGCACGAAAAAGATGAAATCTATCTGGCACTGAAAAATTTAATAAAGCCTTATGTAAAGAAAATAACTTTCACTCCCCAGGAAGGCAAAACAAATATTTACATGGTTCTTGGTGTGAATGGAGTTGGAAAGACAACTTCTCTTGCTAAAATGGGAAAACTTTTTTCTGTAAATTTTTCAAATGTTGTTTTTGCTGCCAGTGATACTTTTCGTGCAGCGGCTGTAGATCAAATTGCTATGCATGCCGAAAAACTGGGCATTCGTCTTGTAAAGCACCAGATGGGAAGTGATCCAAGTGCTGTCGTTTTTGATGCGGCTGAAAGTGTGACTGCAAAGGGTGGAGGTCTTGTTCTGGCAGATACAGCTGGCCGTCTTCACAACAAAGATAATTTAATCAGCGAATTAAAAAAAATAGACAAAGTGGCTTCTTCAAAAGCAAGTCCTGACTGTTATAAAAAAATTCTTGTCATTGATGCAACGACTGGGCAAAACGCTGTTCGCCAGGCAGAAGTTTTTCACGAAGCGGTAGGCCTTGATGCCCTTGTTCTTACAAAATATGATTCTACAGCCAAAGGTGGTGAAATTATTACCATTGGCCGCCAGTTGAGCATTCCTGTTCTTTTCATTTGCTTTGGTGAAAAGTATGATGACATAAAATCTTTTGACGAAGAAGAATATCTTAATGAATTTCTGGGCCTCTAGCTTATGACACTTGAAGCACTGATTCTTTCGCTGTATCTTTTTTTTCCTTCTCTGAATCCTATGCAGGAGCAGTTGACAAAGTCTCTTAATCTTGACACTTATGTTTTTCAGGATGTCCTGCAGCAAAGGAATCAACTGGCCCGACTTTATGCCCAGTATTTTCCTCAAAGTGAAAACCAGCCTTTTTACCCGGATTATTATGCTGATACAGATGAGTATGCAGAATCTTCCCAAAAGTGGATTTTAAAGGAACTGGAAAATCCTCAGTTTGACAGTATGAGTGAAAGTCTTTCTTTTATTGCAGGGCTTTCGGAAAACGGTCAGTCCATTTCGGAAATTGTATACCTTGCTTCTAATCAGAATTTGCGTCAGTTTGAATATGGTGCTGAAAATTTCAGTTTGAATTATTTGAATGATTCTTCAACAGAAATTGTGAATGCTAATGACGATACAATCACTTTAACTCAATATGATGAGAATTATCATATGATAGAAAAAACTGTCTGGAAAAATTCGAAAACTTCCCTGGAAGATATGAAAATGATTTCGCGTGCCAGATACCAATATAAAAAAACAGAAAGTGACTGGCTGCTGGACGGTGTGAGTGAAGAATCTTTTTTGGGAAGCATGCAGATGCAAACGGTTTACGACAAAGATTTAAATCCCATTTCAATAAAAAGTTATGACACAAGTTCCGGCAGTAAAAAACTTTCAAAAGTTATAAACAGAACATACAACAAGAACCGGCAGATTACCAGTGAAGAAACAATTGAATATGGAAAAATTGAAAGCCGCAAAAAAAATGTTTTTAAATATACGGCCAAAGCGGATTTTCCGGATTATGATTTTTATGAAGACGGCATTTTAAGAATACGCACCATTTACAAATCAAATAAAGATTACAGTCAGGAAATTTTTTTTGATGATGATTACAGGGTTCTTGCAACTTACGAAAATGATAAAAAAGTTCTGGAACAAATTTTTATAGGTGACATGGAACTTAGAAGGAATGATGAAATAGATGAATAAAATATTTTCAAATTTAAAATGGATAAATTTCGTTTCCTCCAGATTTAATCAAGTCGATTCAAAAAGCCGGTCCAGTGCAGTAACCAGCAGATTGTCTTCCATAGGAATTGCTTTTGGCGTAATGGCTTTGATTGTTGTGATGAGTGTTATGAATGGATTTCAAATGACTTTTATAGATTCCATTATGGAACTTTCATCTTATCACGTGCGGCTTTCAAATTTGCCTTCGGAAGAAAAAAATAATTTTCTTGACTATTGCAGCAAAAATAAAAATATAGTTTCTGTAACTCCATTTTATGAAGCCCAGGGCCTGATGGTGGGAACTACAACCAGCCAGTCCTGCGCTTTAATCCGCTCACTTCCATCTTCCATTTGCAAAAGTGATTCTGGTTTTAAAAAAGAAATGAAAATCACTTCTGGAGACTTTGATTTATCAGAAGAAAATTCAATTGTTTTAGGCAGCAGTCTTGCAAGGCAGTTGGGCTGTCATGTAGGTTCACAGGTGAACATTCTGGCCATGAGCGGTTCTTCGGATGTAAGTCTTATTTCTCAGGAAAGGATTTTTAATGTTACAGGAATTTTTTCTTCGGGATATGCAGATATAAATTCAACTTATGCCTTTATAAATTTGGCAGATGGAGAAAAATATTTTGGCCAGGGTGCAAAACTAATTTACGGAATCAAAATAAAAAATTACAACAGTGATCAGCTGCTTGTAAAAGAAATAAAAGAAAAATTTCCTGACGGGGATTGCCAGAGCTGGCGGGAATACAACCGCTCATTTTTTGGAGCCCTAAGGGTTGAAAAAAATATCATGATGCTTTTAGTTCTTTTGATTTTTTTGGTTGTTGCAGTAAACATTTACAACGGAATGAGGCGCATGGTTTTTGAACGCAGCCAGGAAATTGCAATTTTGTCTGCCCTGGGAGCAAGGCGCCTTCACGTGCAGCTGGTTTTTATTTTAAAAGGGCTTACGACTGGAATAAAAGGAGCATTATGGGGCCTCATTTCAGGAATTTTTCTTACTGTAAACATGCACACTGTTTTTATAATCCTTTCAAAACTGCAGTATTATTTTCAATATATTTTTACGGCTTTATTTAACCCGGCTTATCTTGACTACATAAATGAAAATCAAATGTTTCGAATTTATTCAAATATTCCGGCAAGAATGCAGGCAGGAGAAATTATTTTTATAGTTTTCTTTGGGATTTTTTCTGCCGTCCTGGCTTCTTATTTTGCGGGAAGAAAAATTTTTAAAATGACAGTTACAGAGGTGCTTAGAAATGAGTAGTATTTTAAAAATCACAAATCTTGAAAAAACTTTTTTTGCTGAAAGTGGAAATCTTACAATCCTCAAAAATTTAAATATGGAACTTGAAGAAGGTTGTAAGTGCGTCATAATTGGAAAAAGTGGAAGCGGAAAATCTACACTTTTAAATATTATTGGCGGGCTTGATAATGCAAGTTCCGGTTGTGTAGTTTTTGACGGTCAGGAAATTTCTTCCATGAATGAAGAAGAACTTACTTCTTACCGCCAGAAATCCTTAGGTTTGATTTTTCAATTTCATTATCTTTTAAAAGATTTTACTGCTTTGGAAAATATTTTTTTACCGGCTTACATTGCAGGCCTTTCTAAAAAAGAAGCTATGGAAAAAGCCTGGCAGTTGATAAAAGATGTAAATCTTGAAAACAGGGCTGACCATTTGCCTTCACAATTATCTGGTGGCGAAAGGCAAAGGGTTGCTGTTGCAAGAAGTCTTATAAATAATCCAAAAATTATTCTTGCTGACGAACCAACTGGAAATCTTGATCCGCAAAATGCCGCTTTAATTTCAGATCTTTTATTTGATATGGCTGACCGTTATAAAAAAACTTTAATCCTTGTAACTCACGATATGAATATTGCTAAAAAAGGTGACGTCACTTATTACATAGAAAACGCTTCCCTGGTAGAGGCAAAAAAATGAATGTAAGAGCAGCTTTTTTATATGCAAGAAAATTAATTTTTTCAAGGGATAAATCAAGTGACCAGCGGCACGGCAGAAAATCCCTTTTGGGAGCAATGCTTTGTATTGGAATTAGTTTGATTCCTTTGGTCTCAGTTTTAGTAGTTTCTGACGGAATGATAGAAGGCATGATGGGAAGAATCATTGGCCTTTCTTCAGGCGATTTGGAAATTCGCTTTTCCGCAAGATCTCAAATCATAAAAAACTATGATGATTTTATTTCTGTTGCTGACCGTATGCTTTGTCTTGATGGAGTAGAAACTGCTTTACCTGAAATAAAAGGAACGGCACTTGCAGTTTCCTCTTTGGGTAGAAGCGGGGCGACTCTTCGTGGTGTGGATCCTGAAATCTTTAAGAAAAATAAAAATTATGAAAATCTGTTTACACTTGTTGAAGGCGGCACCCTTATGACAGATTCTTCCAGCTGCATAATCGGTGAATACCTTGCAAAAAAATTAGACTTGCATGCAGGGGATACTCTTAGAATAATTAATGTTGCAATTTCTTCCAGCGGTACAATCATTCCAAAATATTCCTCTTATAAAATTGTTGGGATTGTTTCTTCCGGTTACCAGGAACTTGATGCCTTATGGGTTTTCATTCCAATTAAAAAGGCTTTTGAAATAATGTCTGTAAATTCTGCCCAGTATTTAATTTCTATAACTACCGCAAATCCTTTCAGCAAAGAACTTTATAAAATCCAGCAGGATTTAAAATATGAAATTGCCGGTTTTGGAAAGGGACCTTCAATCGATTATGCAAATGCCTACTCCTGGAAAGAATTAAATTCTTCTCAATATGCAAATTTTTCTTCCACCCAGCTTTTGCTTTTGCTTATTATGATTTTGATTGTAATAGTTGCAAGCGTAAATATTGCTTCGGCTTTAGTCATGCTTGTGATGGAAAGAAAAAAAGAAATTGCTATTTTAAAAAGTACTGGCGCTTCATCTTCTGGCATCACCCTTGCATTTGTCTTAACAGGTTTGGCCTGCGGTTTGGGTGGAATTTTAATGGGGCTGCCGGCAGGACTTTTGTGTGCTGTAAATATAAATTCAATTATTACTTTTGCAGAAAATTTTGTTAACTTTTTTGCAAGATTTTTCTATTTGCTTACAAACCACAATCTTGAAAATTTTTCCAAAGTAAATCTTTTAGATCCGTCCTTTTACATACAAAAATTTTCTCTTTCCATTCCTTTTGTTAAAC
>CAVJHV010000053.1:0-14184 GCA_963649315.1 Treponemataceae bacterium | reverse complement strand
AAAATAAAGCTGGTCAAAAAATGTTCCACAAAGAATTTTTTTTGGATATAATAAGAAAAAAATTTTTCAGAGGACCTGTATGCTATCAAAAAGATTAGAAAGCCTTCACCCTTACATTCCAGGTGAACAGCCAAAAGACAGAGACTACATAAAATTAAACGCAAACGAAAACCCTTTTCCACCCCACAAAAGCGTTGTCCGTGCCATTTCAAAAGCAGCAAAAAATCAGCGGAAAAAAATTGCCCTTTACCCGGACCCAGACTCACTTCTGCTTAGAAAAGAAATTGCACAAATGCTGAACAAAAGCGGAGCCGTTTTGTGCAATGCAAAATGTGAAGGCAAAAATTGCCAGCCATCAAAAGAAGACGCCTTTCCCTTTGAACTTACAGAAGAAAATATTTTTTGTGGAAACGGTTCAGATGAAGTTTTATCTTTTGTCTTTTACACATTTTTTGACAGCGACCGCCCGTTAATTTTACCGGAACACACATACAGCTTTTATCCGGTTTATTGCGGCTACTACAACATTCCCATGCAAAAAATTCCGCTGAAAAATGACTGGACACTGGACAAAGAAAAAATACTGGAAGAAGCAAATAAAAATAATTCTTCTATAATATTTGCAAACCCAAACGCACCAACAGGCCTTTCACTTTCGCGCGACCAGATAAAAGAAATGCTTTCCCGCGCCCCAAAAGATAAAGTCTTTGTTGTGGACGAAGCCTACTGCGACTTTGGCGGTCAAAGTGCCATTCCTCTTTTAAAAGATTTTGACAATCTTGTGATCGTAAGAACATTTTCAAAAAGCATGTCTTTTGCAGGCCAGCGCTTAGGCTACATTGTTTCAAACCCGGCCCTCATAAAATCCGTCTTCACCGTAAAAAACAGTTTTAATCATTTTCCGGTAGATTTTTTAACACAAAAGGCTGCCATCGCTTCATGCAGGGCAATTTCCTACTACGCAAAAAATGCAAAAATCGTAGCAGCCGAAAGAGATTCCCTTGTTGATTTTTTAAGGAACAAAGGCTGGTTTGTAATAGACAGTAAAACTAATTTTATCTTTGCAAAAAAAGAAGGCACAAGCGGACAAAAAATTTACGAAAGCGTTAAAGAAAAAGGCATTTTAATCCGCCACTTTAACACAGCTGGCATAGAAGATTTTGTAAGAATTACAATCGGCACAAAAAAAGAAAACGCTGCCTTAAAAGCAGCGCTGGAAAATATTTAGCCAAAGTAAGACACAATTTTTTCACATGTCCCCAGACAAATTTAGAGTGACACACCATGTCACCCCGAATTTGCTAGGATTTTTTTTATAAAAAACTAAAGCCTAAAAAGAAGTGCAAAATCTAAAGCCCTGGTATTCGTAAAATTCGTTAGGGTCAAAAGAATAACGGTCGCCTGCAAAAATAAACATTGAGTAAGGGGAATAACTTCCACCCCTCATCACCCTTTCGGAAGCAAAAAGCGGTCCGTAGTAAAGTTCATTCTTTTTTACATCGCGGTAATCATCAAACCAGTCCCAGCACCATTCCAAAACATTTCCGCTCATATCAAAAAGACCGGCACCATTTGGATTACCGCTGCCTGGTTCAGGCGTATTTTCTTTAGCAAAAGGAGTGCCCGCAATTCCAACTACGTGGCTTGAATCAGCGTTATCGCAGTACCATGCAAGTTCTCCACCAGGAATGCTTTCATCGCTTTCACCCTTTTCGTTTACCTGACCGCTAACAAGGTTTCCCCTCTGCAAACCGGATTTTGTTTTTCTGGCAGCGTATTCCCATTCAGCTTCACTTGGCAAACGATAGCCATCGGCCTCCCAGTCACATACAGCCAGATCACACTGGGCCGTATCACTTGAATCCCGCAAAATGTCCCCGTCATAAGAATAGCATGCCTTGCGGCCTTCCATTTCACTTAAAGCGTTACACCAGACAATTGCATCGTACCAGCTGACAGCAGTAACAGGCTGATTTGAATAGTAATCAGATGGTGCCCTGCCCCTGGCACCCATGCTTCCTTCCTGCCCTGGATTTTTAAAAGTGTAACCGTTTGCAGTTGCCCACTTTCTTACCTTGTACCACAAAGAATAAGTTGTTTCGTAGCGGTTCATGTAAAAAGATTTTAAATATCTTTTGGATTTTGCGTATCCCGAAGATTCGCCAATATTGTATTCAATTAAATTTGTCTTTGCATTTGTCGCTTCAAATTTCACCATATCAATTCCGGTAAAATCCCCGGCTTGAGAATATGCGCAAAAAGACAAAAGTAAAAATAAAAAAACAAATGTAGTTTTAAAAATTCTTTTCATATTTTTTTCCAAACCTCTTTATTGTAAACCACCTAAGGCAACCTTTGTTTCATTTTTTTGGGAAACCGTTTACGAAATAAACATTTCTTTTCAAAACCGCGCCTGTTTACGAAACAAATATTTCTAAACAAAACCGCCACCTGTTTACGAAATAAATACTTCTCCCAAAAACCGCATCCTCTTTAAGAAAGCAGCCCTCTCCCCCAGACTCCCTCTCATTTCTTTTTAGCATTCTTCTTCTTGGAAGATTTCTTCTTATGCCCAGAAGACTTCCCCTTAGCCTTACTGGAGTTTTTTTTCTTTTCGTCCAGCAAAATGCTTTCTTCATCAATAGATTCTTTTTCAAGACCATCTTCTATTTTTAAAAGCTTTTCACTTTTCCCGGTCTTTTCATTTTTTTCAGCCTTTTCATCTTTAGCAGAACTTTTTGAACTTAAAGCCTTAGAAAGATTTGCCTTGATTTTGCTTTTTTCTTCCGCAATAGCAGAAAGCCTTTCGTAACGCTCAGCCGCCTTTTCAACCTTTGCCATAACCTTTTTTTCTTTTCTTGCGGCCCTGTGCTGGTTCAACTTTACAACTTTCTTTTTTTCATCAAAAGTATTGAACTTGTGTTTCATAAACAAAAACCAGCCCATGATGGCAGTAAGAATACAAATTCCGGAAAGAGCCACAACCCCCATCCACTTCCAGCCCCTTTCTCCACTCCAGGGTAGAGGAATATTGGCACCAAAAAAACTGGTCACTAAAGTCGGCAGCATCAAAACTAAATTCCAGGCAGTCATCGTCTTCATCACAATGTTTAAGTTGTTAGACAAAACCGAAGAAAAAGAATCATTCATTTGCGCCATGATGTTTGTATAGGTGTCAGCCATTTCCATAGCCTGCCTGTTATCAATTTCCACGTCATCCAGCCAGTCAACATCTTCTTCATCAAGTTTAAAAAGTTTTGTCTTGCGGAATTTTTCCAGCAGCATCTGGTTACTTTTAAGGGAAGTCGCAAAATAAACAAGTGACTTTTGAATATTCAAAAGCTGAACAAGTTCCCTGTTTTGAACAGAACGCAGCATTTCATTTTGAATAGTAGTTGCCCTGCGGTTAATTTCTTTAAGGTAGCGAAGATAAGTCAAATCCGCCCGGCTCATAAAACGAATGGTAAAAGCCGGAAAGTCATTTAAAGACAGTTCGCGAATTCTGTTGGCCGCAAAATCCTTCAGCACTTCGCAGTCAGTCCAGCAGATGGTAATAAAAAGATTTCCCTTAGTAATAATTCCAAGCGGTGCGCAAAAATAAGGAATATCATCCCCCGGAGAAAAAACCGGCAGACGCATAATAGTAAGCGTATAATCCTTGTCTTCGTTGTATTCAATACGCGAAAGTTCATCCGGGTCCAAAACATCCAGAATATTTTCGCTTTCAATATTAAACTTTTCTTCCAGCTCAACAATATCGTCGCGGGTAACCATGCGGGCGTCAACCCAGGTTTTCATTCTTCTGTTAAGCTCTTCTTCATCCTTTTTAACTAACTTTCCGTCTTCCTGCTGCCAGTAAGTAATCATTTTTTGCCCCTTTAGTTAAGATAAAAATTCCAGGGCCTTTTTACGAAAGAAAGTCTGCTTAATTGATAATTGCCAGATTAATAATCGGTTGAAAAAAGGGTAGTAAAAATCATCATAATGCACACTTTAGTCTTTCCAAAAAAGAAGGCCCTTTGTCAGATTAATGACTTGTCTATACCCCGAACTGCCACTATCCATTTAGTGCCTCCTTACGAAAAAATAAAAGTAATTTTACCAGTTCAGTTTAACAAAAAATTTTATGCTTTTCAAGAAAAAGAATTTTTAAAGGGGCGCCTGCCCCTCGCTGCAGCCACGAGTCGCTGCACAAGTGGCAAAGTAAACTTTGCCACTTGCTCCGCTTTGTCGTGTCTTTCGCTACCCCCTCTCCTAGGGGCAGTGTTTTTTATTCCATATATTTTCTAAAAAAAGAATGCCCAAAATTTTCTGCCCCTAAAACCCCAATAAAAAAGGCTCCCTTTACAAAAGAAATCACTCTAATTCAAACCAGCCTAGCCGGCCGTGTAGTGGTTTGCCGAAGGCAAAGTGCGAAGCACCGAGGCGAACAGCCGAGCCACGCAAGGGCCGTTAAAGAAAAGTCGGTGTGCTTCAAAATTGTAAAAAGAAAAAAAATGTGATAAAATTTTAATGCTTTTTGCGGAGGTTTGAATGGCTTTTAGAAAAACTTTTTTTGCTTTTGTGGCTTTTCTTTTGACGGCGGCGCTTTGGGCAGGGGGACGCAACAAGAGGGAACTGGTTAAAAGTGGCAGCTGGGTTTATGATTCTTTGCAGCTTCTGGCTATTCAAAATGGCAAAGTTGATTTTTCGGATAATGCGCCTTTGTCTGTTGCGGAAATTGAACTTTTGCTTTCTGAATATGATTATGATTCTTTAAATGAAAATTGCAAATTTCATTACGATAAAATTTTGTCTTACTTTGCGGAAGAAAATTTTTCTTTTACCAGTGGAATTTTTTCTGCCGGCGCGGGGGCTGCTCTAAATCTGGAAGGCTACTACAAGGCTAATGATGATTTGGCATGGACTTACAACCGCTATTCAAAAGAGCCTCTTTTGTCTTTTCCTGTGGCTTTGTCTTTGGGTGATATTCTTACTATGAGTACTACTCTTAATTTGCAGCAAAACAGGAGCGCTATGGAAAGGAACGGGACTTTTTGTAATATTCCTTTTTCGGCTGGTGATTTTGATATTAATTTTCCGGACAATGGTTACTTGTCTTTAGGGGTGGACTTGCCTTCGAATACGGCTTTGAATTTCAGGATTGGAATGGGGGAGCAGAATATTGGCCGCAGTCTTTCGGGCAGTGTGATTTTCAGTGACTACATGTCTGGGGCGGCCTGGGCTAACCTGGAAATTTTTTCTCCAAACATAAAATACAATATGAATGTGACTGAACTGAATGTGGACAAGTATATGTATTCCCACATTCTGGATTTCAGATTTTTTAATAAGATTCATTTTAGCGCAATGGAAAGTATTCTGGTTGCAGCTCCTTTGGAACTGCGCTTTTTAAATCCGCTGACTGTTTACCATGGAATGACTCCCTGGCTTGATTATACTGGTGATGGTGGTGAAGGCGGCACATGCGCTTACCTTTGTTTGAAATTTGCCTTTACGCCTGTGAAGAATGTAAGGCTTTATGCTTTGTATGCCCAGGATCAATTTCAGACTCAGTATGAATTAAAAAATTTCCCTAACGATTGCACTCCTAATGCTTTGGGATTTCAGCTGGGCCTGGAAAGTTATGTGCCTGTAAAAAATGGCAATTTGCACTTTTGGCTGGAAGGTTATTATGCCCAGCCTTATCTTTATATAAAAGAAGATCCTTCATGGTCTTTGGTAAGGACTTACCGCGAAAATATTGGTGACATGGGGATTTTTTACGAATGGGTGGGAAGCCCTTTTGGTCCTGACACTATTGCTGCTGAATTTAATGGTGGTTACGAATGCAATGACCGCTGGTCCGTAAACTTTAATTATTTATTTAAAGCGGCTGGGGAATATTCTGCTACTAATGTTTTTGAGTCTTTGGATTGGGGCGGTCACGTAACGGGCCAGCTGTCTGATCCTTCCGCATGGCCTTATCCAAGGGGCAGTTCTGATGCGGACAAGCAGGCTGAAGCTAAAAGAAGGCAGGCGCTAAAGTGCCCTTCTGGAATTCCCGAATATTTAAACAGGGCTGCCATTCGTGCTTCTTACAAAGTGAATGATTATTTCCAGATTGTCGGTCAGGGTGCTTTTGTTTTTGTCTTTAATAATGATAATATTGAAGGACAGTTTGCATGCGGACCTGAAGCGGCTTTGTCTTTGCGGTGTGATTTGACTAAATTTGCTAAAGGTTTTATAAAGGGAGCCTCTAAAAATTGCAATTTTTAGAGGCAACTATGAAAATGAAATAATTTTTTCGGAGAATTTGTGTCTGCGCTTTTTTACTTTAGTTTTTTTGAGGTTTTTATGAAGAAAAGAATTGTAAGATTTTGCCTGACATTTTTCTTTTTAACTTTTACGTCTTTTGCTTTTGGTCAAATGACTGCAGATCCAAGTCACAATTTTTATAAGGATGCACAAAGGTGGCAGTCTTTTGGGATTGTTGAAAATCTGCCTCCGTTAAGGCCTTATCCTTACAATGTCATAAAAAATATTTTGCTGGAAGTGATTGACTGTGACTGGAAAAGTGAAGCTTTTAAGGCTGAAGAATATTATAAGGAATTAACAGGCAAGCCTTTTAATGCTTCTTTTGAAGCAGGGGTAAGCGTTAATGTTTATGCTTCAAATCCTGCAAGTGCCGCTGACATTTCTGCTGCCACAGACGGCGAAAGCGATACCGGTGCGTATTTTTCAGGCCTTTTGTGCCCCCGCCTTTTTGGTGACCTTGAACTTTTTGACGATTTAGTTGGCATTGGTTACAAGGTGGGCTTTGCAGGTTTTAACTGCAGCGTCAAAGATTATTTAATAAGTTTTTTACCGGCCTTTTCTTTTTTGTCTACGGATACTTTGCAGGATCCGGCTGAAATTTTGGTTTTTAAATTTTACCTGGACACGAATGAAAGTTTGAGTGTAGGAAAAAATAATATTTTTGTGCAGCTGGGCCTAAACAGAATAGGTTACGGTTCTTTTTTGAATGATGGACTTTCTTTAAATGATAATGCCTACCACATGCCAAACATTGCTTTTACTGTCATTCAGCCCCGCTGGTCATACAGTCAGTTGTACGCGGCTTTGGGTGCTGTAAAAAATTATGATGGCAATAGTTTAATGGCAAATAAATATCTGGCTTTTCACCAGCTGACTTTTAAACTCAATAACAGAATGTCACTTTCTTATTACGAAAATATTATTTTTGGAAAGCGTTTTGATTTTTCTTACATCATTCCGGCTGCCTACATGGCTGTTCAGGGGGTTAGCGGTTGTGATGACAATTTGCAAATGGGTTTAAGATTTGACTACAGAATTTTAGACGGACTTTTGTGGGCAAGTGATATTTTTGTTGATGATGTGAATTTTAATGAATTAGTAAAATTCAATTTTGATACAAAAATAAGAGTCGCCTTTACAAGCGGTTTTATTTTCAATCCTAAAAATTCAGTTTTTTCAAATATCACTTTAAAATACACTTTGGTAACGCCTTACACATACAGTCACTGGCAGTACAAGGATGATGCAGAAAAGACAATCACTGCAAATACTTACAACTATCAGTCTTACACAAATAATGGTTATTCGATTGGTTCCTCTTTGATGCCGAATTCGGATATGGTAAAAGCTTCATTTGATTTTTCTCCTGTAAAAAATCTGGACCTTACATTTAATTTTGCTTTTGCCCGTCACGGGAATTCTTCGGAAACATTGCCTACGGATGAAGCACTTATTTACATGCTGGCAGATTCTATGATTTACGCAACGGATGGCAGCGTAAATCAGCATGTGATGGTTGATGGCGGCACATACCTTGATTCTGCCTGGAACCATTTGAATTTCTTAAACCAGGAACACAAGATGTATATTTTCCAGGCAGGTCTGGCTGCAAAATATACCCTGGCAAAATTCAACTGGGGCAGCATTTCCTTAAAGGCTTCTTATGATGCGGAATATATTGTAAACAAAGGAGTGGATTCAAATCTTTTCCCGGGCGGTCTGACTGTGCAAAATAATGACGGCACATATTCTTATGACGGCCATGTATATTCCAGCGCAGAAACTTTGCTGGCCGCTTACAAAAGCGACTGGGTAGCAGCTTTTACAAATGTCTTTAATAATTATTTTTATTTTGGACTGGAATACAGGTGGTAGGATTTTTTTGAATGGGGATGGGGCTGTCGAGGGGGGGCTTTTCGTAAACAGGCATCGCTTTCGTAAACAGGCAGCCCTTTTCGTAGACATTCACCGCTTTCGTAAACACGCACTGCTTTCGTAAACACGCACTGCTTTCGTAAACAGCCAGCGCTTTTCGTAAACATTCACCGCTTTCGTAAGCAGCCTCTCCTTTCCATAAACATTCACCGCTTTCGTAAATTCCTCCGCATAAAAAAAGGCAGCCTCTTTCACAGACAGCCGCCTTTTTTTTTAAAAACATTAATTGTAAATCGGTCTTACGTTGATTACGCCTTCAATTTTTTCCAGTTCCTGCTGAACGCTTTCTTCTACTTTTGAATCTACATCAATTAAAGAATAGGCAATTTCGTTGCGGTTCTGGTCAATCATTCCGGAAATATTTAATTTGGCATTTCCCAAAACTGATGTATAAGATGCAATCATGTTTGGAACATTTCTGTGGGCAATACAAAGTCTTGTGCCACCTTCAGGGATTGGTGTGTCCATTTTGCATTTAGGATAATTTACGCTGTTTTTGATTGCACCTGTTTCAAGAAAGCTACGCAATTCTTTTACAGCCATAACTGCACAGTTGTCTTCTGCTTCTGGAGTTGAAGCACCCAAGTGTGGCAGACAAATTACTTTTTCATTTCCAAGCAATTCTTCTGCAGCGAAGTCTGTAATCATTGCAGCAATTTTTCCTGAATTGATTGCTTCAATTACATCTTCGTTGTTTACAAGTCCGCCGCGGGCTAAGTTTATAATCCTGACTCCGTCTTTCATTGTGCGGATGGACTGTGCGTTGATTAAACCTTTTGTGTCTGGTGTTTCAGGAACATGGACTGTGATGTAGTCTGATTTTGTAAAGATTGTATCCAGTGTTTCTGCGTGCTTTACTTCACGGTTAAGACTCCAGGCTGCATCTACAGAAAGGAATGGGTCGTAACCGATTACATTCATGCCCAGTTCAACTGCTGTGTTTGCAACTTGAGCACCAATTGCTCCAAGTCCAATAACGCCCAAAGTCTTTCCCTTAACTTCCTGTCCAATAAAATTCTTTTTGCCTTTTTCTGCCAGACTTGCAATGTCTGCACCTTTTCCTTTAAGTTCACTTTCAACCCATTTGTTGGCAGCAATAACCGGACGGCTGGCAAGAAGCAGGGCCAGAATTACCAGTTCCTTGACTGCATTAGAGTTTGCACCAGGCGTGTTAAAAACAATTACTCCTTTTTGTGCCAAATCTTTTACAGGAATGTTGTTTGTTCCAGCTCCTGCGCGGGCAATAGCCTTTACTGATTTTGGCAATTCCATGGAAAGCATGTCATGTGAACGTACAAGAATTGCATCCGGGTTTACGATTTCACTGGCAATTTCATATTCTTCGCGCGGAAAGTTGTCCAGTCCAAGTGCGCTTATTCTGTCAAGTGTTTGAATTTTATACATAGTTTCCTCTTTGATAAAAAAGTTTTTGGGAAATTAAATCCCCGTAAAAATTAATTTTCTTTTGCGAATTTTTTCATGAATTCAACAAGGGCCTTTACTCCATCAAGAGGCATTGCGTTGTAGATGGAAGCTCTCATTCCTCCAACAAGGCGGTGGCCCTTAAGGTTTACAAGACCAGCTGCGGCAGCTTCTTTTACAAACTTGTCATTGATTTCCTTTTCCTTTGCTTTTGATTCTTCGTCATCTGCACCTGTAGAATATTTTGTAAGGAAAGGAACATTCATCAACGAACGGCTGCCCTTTTCTGCTGTTGCGCGGAAGAAGTCACTTGAATCCAGGTAGTCGTAAAGGTAAGAAGCCTTTTCTACATTCAACTTGTGAATGCCTTTAGCGCCGCCATTTTTTTCAATCCAGTGCAAAACTTTTCCAAGAACATAAATTGTGTAGCATGGAGGAGTGTTGTACATTGATTCGCCATCGACATGTGTTTTGTATGTAAGCATTGTTGGTGTGCCCGGACGAGGATTTTCTGTAATTAAATCTTCGCGAATGATTACCAGTGTAACTCCGGCTGGTGCAAGATTTTTTTGTGCACCTGCAAAGAGCAGACCGAATTTTGAAACATCCAGTTCTTCAGAAAGAACGCATGAAGAAATATCTGCAACTAAAGGAATGTTTCCTGTGTCCGGAATGTATTCGTAGTGGGTACCCATGATTGTGTTGTTAAAACAAATGTAGGCATAATCATAGTCGCCCTGAATTTTTTCTACTTTTGGAATGTAGGAATACCCCTTGTCTTTTGAAGAGGCAATGATGTCTACGGCAAGGCCCAGGTGCTTTGCTTCAGCGGCAGCTTTTTTTGCCCAGACACCTGTTTCAATGTAAGCCGCCCTGCCTGTGTGGATTCCTAAATTTTCTGCAACCATTGCAAATTGAGTTGAACCGCCGCCCTGCAAAAATAAGATTTTGTAGTTTTCCGGAACATTCATCAGTTTTCTGACCATTGCTTCTGCGTCCTGAATGATTGGTTCAAAAACTTTTGACCTGTGGCTCATTTCCATAACAGACTGACCGCTGCCTTTGTAATCCAGCATTTCTGCGGCACATTCTTTTAAAACTTCTTCCGGCAGGCAAGATGGACCTGCACTAAAATTGTAAACTCTAGACATATACACTCCTTTTAAAACTCCGCATTGGCGAAGTTTCTAAAATAATTATTTTCATTCTGATTTTAAGTGCCTTTTGATTTGATTTTTAAAGGCAGTCTTAAGTTCAGTTTTTTACGATGTAACTGTTGCGGACAGCATTTCAAGGCAAGTCAAAAGCGACGCGTTTTCCACTTTAACGGATGGCGGAAGGGTAAGCACGCATGGTGTAAAATTCACAATGCCTTTTATGCCACTTGAAGCAAGTTTATCTGCCATAAGCTGGGCTTCTTCTTTTGGGGTGGAAAGAATGGCGTATGAAATGCCTTCTTCCCGAATGACCTTTTCCAGACTGGTTGTTGTGTGAAGTGGAAATGATGAGCGGATAACTTCTGTGCGGTTAACGCTTGAATCAAAGCCTGCAACAATTTTAAAAGTCGAGTTAAAAAGATCTTTACTGTCCAAAAGTACCTGGCCCAGACGTCCCAGCCCTACAATGCAGCATTTTTTATCTTCAATTTTGAGTGACAGGGCGCTGATGATTGCAGATCGCAATTCGTCAACCTTGTAGCCTTTTGCATCACCGCAGTTTAATTCCAAAAGAGAAATGTCCCGCCTGGCAACAGACGCTGACCAAAGTCCCAGTTCCTGGATTTTTTGAGAAGTAATTGTTTTTTCTGTGTAAGTTGACAAAAGTCTTTGCAAAAGAACAAGCCTTCTTTTTGCAGGTTCAGGGATAATTTTCATCTTTTCCTTTCGTTTCTGTGATTTTTATCACAACAATTTCACATTTCTGTTTTGATTTTACCGCCAGAAAATGCCTTGTGCAAGGGATTTTTTTACTTTTTCGCAATTTTTTCATGATTTTTTTGGAATTTCATTGATTTTTTTGGGAAATTTTAGAAATTTATGTGAAAAATATCACAAAAAAAACTTTACTGTACGAAAGCAGCCACTCCTATTTTAAAACAGTATGTCTGTGCTACGAAGGCAGGCGCAATCAATTTACGAAAGCAGCCTTTCTTTTCAAAACAGGCATAGCCGGCCGTGAAAGCCCAGAGTCACCCATGGCGAAAGCCGTGGGTGATGAGCGATAGCGAAGGCTGCAAGGGCCGTAAAAGGAAAGACGGTATGCTTAAAAAAAAATAAAAATCCGGGGCGGGAAAAAGGTGCTTTCAAAAAAAAGATAAAGTGCTATATTTTTGGCAAATGAATTTGATTGACTGTGAAAATTGCTCTGTTCAGGATGCAAATAAAATTTATCTTAAGGAAATTGATTTTACTTTGAAGGATGGGGACGCCTATCTTGTGACTGGGGCTAATGGCGGCGGCAAGGCGGCTTTTGTAAAGGCTTTGTCCGGACGGCTGAAATTTGTGCCTAATGAAGTTTCCTTCAAGCAGGATGGGAAGGCCAGAAATTTTTCTTCTTACTTTTCGCTTTTTGAAAATTCGGTGGCGCTGGTTTCGCTTGAAGAAGCGGCTGCTTTGATTGAAGAAGAGCGTGAGCGTGACGAAAGCGAATATATGAATAAGGATGATCCCGGTCGGTCTGGCCGCCAGTATATTGCTGAAGTTTTGGGCGGGGACAGTAAAAAGGGGGTTCCTTTGCCGGATGTGGCATGGTCTTTGGAAAATAATGAATATGTTAAACTTTGCGGTGTGGAAAAAATTCTGGACCGGGGTTTGCGCTACATGTCTACGGGTGAAATCCGCAGGACTCTTTTGTGCAGGGCTTTGCTGTCTGGTGCTAAGCTTTTGATTTTGAGCGATCCTTTTGCCGGCCTGGATGCCAGTTCAAGAAAGATTTTGCTGGATTTTTTTGACGCCCTTGTTCAAAAGAAAAGTTCCTGCGGCAAAGAAAATGAAAATCTGCCTTGCGTAATTTTGTGCATGGAACGCTGGCATGAAATTCCTTCTGCCATAAACAAGGTGCTTGAATTTTCGGATGGTAAAATTTCTTTTGACGGTCCTAGAAATGAATACGAAAAAAGGATGAAAGAAAAAAAACTTGCTGATGAAAAAAAATTAAAAAAGGAAAAAGAAACTTTTCTTTTGGAACTGGACCGCATCAGGAAAGAAAGTCAGTCTTTGACAGAAGAAATTAATTGTGATCCTGTGCCAGATGAATTGATAAAATTTGAAGATGTGAATGTGGGCTGGGGGGACCACCATGTTCTGGTAAATTTGAACTGGCTGGTTGAAAGGGGAAAGCACTGGTTTATCCGTGGGCCAAATGGTTCTGGAAAAACGACTTTGCTGGAATTGATTACGGGAGACAACATGCAGGTCTTTCGTGAAAAAGTTTTTTTGTTTGGAAAAAGACGTGGGTCCGGAGAAACAATCTGGGACATAAAAAAACAGCTGGGAATTGTAAGTTACCGTTTGCATGTTGAATACAGGATGGTTGGCGGTACGGAATTGCAGGATGTAATTGTTTCTGGATTTTATGACAGCATTGGTCTTTACCAGCAGGCTTCGGATTTTGAAAGGGCAACTGCCAGGGCATGGCTGAAACTGGCAGGTTTTGCAGGAAGAGAAAGTGAAAGTTTTTCTTCTTTAAGTTATGGGGAACAGCGGGCCGTTTTAATTTTGCGTGCTGCGGTAAAAATGCCCCGCCTTTTGATTTTAGATGAACCCTGCCACGGTCTGGATGAAAACTACAGGGACAAAATTCTTGAACTGTTAAAGAGGGTGGCTGCAACAGGAACTACAACTTTACTGCACGTAACTCATGATCCAGGCGAGCGCCTTGAATGTGAAAAAAATATTCTGGAGCTTTGTCCGGGACAAAATCCTATGTATAAAATAATTTGCGAGGAATAGTTTCCGGTGGCTTTTTTTAAATGATTTTTTTGTCCCTGTTCACGGCATTTTTAAAATTTGTATTTTAAAAAAATTGAAAGCGCTAAAAAGGAAAACTTTCTAGCGCTTTTTTAGGGAGCCCGTAAAAACTGTAACTTTTAGAGGCAGCTTTGAATTTAAGCTTCTGGACTGCAAATTACTACAGAATTGTCTGTGTGTGAAAAAGGTGCCGGAATGTATTTGTCTGCCTTCCAGTCATTTTCCCAGTGCTTTTCATCAAAGAGATAGCGGAACTGGTATTCCTTTCCTGTTTCCAGATTTTTTGTAATTGAAAAAGAGCCGTCCTTGTGTTCTTTAAGAACATCTTCTGTGCTGCTCCAACTATTAAAATCACCGGCGATGGTAATTTTTTTTGCTCCGTGTGCTGCTTCTTTTTCTACAGTAAAAGTAACCTTACATGTTTTCATGTCTTTTGAAAAAGTTTTCTTTAAAGCCATTATAAACTCCTTTTTAAAATAACAGTGGGTTTTAAGTTAGAGTTTTGAATCAAAAAAATTGATATCCAACAAAAAGAATATATATTTTATTAACTCTTTTGTAC
>CAVJHV010000052.1:0-14364 GCA_963649315.1 Treponemataceae bacterium | reverse complement strand
AAATTTATCGTCTTCAGTAAAGGTGGTTTTATAATGGCAGAGGCACAAATGAAAGTTCCTTTTTTCAAACCTTCAATCGAAAAAGAAGAAGAAGATGCGGTCCTTAATGTTTTAAAAAGCGGCTGGCTTACAACTGGAAAAGAAGCTCTTGCTTTTGAAAAAGAATTTGCTCAAAAACTTGGGCTGCCATATGCTCTTTGTGTAAATTCAAACACAAGCGGAATGATTTTAGCCATGGAAGCTTGTGGTGTAAAAAAAGGAAAAGCTGTAATCACAACACCCTACACTTTTGTTTCTACAGCTGCCTGTGCACGTCACCTTGGGGCTGATGTATATTTTGCTGATATTGAAAAAGATTCCTACAGCATTAATCCTGAAAAAGTTGAAGAAATTCTTTCAAGCCCGAAAGGAAAAAATGTAGTTGCCATTGTTCCTGTTCACGTTGCAGGAAATTTGTGTAACATGAAAAAAATAAATCAAATTGCAAAAAAATATAATGTGAAAGTTATTGAAGACGCAGCCCATGCTTTTCCATGCAAAACTGATGACGGTTGGGCCGGGGCCCTGGGAGATGTGGGGGTATTTTCGTTTTACGCAACAAAAACTATAACGACTGGCGAAGGCGGCATGGTTACCACAAAAGATGAAAATCTTGCAAAAAGAATGACTGTCATGCGTATGCATGGAATGGACAGAACTACATGGGATCGCTACACTTCTGACAAGGCCAGCTGGGAATATGATATTATTGACTGCGGCTATAAATTTAATTTGCCGGATTTGAATGCGGCTATTGGCAGAGTTCAACTTTCAAAAGCAGATCTTTTTGACAAAAAAAGAAAGGAGCATGTAAAAAGATATTTTGAAAAACTAAAGGATTTAGATTTTGTAAAATTACCGCCGGATGGAAAGGGAAATGCCTGGCATCTTTTTTTGATGCGCCTGGATCTTTCAAAGTTAAAGGTAAACAGAAATACTTTTGCTAAAGACTTACAGCAAATGGGTATTGGAATAAGCATGCATTTTATTCCCCTCTACCATTTTACTTACTGGAAAAATCTTTACCCTGATTTTACAGAGGAAAAATTTCCTAACGCCCAGGAAAAATATGAAGAAACCATTTCTCTTCCCCTTTGGCCTGACATGACAGACCAGATGATTGACTACACAGTTGAGTCTATAAAAAAACTTGGAGAAAAGTATCATGTCTGAAAAAACTGCTCAATCTCAAAAGGCTGAAAAATCACAAAGCAAAAGTTACTTAAAAAAGGCAACTTCCCGCTTGAGTTTTCAAAATGATTTTTATTCAGATTTAACGTTTCCAGATCAACTTTATGCTCTTATCATAAGAAGTCCCACTCACAAAGGCATAATAAGATCTATCACCATTCAAGACATTCCTTCAGGATATTATCTTTTTACAGCGCGGGATGTTCCAGGAAAAAATATTATTGATACTCCTTTAGGAAAGGTTCCTGTTTTTAGTGAAGGAAATGTTTCTTACCTTGGAGAACCTCTGGGAATTTTAGTTGGTCCTGATCAAATTGAATTGAATCATCTTGCAAAAAAAGTTGAAATTATTTTTGACACTACTCCTATTGAACAATATTTTGATCACATTAAAGATGAAAGCAGCGGAAAAAAGATTGGAAGTCAGGAACTTTTTTCTCCAAAACTTGCAGAAAGAAAAATTACATGGGGTCCCTGCTTTTCAAAGAAGACAGCTAAAGGCAAAGAGCCTATGGATAAGGTTTTCGCAAAATGTGCAAAAGTTCTTACATCTTCATACACATACACTTTAAAACAGGCAGACTACCTGGAACCTCACGGAGCCATTTGTTCTTATGACAAGGATGAAATAACAGTTTACACACCAGCAACATGGCTTAAGAATTTAAGATACACTTTATCAGAAACACTTAAAATCAAAACGGAAAATATTGTAATCAAAAAAACAAAAAGCCTTTCAACTTCAACAAATTCAATCTGGTACAATTCAATTATTGCGAGTCAAGTTGCTGTAGCTGCCTTTAAAACAAAAAAAACAGTCAAGCTGGTTTATTCAAGAAAAGAAGAAAATGCTTTTATGAATACAATGCAGCCTGTCACCATAACCCACAAAAGTGGTTTATCAGAAAATGGAAAAATTTTAGGAATGCAAGTTGATATTGATCTAGACGCCGGAGCTTACAATCCATTTTCCAAAGAAATTCTTGACAGACTGATTATTGCAAGTGCGGCCCTTTACAAGGCAGAAAATTTGAGCATAACTGCAACTTCCTTTTCTTCAAAAAATCCGCCTTCTTCAATTGATTTTCAGTCCATTGATGCAGCAGCATTTTTTGCATTCGAAAATCACTTAAACCGAATCTGTTCAAAACTTGACCATGTAAGTCCTGTTGAAATAAGAAAATTAAATTTCTATACAAAAAAGGCAAAAGAAAAAAATCCTTATCCATTTGATGTAAATGTTTCAAACATGCAAAAGCTGCTTGATGAATTGTGCAGCAAAAGTGATTTTAACAGAAAGTGGAGCGCATATAATCTTGAATCAAAAAAAAGAAATATTAATTTTTCAAAACTGGACTTTCAAAGTTTCAACATTTCTCCAATGCGGGGAATCGGACTATCATGCGCTTTTGAAGGTTCCTCTTACTACGGGTCAGAAGTTTACGGGAATGAAGAATACATTGAAACAACTCTGGAAAAAGACAATTCTGTAACCATTCACACTTCTCCGGTCAGTTCAAACATTCAGGAAATCTGGCAAAATCTTGTTTCATCATTAATGGGCATTAAAACAAGCCAGGTGAAATTTAATACAAACTTTTCTCCAGAAGAAGAACCTCCTCTGCCGGAAATTGTTCACAACAACATTTCTGTTATGACGGAACTTTTAACAAAATGCTGCGATGCTATGAAGCACAGAAAGGAAGATGATAAAATTCCTTACATGGTAAAACGCAAAATCAGTGTGCAGAAAAAAAATGAATGGAACATTGAAACTTTTTCCGGCAAACCTTTTCACAGCATATGCAACGCACTTTCTGTTATTGAACTGGAAGTTGACCCTTACACATTCCGTGAAAAAATTAAAAAACTGGATGTTATTCTTTCATGCGGAAAAATTCTTAACAAAAAGGCTGCTGAAAATAATGTCAGGTTAAATATTGAAAAAGTTTTATCTTCTCTGGTTCAAAACGATACAATCAGGGTGGATAAATTCAAAATCACTTTTATTGAATCGGATGAAAATCCCTGCAAACTGGGAGAAGTTATTTACAAAATAATTCCTGCCAGTTACACAGAAGCATTGAATCAAGCACTGAACTGTTCAATCAACACAATTCCCATAAGCACAAATACAATCTATGACACAATCTCTTACAAAAATACTCTCGAACATGTTCAAAAAGAAAGTAAATCTTTAGAAAAAGAGGCAAAGGCAGATGAAAATTCCAATAATTCTTAATGAAGAAAAAACTTTTGTGGAAGCGGAAAGTGATGAAAGCCTTTTAACCGTTTTAAGAAGGGCAGGTCTTTTAAGCGTAAAGTGCGGCTGCCAGAAAGGCGTGTGTGGCAACTGCATGGTTTTACTGAATGACCAGGTTGTAAAATCCTGTAAAGTTCCAGTTGCCATAGTGCGCGACTGTAAAATAGAAACTCTTGAACACTTCAAGCAAAATCCTGATTACGAAACAATAATGGAAGGATTTAAAAAGGCTGGAATTGAATTATGCGGCTACTGCAACTCAGCAAAAATTTTTACAGCCTATTCTGTTCTTTACCAAAAACTTGATCCGGATCTTTCAAAAGATTTTCACATACAGGAAGCAATAAAAAATTTACATCCCTGCTGCTGCGATAAAAGTACCTTGCTGAGCGGGATAGTTTTTGCCGTAAACGCAAAAAAATCAAAAGGAGATTTAAATAATGGAAAGTCAAACAGGCGAAAGCGGTAAGGCGATATATTTAGCGGAAGATGTAAACCAAATTCTTTATCACTTAAACACAATTCCTTCCATGCAGATTATTGCAGGTGGAAGTCAAATTTCTGAAGTAAAGGAACATTCTCTTTCCATAAAAAATGCAAAAGAGTTATTGCTTTGCGAAAAGCATGATCGCTACATTGAACTGGGAGCAGCCGTAAGCCTTTCAGAAATTCTTTCATTGGGAAAAGGAAACATTCCGGAAGTTTTATTCGATGCGGTTTCTTCAATTGCTGATCCTGCCATACGCAACATGGCAACCATTGGCGGAAACATTTGCGCTAAAGGTCAAAAGCACACTCTCTGGGCCCCGCTTGCTGCTTTAAATGCAAGAGTAGAAGTAAAAAATAAAAAGGAAAGCCTCACCTTCCCCATTTCAAAATTTCCCGGCATACAGCAGGGCTCCCTTCTTACAAAAATCCGCATTCCTCTTGATGAATGGGAAGTACGCATTTTTAAGAAAACAGGCCCATCGAATTATTTTACAAAAGATTCCTCTTCATTCACATTTTTGGCAAACATACAAAACCAGTTAATTTCAAATGCCAGGGTCGCTTTCGCAGGCAGCATTTTATTTTACTCAAGCGAACTTGAAAATATTATTACAGGTTCCCGCTTGCCTTTAAACGAAAAAAGCATTGGCAATCTTATGGACGAAGCAAAAAAAATCTACGCAAAAAGTATACCGAAAATCGAAAATGAAAATTTTGTAAAAGACCAGTTTTTTAATCTTTTGGAAATGTCATTAAGGCAGCTAATGTAAAATTACTTTATCAGCATGGCATCTCCGTAAGAAAAAAATCTATATTTTTCTTCGACTGCCTGGCGGTAAGCATTCATAATATTTTCTCTTGAAGAAAAGGCACTCACCAGCATAAGCAAAGTTGATTCAGGTGTATGAAAATTTGTAAACATTTGATCTACAACTTTAAACTTAAATCCGGGATACATAAAAATATGAGTCTTATTTGTTCCCCCCATGACTAATCCATTTTCATCACAGGCACTTTCCAAAGTCCTGACGCTGGTAGTTCCTACTGCAAGAATTTTTCGTCCTTCAACTTTTGCCTTATTGATTTTATCTGCAACATCATAAGGAACTGTATAAAGTTCTTCATGCATTTTGTGATCTTCAATATTTTCTTCACGGACAGGCAAAAAAGTTCCAAGTCCCACATGCAGGGTAATCCATTCAAGATCAAGACCTTTTGCCTTAAGGGCAGCAAGCATTTCCTGGGTAAAGTGCAAGCCGGCAGTCGGACAGGCAGCACTTCCTGTTTCTTTTGCGTAAACAGTCTGGTACCTTTCACTGTCCACTTCTGTGTCTTCGCGGCGAATGTAAGGAGGCAGGGGAATATGGCCATTTTTTTCAAACCAGTCTTCTGTAATTCTAAAATTAAATTTTACTGTTCTAAATTCGCTGCCTTCATTTTCATCATCATGAAGAATTTCTCCAAGGCTGCCGTCTGCAAATTTAAAAACATTTCCGTCTTTTACTTTTTTTGCTCCCTTAACCATGGCCAGCCAAGTGTCACCTTCCGGACTTGTCTGATTCAAAAAAAGAAATTCCGTTTCGCGGCCAGTAGATTCTTTTATTGCATAACATCGGCTTCTTCTTACACGGCTGTTGTTAAAAATCATCAAAGTGCCGTCATCAATTAAAGAAGGCAAATCCTGCATTAAGTGATGTTCCACCCTGCCATCATTTCTTCCCAATAACATAAGGCGATCATTTCCCCTCTGGCCAGAAGGTTTTTGTGCAACAAGTTCCTGTGGCAAATCAAAATAAAAGTCGCTGAGTTTCATTATCTTTTCCTTCCTTCATATTCTTCATTTCAATTCCAAGATGCTGGTAAGCCTTTTGGGTAACAATTCTGCCCCTAGGCGTACGCTGGATTAAACCACACTGAATCAAATAAGGTTCATAGTAATCTTCAAGAGTGTCCATGGACTCTCCAATAGAAATTGCCAGTGTTTCAGCCCCAACTGGACCTCCACCAAATTTATTCATTATGGCCAAAAGAATTTCCCTGTCGTAACGCTCAAGTCCCAGACTGTCTATACCAAGACGCTCAAGCCCTGCTTCTACAATTTCAAGAGTGATTTCAGGAGATTTTTTTACTTGAGCAAAATCCCTCATCCTTCGCAAAACTCTATTCGTAACGCGGGGGGTTCCTCTTGAAGCATCTGCTATTTTTAAAGCAGCCGCATCTGAAATTTTCACATTCAAAATCACAGCTGACCTTTTAATAATTTTTGCCAGTTCCTCACGGCTGTAAAAATTAAAACGCTGTATAATTCCAAAACGGCTGATTAAAGGCGAAGAAACCATTCCCGCTTTTGTCGTAGCGCCAACAAGAGTAAAATGAGGAATAGGAATTCTGACCGTCCTGGCCTGAGCCCCCTGACCTATCACCCAGTCAAGTTCATAATCTTCCATGGCAATGTAAAGCATTTCTTCTATGGCAGGCTTTAAGCGATGAATTTCATCTATAAAAAAAACAGTTCTAGGTGTAATCGTAGAAAGTATTCCTGCCAAATCCTTCGGCTTGTCCAAGGCAGGCGCACTTGTCACTTTAAAATCCACCCCTAATTCCATAGCTGTAATTTGTGCAAGAGTAGTCTTTCCTAAACCCGGCGGTCCTATCAAAAAAAGATGATCCAAAGCTTCCTGTCTTTCGCGGGCCGCATCTATAAAAAGACCAAGATTTTCTTTTATGCTGGGCTGGCCTGTAAATTCTTTCAAAGATTTTGGTCTTAAAGAAGCTTCCCCCTCATCATCCAGGCCATTTTTTTCACCCCTCATAAAAGAATGATTTTCATTTTGAAAAATATTTTCATCCGCCCTTACAATTTTTGTGGAACCAGACTTCATACCCAAAGCCTGACTGACATTTTGTGAAAGCTGAGAAACAATATTCATGTCATCTTCAATATTATTTGCCTTAGGATAGTGGCTTTTTGCATTAACACTCTTATTCATCTAAAAAACTCCGGTCTACTGGGCAAGAGCAACAATAGCCCTTTTAAAAACAGCATCCTCTTTTTCAGATTCGCTCAAGGCAGAAAAAGCAGAATCGGCTAAAGCATCATTTGCAATCTTAGAAACAACATCTTCTACCATTCTTTTTTCATAACCCATTTGAAGAAGAGCCGTAATAACCGCCTGGTATGGAATATTTTTCTGCCTTACAACAATCACATCTTCATCCTGCAAAGAAAGTTTTCCCTTCAGCTGCAAAAGCATTTTTTGCGCCGTCTTTTTTCCCACACCCGGAATTTTCTCCAAAGCAGCTAAATCACCAGAATCAAGAATTTCAATAAGACGCTGTGAATCCAAAGAAGACATAATTTTTACAGCAGCCTTTGGCCCCACTCCATCCACCTTAAGCAAATCAAAAAAAAGGGAACGCTCACTTTCACTGGCAAAAGCAAAAAGATTCATCAAAGAATCCGTGTGCTGTAAATAAACATAAACCCGGCATTCCTGACCAACTGGCGGTAATTTTTCCAAAGAAGAATCCGGGATATTTAAATCCCATTCAATACCATTCGTTTCAAGATACAATTTTTGCGGAAGTTTTTGACTGATTCTTCCATACAGAGAATTAAACATAAAATCAATATATCAAAATAAAGCAAAAAATTAAAGAGACCCGCCTGCATGCAAATGAGTAATAGCCCCCGCCAGAGCATCGGCAGCATGGTCTGGAGAAGGAGCCTCTTTTAAATTCAAAAGCAGCTTCACGTACATTTGAACCGTTTTTTTGTCACTGGACTGGGTCCCCGTCACAGCAGATTTAATTTGATTCGGCGTATAATAAGAAAGAGGAATACCCCTTTTAGCCAAAGCCAAAGTCGCCACCCCCTTAGCCTCAGCAACAGCCATGGCACTGGAAATATTTTTTGCAAAATACAAAGTTTCCATTTCCCCTTCATCAGGCTCAAATTCCCTAAGAACAGCCTCCAGCCGCTCATACAAAGCCAAAAGCCGCACTTCATGAGAATCATTCGCACTCGTTTCGATTACGCCGTAACTGACCAGCTGCATTTTGCCAGCAAAAAAATCCACAATGCCAAAACCCGTATGCGCCAGTCCCGGATCCAGTCCAATCACCCTTCTTTTTTTCATTTTTTTTATTTTAGAAGCATACTCGCTTTTCTTCAACTGCCCTTCCGCCACTTGCTTACGCGCGGTCTTATGCTTTTGTTTAATGGCGCCTCTAAAAATTACAATTTTTAGATGAAACATTTATAAAAAAAATTATACTTTTCAAAAATCAGCATAAGACGCCTTCGGCTGGCTCCAGGGCAGGCTAGGCTGCACTCAAAAGTTTTATCCTTCAACAAAAAAAAGACGCCCCAAAGGACGCCTCTTTTTTAGAAAATTCTTTTTAAGAAAAGAAATTATTCTTCTTCAAAGTCATCAGGATATTCAACTGTTGACCAAACATTCTGAACATCATCATCTTCTTCAAGTTTGTCCAAAAGCTTCTTAACCTTTGCTGCTGTATCCTTATCAACAGCAGTATACATCTGAGGAACCATTGAAACTTCGGCAGAAAGTGTTTCCCAGCCCTTTGGTTCCAAAGCTTCAACTACAGAGTTGAAAGAAGCAGGATCTGTTGTAACAGTAATAACTCCGTCTTCGTTTACAATATCTTCAGCACCGGCATCAAGGGCAGCTTCCATTACTTCATCTTCTGTAACTTTTTCTGCATCATATTCAATAACACCCTTGCGATCAAACATACGTGCTACAGAACCAGATGTTCCAAGGTTTCCGCCATTCTTTGTAAAGATGTTGCGAACGTTTGCAGCAGCGCGGTTGTGGTTGTCTGTAAGAACTTCTACCAGAACAGCAACTCCACCCTGAGCATATCCTTCATAAACAAGTTCTTCGTATGTACCGCCACCAAGTTCACCAGTACCCTTTTTAATAGCTCTTTCAATGTTGTCTTTTGGCATTGAAGAAGCGCGGGCCTTAAGAATAGCAGTACGCAGGCGAGGGTTAGAGTTAGGATCGCCACCACCCATTGAAGCAGCAATAGAAATTTCCTTGATTAATTTTGTAAAAAGAGCACCACGCTTTGCATCAGCTGCGCCCTTGGCATGTTTAATTGTTGACCATTTACTATGTCCTGACATGGAAAAACTCCTTGGATATTAAAGAAATTAATAGAAATATTGCAAAATATTACCACACCCGGCCTTTACGTGTCAACGAGGCGAAGCTATTTCCTCCAATATCTGCCTATATTTCTTAAGACTTTTCTTGCACACCCAGGCCATATATTCTAAAATAAAAACATGAAAATCATTGCAGAAATTGGAACATCTCATGCAGGCTGCCTGGAAAAAGCCTTTGCCCTAATAGATGCCGCAAAAGATGCCGGCGCTGACTTTATAAAATTTCAGTGGGTTTACGCAGATGAAATCCTTCACCCGGACACAGGCTTTGTAAAACTCCCTGGCGGCAGTGTAAGACTTTACGACCGCTTTAAAGCCCTTGAAGTGGACAAATCATTTTTTGAAAAATGCATAGACTATACTCACAAAAAGGGCCTGCTTTTTGCCTGCTCCCCTTTTGGCCTTAAATCTTTAAAAGAACTTGTATCCTGCCCGGTAGATGCAATTAAAATTGCCAGCCCGGAAGTAAATCACTTTGAACTTTTAAAAGAAGTAAGCAAATACTATTCTAAAATTCCAATCATCCTGTCCAGCGGAGTTTCAAAACTTTCTGACATAGAAAAAGCCATAGAAATTATCAAATCCACATACCAGAAAGAAAAGGGCCTGGAGGAAGCCCCTTTAATAAAGGGAATTGCCCCCCTTACCCTCCTTCACTGCATTACTTCCTACCCTGCACCAGAAAATGAATATAATGTAAAGGCCGTAAAAACTTTAAGTGACATCTTTAGCCTGCCATGCGGAATTTCGGACCACAGCCTGGACCCCGTTTTAGTGCCGGTCTTAGCAGACATGATGGGCGGACAAATGGTAGAAAAACACATCACCCTAAGCAAAAAGACAGACGGCCTTGACGACCCTGTTGCCCTGGAAGCAGACGAATTTGCCCTTATGAGCCACTGCATTCACCAGACTGACACCCTGCTTGAACGCTGGCACAAAGAAAAAATGGCCGTAAAAAACAATGATAACAATTTTCTTGAAAATGATTTTTTCCTGAACCAGGCGCAAAATCAAATTGTAAAGCAGCTTTTGGAAAATTACAGTCTGGAAAAAATACTTGCAGTTTTGGGAACAGGCAAAAAATCCCTGGCAAAAAGTGAAAGTTTAAATTACGGAAGAACTAACCGGTCCCTTCATTACATGGCATCTTTTTTAAAAGGTCACAAAATCCAAAAGGATGACATAAAAATACTTAGAACCGAAAAAGTTCTTTCACCCGGCATTTCACCAGAATATTTAACTCTTCTAGAAGGAGCCACCCTTGTGCGCAAGGTAGAAAACGGCCAGGGCGTACAATTTGAAGACTTTATCCGGAAAGACTAAGGCCGTAACTAAAAGGCAGCTCTAAAAAACTACTGCATTATGTCAGAAATGATTTTTAAGCCTTTTACAGTCAAATCCTTATCTACCAAAGTAAAACAGTCTGTAATAGGCTTTAAAACCGAATTAAGGCCGCCGGTTGCAATCACCTGGACTTCACTTTCGCTGTGCCCGCTTTCTTTTGCATACTCCCTTTTGCACTCCTTTACAAGGGATTCAACCATCCCCTTATAGCCAAAAACAATTCCTGACTGAATGGCGCTTTTTGTTGTGCTTCCAATTACAAAGGACGGAGCCTCCAAAGAAACATAAGGCAGCTGGGCAGCATTTGTAGCCAGCGCCTTCACCGCAGTACCAAGTCCCGGGCTGATCGTTCCCCCAAGAATTTTTCCTTCATGATCCGTAAAAGTCAAAGTCAAGGCCGTTCCAAAATCCACAACAATGTTTGGCTTACCATTAAAAATCTTCCAGGCAGCAATAGCATTGCAAAGCAAATCCGTACCCAGTTCCCGTGTAGAATTGTCCGGCAAGTGAACAGGCAGTTTTTTCCCCATAGCCAGATCTGAAGAAAGAACAAAAGGCTGGGCCTTAGTAATGTGCTGGCAGACAATAACAAAGGGACCAATCAGCGAAGGCACAACCGAAGAAATGATTGATTTTTTTACCAGGGCCAAATCTATTTCCGCATCCCTCGCCAGAGTCAAAATAATAGATGTATATTCATCCCCAGTCCGCCGGCCGTCAGTCGCAATTCTCCACTGGGTAACAATTTCATCCTGGTCAAAAAGAGAAAGCACAATATTCGTATTTCCAATATCAACAGCTAAAAGCATAAAGCCTCCTGCCCCCCCGAGTGCATGTTTAATCCGCACGCAAGGATTTTAACAAAATACCAGTCTTTTTGCTAGAAAAAAGTTTTATGGGCGTGCCCCTCCATTCGCTTACGCTCATTCCGGGTCGGGCTTTCCGGGGTTCCGGCATTCGCCTCCATTCCTCCCTTCCGCTATGCTCCAGTCCGGAACGGCTTCGCCGCCCCTCCAATCCCTCACGCAAAAAAATAATTTCGGAAAATAAAAAAGACTATTTTAAAAACAACTTTGCAGGACGAACTTCAGTTATTATTTTCATAGTTGCCTGTAAAAATACAGTCAGACAGTTTTTTCACCCACACTTTATTTTTTAAAGCCGCCCCTTCCATAACAGATTTTGTGTCCAGGAGGATTCCATGTATTTTATACCAGGACTTTTGGCAGCTTGCTTTTTCATCATCAGTCCCATTTTCAGAAATCGGCAAAACATAATCCGCACTGGCCCAACCGATATTTTTCATTTTTTCTTCGGGCGACTTTCCTTCAAGATTTGCTGGCATTATAAAAGCGTTAAAAATCGTATTTTCTTTTATATTTTCGCGGACATCTTCTGGCAGTCGACTTTCTTCCTTACATGGCTTTGCATTTTCTTCTATATATTTAGCATATGCCAGTTGCTTTACAATACTTGAACTGTCCGGAAGATGATATTTATTCCCACTGGCTCCATAGCGGTAATATTTTGCGTCCAGCACAAAAATCTTTTGACTTTCTTTCCCGCGGTTTAAAATCATAATTGTGTCTGGCCTTAAAGAATTGCGTTTTTCATCATCATTAAAAGTAAAAGTGCTTTCTGATTTTTCTTTTCCATAAAGGCGCCAGTAAACTTTCGGGTAAAACTTTTCTTTATCACTTTCGCCAAAAAGTGAATCAATCATCCGCTCCCATATGACGTGAAAATTTTCAGTTCCGTAAACAAAATCTTTTTTATCGTTAAAATCGTCCAGCCACTCAAGGACATCAATCATATTTTTTAAAAGGAAAAGTGTGTTTTCATTAAAAGTTTCGCTCATCACCTTTTTAATCACAGAAATAAAAAGAGTCTTGTTCATTTTAAGGTCGCTTTTTTCCGGCATAAAAGGCGTAAACAAAAATCCCAGTTTTAAAAAGCATTCATAAACCAGTGCCTTGTGGATTTTACAAATCATTTCGCTCTGAGAGAAAAGATTTTTCTGTGTGACAAAATCAAGATAAAAAACATTCCCGTCAGAAAATTGTGGCTTAACATTTTTAATAGTCCGCCCCCAGTTAATTTTTCCGCCGGCATTTTTTTGATAGTGCTGCTCTTTTATAGAAAAATATCCGTTAGAAAGAAAATCTCGGATTATAAAAATGTAAGCGTGAATTGGAAAAACTTTTTGCGGATTTTTTGAAAAAGGCTCGCCCTGCAAAAGATTTTCGCCCTTTTCGCCGTAAGTCCGCAAAATGTAGATTAAGTTCAAAATGTTTGAACGGATTTCTTTTTCATCAGCATGATCATCGGGCTTACGGTAGCCTACGGGGAAATAGATTTTCAATTTGCCGTCTGTGCTTTTTAAGCCTGTGAATTTGTCAGAAAAGTTCTGAGTGGCGGAAAAGTCGGTCGGGTCGGTAAAGTAGGTGCAGAGAGATTTTAAATGGAAAATATTGCTGGTTTTCATATTATTTTTATTGGCGTGCCCCTCCGTTCGCTTATCGCTCACTTTGGGTCGGCTGTTAGCTTGAAACTTCGCACTTCGTGCTCGTTGCAGGTAGCTCACTTCGCTAACGCTCTAAGTCCTCGGCGTGCAGATAGCACGCCTGCGGTCTTCTCATTGCTTTTGTTGAAACAAAAGCAATTCGGTGCTCCATAGCCTCACGCGTTTTCTTCACTACCTTCACTTTTATTCTGTTCAAAAATAATATTTTTAAACACTCCAAAGCCTTCACTTGCTTTTTTCATATCAACTTTACTCTGCAATTCTTCAAAAGAATTTACTTCCACAAAATACTGTTCACGGCAAAATTTAAATGCGTCGTCCCAAAGATATTTTAAAATCTTATTTTTAAAAGCTTCTTTACTGATTACAAAACCATCATTCTTATTTTCCGCTTTTACAAACCAGCAGCCCAACCGCTTGTCCACCATGCTGGAAAAATTTGAATCTTTAGAAGCTTGAGCGATTGCTGCATTTATCACTTTTAGAAAATTTTCCCAAGTAACTTCTGAACCTTCAAGTTTTGCCGTCCGCTGATTTTCTTCATTAGAGCCAGGCACATTTTTTTCAGAAAAAGTATTCAGCACAAGGCTCATATTCCATCGGCGCTGAAAAGCGTTGTCCAGGACAAAAACATTCTGGTCACTAGTATTCATTGTAGCAAGGAGGGAAAGGTTTGGGGGCAGGCGGATGCCAATATTCAGTTTATATTTTTCAAAAATCTCTTTTGGCAAAAATGGGTCAATATCAGACATTGAATAGGCTTCCTGGATTGCTTTATTGATATTGTCATTATTTACAGGATAAGAACTCCAGCCAGATGTGTAAGTAAAACCATTTGAAGATTCATTTTCAGTTTTATCAAGTCGATCCAAAAGCTGAAAAAGTTCTCCAAAAATTGCAGCCGCATTTCCACGGTTAATTTCTTCTATTATTAAAGCGTAATTTTGACTTTTGTGAGTATAGGCTTGTGCTAAAATTTCTGTAAAAGGGCCTGCTTTAAAAGGATATGAAACATTTTTTTCGTCATCAGTTTGCGGCAAAATCTGTCCAACGAAATCTGCATTCGTGTATTCAGGGTGAAAAACAACTCGTTTTGTAAAATTACATTCATCAGATTTTGAAATACCTAATTTCCGAAGTTCGGCTGAAATTGAATGCGACTTGCCACAGCCTGGAACACCGTAGTAGATGGTTTGGAAAAAGGTTGGAACAAAAGATTCTACTGTTTGCCCTCTCATAGCATCAAAATTAGAATTTTCATTTTTATTTAACAAAGTTTGCCTAAGCATACCACTTCTTATATAAGTAATGAAT
>CAVJHV010000051.1:0-15283 GCA_963649315.1 Treponemataceae bacterium | reverse complement strand
TTATAAAATAGTTAGAATGAACAAACTTTTTCTTCAAAATAATCAAAATAGCAAAAGGGATTTTATTCCCCTGAAAATTGACTACCAGCTTCTTACAAAATGCAAACTTTTTGACCGCATACCTTTTGAAGATTTGCCAAAAGCCGTAAATTGCCTGCGGGGATTTACAAAAAATTATTGTGACAAAGAAAGCGTTTATTCTGCTGGCTCCGACATTGAAAATTTCGTGCCTGGACTTGTGCTTTCCGGTAAAGTACAGATTAATCAGATTTACCCGGACGGTGGAATTGTTTTTTTGCGAAATGTGGAAGCTGGCGAACTTTTTGGAGTTTCGCTTGCCTACGAAGATGACGAAAACACTTTTATAAATGCCTGCCAGGACACCACAATTTTATTTCTTCATCTGCCCGGAAAAAATTACAAAAATGATTGTTCCTGCCAGTACCGCATGATAATTTTGGAAAATCTGATTCAGATTCTTGCAACCAACAACCGTATTATGAAGCAGAAAATCCAGATTTTAAGCCGGCCCAGCCTGCGTGAAAAACTCCTGCTGTTTTTTGCAAATCAAAAGCAAAGTCAAAAATCTACAACAATCCAACTGAATATGACTCGCGAAAAGATTGCCCAGTACATTTGTGCAGAAAGATCGGCCGTTTCTAGAGAATTGAGTCGTATGCAGGATGACGGAGTGATTAAGATTGATGGTAAAAATGTAACTCTTTTGTGATGGAGAGAAAGGTGACTTTTGCGTTAGGGCGTGGAAGCCCTTTAGTTCCGGAGTGGAGCGGGCAATTTATTGCACGCGGAACGGAGGAATGAGCGTTAGCGAAGGCTGGAAGGCCCGACCCCAGACACTGCCGGCAGGCAGGGGCTGGGGGAACGCCCAAAAATTTTTCTAAAAATTTCGCCTACTTCATCAGCAAAAAGGCATCAAGTTTTTCAAAAAGTTCCTTGTTGAAAGTGCCATCAAATTGCAGCTGGAGTTCAGGGATTTTCGCTTTTTCCACATTTTTAACCATATTCAAAATAGTTGCTGCATTTTCGTAACTGGCAGTCAAATCCAAAATGGCAGAATAATTTTTTGGCGCCTGGATTTTTTTTGCATAACGGTAGCGGCCATTCGATCCTGTAAAAAGTTTAAAACGACGGTCAGCAATTTTTAAAAGTCCTTTTACATTTTTGCATTCCCAGTTCAATTTTTTGATTCTAGATTTAACCGCAGGACTAAGTTTTTTTTCGCGACGCAAGCGGTCATTCCACAAAAATACAAAATATTCTTTTAAGGAAATCACTTCAAAATCGACATTTTGCTTTTTAAGGTAAGCGAAAATGTCTGAATTGCAGGCCTTGTTCAGTAAAATTAAAAGGTCGCCGGTAAGGAGGATTTTTTTACCGCTAGGTTTCATGTGTTTTTTGCCAGGGTGATTGTCATGATGATTGTCAAAAGTTTTCTGACTATTCTGAGCCAAACAAAAATTCTTTAAATTTTCATCTGCCCGGCAAATTGCCTTCCAGAAAATTTCAAAACCTTCTTTGTCTTCCCCACTTTCTGATAGAATCAAATCTTCAACTTTTGGAGCAATTAACTGGATGTTTTTTTTGCCCTGGCTGTCCAAAATCGAACGAATCACCTGGGAATAAAATCCGTCACTTTCGGAACCACATGTCTGGAAAAGTAAAAGCTGGTGTTGACTGTCTGTAGAAGAGTCTTTCACATTTTCCGCAAAGGTCATCACGTCGCCTGCCAGGCTTGCAAAGGTCACGTACTCTTTGCTCGTACAAAAATCTTTTCCAAAAGCCAGACTTTTTTCACAGGTTTCCGGCAAAATCTTTGCCTTAAATCCCCTTTCCAAAAATTCATCGCACAAAGCCTGACTCAAAAAATCATAATGGGGAATAAAAAATTCCTTTTCTTTTTTCAAGTGACTAAAATTTGCAGTAAGTCCTTTTTTCTCGCTTGCAGGGGTATCATCCTCATAAATCTTATTTTCATTTTTTTCCAGGTTAGACAAAAAGGCTTCAATTCTAGTTATTAATCCTGTTTTTGAATAATGCTCATCAACTTCAATCTGCAGATAAGGTTTTTCGCCCATAATTTCTGCAAAAAGGTGGCTAATCATCGTGTCTGGTCCGCAACCGTGGTTGGTCAAATAAAGAGCATACAAATTCGGGGTATTTTTTATGATTTTTGCCCCGCTCAAAATATGCTGACTGAATGGCCAGTAAAGATTTTCGTAATCTTTGGCAATATCAACATTGTGACCTTCAAGATTTCCCAGCGTGATAACATGGCAGCCCCTTTCCAAAAGCAAATCCGGCAAGCCCATATTCAAAACATCATCTATCAAACCGTAAGTTCGGGTAATCAAAACTAAAACTTTTTCCTGACCAGAAACTTTTTCAAGGAATTTTTTACCATCCTCCTCCTGAATTTTCTGGGCCATTTTTAAAGCCTTGCCTGCCTTCATCAAAGCATTTTTACATTGTAAAGGATTTCGCCCTAGTGAAAGGCCGATTTTCAACATTTCCACAGCCATGTGGGGCGCTCCCATATCCATCTGCAAAACAGGATTCAAAAGCCGGATTCCCTTTTCTTCCACTTTTAAACTTTGAGCTATAAGACGGGCGGCGGTCTGCATATAAACGCAACCGTAATTATTTTTCAGATTGGAAAGTTTGTGCTGCATTGTGTAAACCGAAGGCATAAAAATATAATCGCAGCCGGCTTCCACCAGTTCCTGAATATGAGCGTGCATCAATTTGATTGGAAAACAGGTTTCTTCCTGAACCAGGGTCTGGCTTTGCTGAACTGTTTCTTCGCAAGTTTTTTCTGAAAGCACAACATTAAATCCTAATTCTGAAAAATACGTGTAGGCAAAAGGAAAGAGTTTGTAAATCATCAGACTGCGGGGAATGCCGACAGTCTTTTTTTCTTCCGAAAAATCTTCGCGATATTTTCCAAAAGTCGTTTTCTGGATATTTTCAAAAAGTTCGCGGTTCATTTTGGAAAGTTCGCTATCATCTTTTTTGATTTTCAGCTTTCCAAAATCTTCCTTTGCCAAAAGAGCCATTCCCAAAGCACCTGTCACGCTAAAATATGGGCTGATTTTGAAATTGTCCCCAAACATAGATTTAAAAGCCGCCACAATTCCCCGGTTAAAGGCTAGCCCACCCTGGAAACAGATTTTTTTCCCGATTTTTTTATTTGCCACAACTTTGTGAATATAATTTTTTACAACCGAATAGCAAATTCCAGCACAAATATTTTCAAGACTTTCGCCACAAGCAATTTTGTTTTCGATGCTGGTTTTCATAAAAACCGTACACCGTCCGTCAAGACTTGCAGGATTTTTTGATTTTAAGGCCATTTGCCCCAGTTCAGCAGCTGTAAGTCCCAGACGTTCCGCCTGGTCTTCAATAAAAGAGCCAGTTCCTGCCGAACAAACTTTGTTCATCGTAAAATCTTTTGTAATTCCATTTTGACATTGAATGTATTTTGCATCTTGACCACCAATTTCAAAAATCGTATCGCAATCAGGATTCAAAAAAAGTGTCCCGGTAGCTTGGGCTGTAATTTCATCACGAACAAGGGGAATGTTGAATTTTTTTCCAATCATAATTCGTCCGGAACCAGTCACCCCCGAATGAATTATATTCAAAGTGTCGCCATATTTTTCTTTGAGCTTGTCAAAACCTTTTTGAACTGCAGCAGAAGAATCGCCAAGAGTTTTAAAATACAAAAAATCCACAACTTGATTTTTCTGATTCAAAAGCAGGAAATTCGTAGAAGTCGAACCAACGTCAATTCCCAAAAAAAGTTTTTCGCCGGGAACGAGGGAAACCCTTTTGTGCAAATCTTCTTTCGGGTAAGTGTCAATGAGAGGTGGAAGGGAATTTTTTTCTGAGGATTTTGTGATGACGGGAGTAGAACCAGCCAGACCACCAACAATAGGACATTCACTAGCTGAGGAAAAACGTTCCTCAGCAGAAGGCGTTTTTGCCTCACTTTCCCCACTGCCCCTACAGAGGACGGCAAAATTTTCCACATTCCACTCAATCCCCTTTTCCGCTGCCAAAAGAGCTGCTCCTGCCGCTTGAATTGTGCAACTTTCTTCTATATATATCACCTGGTCATCAGATAATTTTAAAATATCTTTAAAAGCCCCAACTAAAGCTAAATTTTTACTGGTTCCGCCTGCCAAAAAAACAGGTTTTTCTAGAGGCAAGGACTGAATGATTGTTCCGCGAAAATTGTTGACCATAGCGTAGGCAAGTCCCTTCAAAATATTTTCGATTTTTTCGCCATCCTGCTGCAAGTGAATAATGTCAGTTTTTGCAAAAACAGAACACCGCCCTGCCAAACGCGGAATTCGGTCAGCCTTCAAAGCAATTTCGGAATAATTTTCAATTTTTGTTCCCAGTCGCGTCATTTGATCTTCAAAAAAAGACCCGGTTCCAGCCGCACAATTTTTATTGGAAGAAAACTGAATATTTCCATTTTTCAGGCCGGCAATAAACTGTGAAGTTTGGCTGCCAATTTCTGCAATACTGGCCGCCTGTGGAAAAAACTGTCGGACTCCTTTTATAAGACATTCCGTCGAATTTTCCGGAGCCCCCAAGGTCGAATCAAAAGCCCTCCCGGGGGTTGAACTGTTCTCCAAGGTCGAACCCAAAGTCCTCCCAGTGGCCGAAGCTCCCCCAACGGTCGAACCAAAAGCCTCCGCAACATTTCCACCACAAATCAAATTGGCAAAAACTCCGCAGGCAGCCCCATATTTCACCTGGGCCAAAATTTCTGTCGGGATTTTTTCCAGCATACTTTTAAAAGTTTCTGCCACCCGGCTTTTGTGCAGTTGATAATCTTTATAAACCTTTCGATTTTTGCGATCACAAATAAAAATTTTTACAGAAGCGTTTCCAGCATCAAAACCAGCTGCAAATGGACCTTCAAAAGTGGCAGAATCATTCATACTTTTTCCTTAGTTAGAGATTACGTTAAAATCAGCCAATCAGCTAAACCACACTTCAGCCAGCCCGCCCCCTGGAAAGCGAAATCCCCGCCCTGGATGGCGAACTCTCCCTTGAAAGGCGAATTCCCTAAAAAGTGCCATTTTTGTTAGCTATCTCTAACCAAACTTATGTTAGCATAGTCTAACAAGGTTAAACTGTTGCTAAAGCAACAGAAAATCAAGGATTTTTTATCGCTTTGTTGCCTAAGCAACTGTTACTTTTTGTTAGTTTATGCTAACTTATACAAAGTTAGTTTTCGCTAACTAATGATTTGTACTAAAAGGAAGGACATATGAAAAAGTCTGTTTTATTTGGGGCGCTTTTTTGCATGGCTGTAACGGCTTTTGCGGCGCCAAAAAAATCTAAATCCACTGTGATTAGTGTGGGCATTCCAAAAGCTCCGCCAGCTCTGCCAATTTTGCGAATGATTGACTCAAACGCGATGGGCGACGGTGTAAAATTGGAATTTACAGTTTGGGATTCTCCTGAGCAGTTGATTGCAATGATTCAGGGCAAAGAGCAAAATATGTTTGCTTTTCCACTGACAGTTGTGGCAAAACTTTACAACAAGGGACTGCCTCTGACATTAACAAACGTGAACACCTGGGGAGTTACTTACTTTTTAACAAGCGACGGCAACTACAAAGACTGGGCTGACCTTAAAGGAAAAACGGTTTATGTTCCACTTAAATCTTCGCCACCAGACGCTTTGACTCAGTATTTTATCAGCAAAGCCGGCTTAAAAGTTGGAGAAGATGTGCAGATTGTTTATACATCAACTCCAGAAGTTACCCAGCTTTTGGTTAGCGGAAAAGCTGAATATGCAACCCAAATTGAACCACAGGTTACAGCTGCCCTCATGCAAAGCGGTGGAAAAGTTCGCATTGCAACCAGTTTTGAAAACGAATGGAAAAAAGTCACAGATGACGGTTCAATAGTTCCAAATGCTGGATTTGGCGGTCGTGCGGATTTTATCAAAAAAAATCCTAAGCTGATAAAGCAATTTGAAAGCGAATACGAAAAAGCCCTGAACTGGGTTTTGGAAAATCCTGACCAGGCAGGTGCCCTTGCAGAAAAATATCTTGGACTCAAGGCAAAACTTGTTCAAACTGCAATTCCCCGCATGGGATTAAATTACAAAAATTCTTATGAAGCAAAAAATGATTTGGATCAGTTCTACACTCTTTTGAATAATTTTGACACTTCAATTATTGGTGGAAAAAATCCTGATGAAGGCATGCTCTATAAGAAATAAATTAATTTCTCTTGCGGCAATTTTTTTAATCTGGTGGGTACTTTCTTTGATTTACCCACCTATTGTAATTCCAAAGATTTCCGCGGTTTTTACTTCGATTGTAGAAATCCTTACATCCAGCAAACTCTGGCTTGAAATTGGCAAAACATTTTCTCGCCTTTGCTGGGGACTTTTCTTTGGAATTACTTTTGGTCTGCTTGTAGGATTTTTTTGTGGCATAAACAAAACTTTCCGCGAAATTTCTAAAAATTTTATCCGCATTTTACAGGTAATTCCCCCAGTTTCCATTTTGATTCTTACAATTATTTGGCTGGGCTACAACGGCAAACCTGCCATAGCAATTGCCGCCATCGCGGTTTTTCCAACAATCGTAATTTGCGTTCAAGATGCAATTTTGGGACTGGACAAAAATCTTTTGGAAATGGCCAGGGTTTTTAAATTCAGCCGCCGCCAGAAAATCCAAAAAATCATCTGGCCCAGCATTAAACCCCAGTTTTATTCCGGATTGAAAATTTCTGTGGGTGCCGCGTCAAAAACTGTTGTGATGGGCGAAGTCCTTACGACGGTAACAGGAATTGGTGGGCAAATTGTTACGGCAAGACTCAACATCGAAAGTGAAAAAATCATTGCCTGGACAGTCGTTTCTGTTGGAATGTACTGGATTTTTGACAGAATTATCTCTTTAATTTTTAAACCAAAACGAATTTTTAATCCAAAATGCTAAAAGTTTCTAATCTGAAAAAATATTATAATCATCGCAAAATCCTCAGCAATCTGACATTTGAAATAGGACAAAATGAAATTGTTGCGATTGTAGGTCCAAGTGGCTGCGGAAAAACTACCCTGCTCAACATCATTTCTGGACTGACAGATGATTATCTGGGCAGCGTAGAAAAATCCTCGGAAAAAATTGGTTACGTTTTCCAGGAAGACCGCATTTTGCCCTGGCTGACGGTTTTTGAAAACATCAAAATTGTTAACGAAAGTGGCAGCGACGACCAAGTCCAGCATTATATCGATTTGGTTGGCCTAAACGGTTACGAAAAATTTTACCCCGAAGAGTTGAGTGGCGGAATGAAACAGCGGTGTGCCATTGCCCGCGCCCTTTATTTTGGCTCAGACCTTTTGCTGATGGACGAACCTTTTAAATCCCTGGACTACATTCTTAAACAAAAAATGCTCCAGGATTTGCTTGCCATCCACAAAATCAAAAAAAATTCCATTTTGCTGGTCACCCACGACATCGACGAAGCCCTGACCCTCGGTGACAAAATTCTTGTCCTTCAAAAAAATCCCTGTAAACTGGTTCGCGAAATTCCTTTGGCCAATTTGCGTGCGTCCGGTACTTGCGATTGCAAAAAAATTAAGCAGAAAATTTTGGAGTTGATTGATTAGGGCGGTCCGGCAGACTTCATTCACTTCGTTCATTACGTCTGCCGTCGCTATGTTTCGCCCTTCGCTATTCGCTCATCGTCCTCGTCGCCACCTTCGGTGGCTCCTGCGGTCGACTAAAGGGGCTTCACAGCGCTACCGCAAGCGAATCTTCGACCCGGTGTCCGACTTGTCCACCAGAATTGCCGACGTGATTCCAGAATAAGTTTCCATTTCGCTCACGTGGCTAATCATGCCGACCATTTTTGTTTCTCCGATTTCCGACAAAACTGCCATGGCTTTTTCTAGGGTGTTCGGGTCAAGAGTGCCAAAACCTTCATCAATAAAAAGCGAATCCAGTTGAATGCCACCGCCATTACTGTTCTGCACAACATCGGTGATGGCAAGGGCCAGGCTCAGACTTGCTTCAAAAGTTTCGCCGCCACTAAGTTCTGCCGCATCAGACATTTTTCCGCTGTGACTGTCAAAAACCTGCAAATCCAAACCGCGAAGACCATTTCCCCGCCCATCTTCAGGCTTTTTCAAACTGAAAGTAAAACGTCCATCCGAAATATCATAAAAACGGCGGGAAGCAAAATTCAGCACCTGTTCAAAGTACAGGGTCAAAGCCCAGGTTTTAAAAGGCAGTTTTTGAGGATTTGAGCCGTTCAAATTGTCAGACAAAGCCTTGAGCGGTTCAAGTTCCTTTTCAAGTGCCAGTTTTTTGTCCTGCTCCGCCTTTATTTTTTCAAAAGTCGACTGATAATCGTGATATTCTGTTTGCTTTGCGTTCAAATCATGATTATTTTTTTCCCATTGTTCAGAAATGCTTCTTTCTTCCGCCCCAGCCTCTTCCAGTTTTTTGAGGATTTCCCCTGCCGACAAAGGATTTTTCTTTTTCGACGCTTCCACTGCATCTTTTGCCGACTGCAAATCTCCGCAAAACTGATTGTAATTTTTGCGATTTTTTTCCAGCTCAGAATCTTCAATAATATTCTGCTTTACCTCGGCAAGGTCAGCAAAAACAGAATCCGCAATTTTTTCTTCCAGAAGTTTTTTGTCCGCCGCTGCCTGTTTTTCGTATTTTTCCAAATCCTCCTGGTACTGAGCCACAGATTGTTTTTCTGCCGCAAGGTTTTTCCCAGTCTGATTAAAAGAATTTTCCCAGGTCTCAAAAGTCTTTTTTCCGCCGGCAATTTTTTCCTGCAAAATTTTTTTCTCTTCCTGCAGTTTTTCAAGCAAATCGCCAGCAGAATTTTCCAGCTGCTTTAATTCACCTTCCATTCCAGAATATTCTTTTTCCGCCTGGTTAAATTTTTCGACGGCAGCGTCATATTCCTTTTTCAGTTTTTCAAGAGAAGAAGCCCAGCCCTTTACTTCATCAGATTTCTTTTCCAGCTCTTCAATCTGGCCGCAAAGAGAATTAAATTCTTCCTCAACAAGCGAAAGCTGGCGGTCACTTTTTATTTTGGAAAGATTTTCTTCATAACCGCGGATTTTTTCTTCTTCCGCCGAAATCTTTTTTTCCGTTCGCGAAAGTGAGTCTTGAATTATTTTGATATTGCCTTCAAAAGTTTTAATCTGCTCATCAAAATCAAGAAGCCCTTCCGGCTTTTCTGCAATGTGAGGATGCTGCAGCGAACCACAAACCGGACAAGGCAAATCTTTTCCAAGGCAAAGTGAAAGAGTATAAGCAAGATTTTTTGTTTCCTGGTCTTTTTTCTTTTGCTGGATTTGGACAAGAGTTTTCTGCGTCCTTTCCAGATTTTCTACAGTCGCAATTTTTTCTTTTTCAAGATTTTCTTTTTCGCTTACGGCAAGGGCTTTTTTGGAAAGCAAATCATCTCGGTTTTTACAGTCGGATTTTTCATTTTTCAATTCTGCCTTAATATTATTTTTGGAAAGGATTTCATCACTAAAAGCCTGCAACTTTTCCGCTGCCGATTTTCCACCGAGCTTAGAATTAATTTTCTCCATCTGCCCTTTTTTATGATTTTTTTCCTGACTAAAAGCCTCACGATTTTTAGCAAGCTTTTCCAGAGCCAATTTTTTTTCCTGGGCCTGGCTGGCTTTTTTCAATTTTTCTTCCAAAAGTGAAAGTTTGTTGGAATTATTTTCCGTCTGTTTTTTAAGTTCAGCCATTTCATCTTTTTTTGATTCCAGCTGATTGTAGGACACCTGCAAATCTTCCATTTTATTTTGAGCCTGAGCCAGATTTTCCTTTGCCTCAGAGTGATTTTTTTCAGAACTTTCGTAAAGAGAAATATTTTCTTTAAGACCTTTTGCCTTATCCGCCTTTGCAATTTTTTGATTTAAAATCGCAAAGTCATTTTCTTTTGCCTGAAGATTTTTCAGTTTCTGGCAATTTTCTTCATACTCAACGGCATCAGCTTTTTCGTGCTTTAACTTTTCGATTTTGCCGGCAATCTGGCTTTTTTTCTCAATCAAATCCGCAGACAAATCAGACAGTTTTTTGATTTCTTCATTTTGATTTTTGATTTTTTCCTCAGCATCAGAAAAATCCTTGTCCTTGGCCAAAGTCCCAATCAAATTTGTTACAGCCTTTAATTCTTCACTTTCAGCATCAACCTTTTCCTTAATCCGGTCGGAAATCCTGGAATAAAAATCCACCGGGAAAAGTTTTTCAAGAGTCGTAGTTCTTTCATTTGAAGACTGGTGCAAAAATTCCGCAAATTCTCCTTGAGGCAAAACAACAATCCGCGAAAATTCATCCGCACTCAAGCCGATAATTTCCTGAATTTTATCATTCAACTCAGAATTATTTCCAACCAAGACCTGAACCTTGCCGTCCACAATTTTTTCAATCACAAGCCGCTGGGGTTTTGAAGAAATTTTTCCGTTTCGATTCGTGTAAGAAAAAGGCACACTTCGTTCAATATGATAAAGTGAATTGCCATTTGAAAAAGTGAATTCTACAAAAGCATCATCTTCTTCTTTTGCGTAGCGGCTTTTAAAATCCTTTACATGACCTTTTCTGTTTCCACGCAAATCACCGTAAAGGGCAAAAGTCATAGAATCAAAAATAAAAGACTTGCCAGCTCCAGTGTCGCCCTTTATCAAAAACATATTGTCAAGTTTTGTGAAATCTATTCTTTCGTCCGCGTATGGCCCGATATTTTTCATCCGTAAATTAACTGGTTTCATGATTTTCTCCTACAAGTCCCCTGCTTCCTGCAAAAAAATTTTCTTCTGAGCCTGAAAAAGTCCCCTGTCAAAACCGCCAGCCCCCAGGTGATTTTCTGCCTCCCCGAGCGTTTCACCCGCCACAGAATTTTCACCTGCCCCAGGTTCACCATCATCAAAAATATCCCCATACAAATCCTTCATAAACTGACAAAAGATTTTTTCCGGATCCTTGGAATCAATAGCCTCTTTCCTGCTCTGAATAGAAACATTTTTTCCACCAAGATTTTCTTCCTTCATCGTCACACAAAGCAGATTTGGAAAAACAGATTTCAAAGTGATAAAAGCCTCGCTCGGCATAACCGCATCAGTCAAAATCACCTGAACATAATTATTTTGATTTTCCTGAACAAGAGATTTTTTCGCCTCAGAACCAATAAAATCCTTCATCTGGCCAGTCAGATTTGCAATCGGATGGAGAGGTTTGAGGAGAATTCTTTTTACAGACGGGACATCTGTGGATTTTTTTATCTCCACATCCAGCACACCACACTCTGGACTATCGTCAAAATTGTAAGGCAAAAGCGAACCCGAATAAAAACACCGTTTTTCCTTATCGCATGGTTGAAACTTGTGAATATGCCCAAAAGCGCAGTAGGTAAAATCCTTAAAATGCGAAATATCCGCCTGCTCAACAGCCCCGACATTTGTCCGCTCCGAAGCCGCAACCGCCGCCCCTGCCGCAAAAAGATGGGCATTCAAAACCGCCGGCACGCTCTCGCCGTAATTTTTTTTGTGAGCCTCAATAATTTTTTTGCAGGCCACCGAATAAAGTTCTTCCTGCGAACGGAGAGATTTTTCTTCGCCATTTTCATCAACCCCAGAATCATCCTTAATCGAATAAGGCGTCAAAAAAGGCAGCTGATAAAAAGCAACTTTTTCGCCATTTTCTTCTATTACAATCGCATCCGTAAAGTTTTTCGTGTCAGTGCAGATGTGAATATTGTGCTTTTTCAAAAATCCTGCCGCAAAAGAAAGCCTTGCCGCACTGTCATGATTTCCCGCATTCAAAAAAATATGCAGTCCGGGATTTTCCCCCGTCGCCCTTTCCAAAAAATCGTTGAGCAAAGTCCCCGCTTCACTCGGCGGCAGTGCCCTGTCATAAATATCCCCAGACACAATCAATGCCGAAAAAGGCCGCCCCTCAGACGCCGCCCCCTTAATCGTTTTCAAAATCTGGTCCAGCATAAAAGCCTGATCGTCAATTAAAGACTTTTCGTGAAACAATTTTCCCAAATGCCAGTCACTCGTGTGAAGAATTCTCATTTTTCGCTCCGTTTTTTAAAACTTACAACTTCAATATAGTACAGATTTCGCAGAAAATACAAAATTCAGTTAATATTTTTATTTTTGCCGGTCCCCTCCGCTGCGCTTCGTGGCGGCTGTTCCGCACTTCGGTAGCCCTCAAAGTCCTCGTCACGCAAATTGCGTGCCTCCGGGCTTCTGCTTCGGCAGTTGAAACTGCCTTCGCAGGTACTCCATAGCCTACCGTTTTTATGTCTTGTCACACATCTGGCAACACGTCCCCTTTATATTAAAGCCATAAAAACAGTCCGCACATTGGACTAAAAGGAGACCACTATGAAAAAGACTTTGAAAAACAAAATCGCCAGTTTAAGTTTGGCTGTAATGCTGGCTTCTGCTGCATTTACAGGTTGTCAAATGAACGGACTTATCGAAGATTCTTCTAATTCAGAAAATCTGCATCAGACTACTGTTTCAAGAAACGCTTACACTGATGATGAACTTAAAGAACTTGTTAAAGATGCACTCAAAGAAAAAGATGCTGAAGATAAAGCCGGTAAAAAAGATAAGTTTGAGTACAAAGGCTACAACGGCGCCGTTACAAAAATTGCAACTTTCGGGCTGGACAAGGCAATAGACGCTCTTGGCGTTGAAGACGAAACTTTAAAATCTCTCGTAGACATCGGAAGCAAAACTCTCCAGGCCGGAACAAAATTCCTTGACGCCATGCTCAACAAAGCTTCAGGCGGTCTTTACGGTGTCGCTCTTGAAATTCTCTTCCCTGCAACAAACACTGTTGACCCTAACATTCTGAAAATCCAGAATCAGCTTACTGAAATGGAAAAATCTATTTCCGATGTTCAGAATGGCATTGAGCAGCTTGGCGAAGAAATCATAACTTCTGCAGACCGCACAATTCTTGTAAACCGTCTCAACGAAGTTTCTTCTTACAAGAACAATTTTGCAACTTATGCCAAGTTCCTTTCAAAAAAAGGCGGCAATGTTGACTACAAAACTTACCTTGAACTGAAAGGCAAACTCAAGCAGATGAACAACAACTCGCCTGACAAACTTCTTGCAGACGCAAACACGTTCTTTGCTCACTACAACCTTCCGGACAGAGACTTTGGAAAAATGTATCACTCAGTTGCAGAATCAAGCCGGCCTTGGCGCTATCAGTCAAACCGCCTTATCCGCGACTTCATCAGCACTGAACTTTCTTCCGGAACAGAGGTTTACACAGTAATCAATGCCCTGTACAACCCGGACAACAACGGAAACATCTACAAAGAAGCACTCGTCGGCTATGTAATTTCACACGACGACGAACTTTACGCACTTTACAGTGACCTTATGAAGCCTGTTGAAAGTTCAAACAACTTCACTGAAATCAATCAGGAAAAGTTTGAAAACTTCATCGACCTTGTTGATGCTGCTGCTGATAATCTTTCTGACAAGGTTCTTGATGAACTGGCTGCAACTGCCCTTGAATCAAACAAAACCTGGGAAACCTTCAATAACCAGTTTGATTCTTACGTAAACAAGATTAATTCAGTTCAGATTGTTGATGATAATGCTGGCCAGATTACAAGTAACATTCCAGGTGCCAGATACACTTTCGCTACAAAGATGAACACTGTAAACTATGGTAAAAACTTCAAAGGATTTGGCAGTGCATGCAACCTTCAGAGAATCTGGGAAGACAAAGAAAAATGGTATAACTGGGATGTAATGAGATATGCTACCCAAATAAATAGCGGTAAGGCACTCCGTAATAAATCTGACTGGATGCAGGTATTAAACGGTGCTGGTTTTGAAAGCGGAAGCAACAAAATCACGAACAAAGTTTCCTTCACTGCTCCTGAAAAGAGCTGTTACGAAAAAATCGTGAATTACTACAAGAACAGAAAATTTGCAGTAACTGACGGCGAACTTACTTACCTGAACGTTGAAGAAACAGATGGAAAAACTTACCGTGCAGGCTACAAGGCAACTGGAAATGCTGTTGAAATAACAATCGCCAACATCTTGAAATACGATGCTGGAATTGAAATCGGCACATCAGAACTTATAATTCCGAACGGCGAATATGGCTTCAAACTTGCAGAAACTGGCAGCGGTGACTGGGATATTCCAAATATCCACATTGCAAACTGCAAAGTAACATATCTTGACCTGAATACTTCAAGCCTTGATACAAAAGAGTTCACCGTACTTGACCAGTACGCCAGCGACAAAAACAGCCGCGAAACAATGTACAGATCACACTACTACGGCAAATATGATGACACTTACCAGGGAGTTCACGAAAAAGACTTCTCGGTACCGGTAATCATCGCAAACTTCAACAAATAAAATCAAGGAGGAATGAAAAACCCCCGGTCTTGTTCAAAACAGGCCGGGGGTTTTGTTTTTGTTTGGAGGGTCTGTTCAAGGCGGACAGCCCGCTTTTATTTTTGGGAAAGAAAAATAATTTTTCCTGGCTTTGCAGGCAAAGGATTGTAAGGGCGCCGCAAGGCGAACACGGCCGGCAGTCCGGACAATTTTTATTTTGGAAAAAAAGATTTGCACTCCACCGCCAGTTTTAAGTTTTTTACTGTAAAAATTGTGCCGTTCTCTACTGCTATTCTTTTTCGAACAGATCATTCATTGTTACTTCTTTTTCTTAGTTGTAACCATAATCAGTCATCAAGATAATCCCTGAGAAGAAAAAAAGCTTCTTTCCAGAATTCAGGAACTCTTATATCTTTTCCTGACTGCCTTTTAAATTCGTCATAAAAATTATAGAGCTGTTCTTTTTTTGGAAGCCTGTTGTTTGGTGTTTTGTGCTAAAAACATTTTATCCAATTCAAACCTCGTTTTCTTTATCCACCTTTAGGCAATCCACAACTTTTGATTATAACTCAGCAACAAAAAATCCTGAGCGTAACGTGTCGGTCAAAGAAATTCAAAATGTTTTTATCCGGAATTGAAGATAATGATCAACGCAAGATAAACATTTGTTGACATTTTTAGTTAAGTCTTTATGCCTGATGGATTTTTTTGTATACACAGACACTATCTGTATACAACAAGTAAAGTCATAAGATTTTCAAATGTCAACAAAACCGTAACGTGTTGCTGTCCGAAAACTTAACAAACATTGAACCTGAAATATCGCAACCGACAAGACTATTTTTATCGCCGGCAAAGTTT
>CAVJHV010000050.1:0-16250 GCA_963649315.1 Treponemataceae bacterium | reverse complement strand
TTTTGATTTTTATAAGAACTTTTCTTTGAAGGATTTTTGAAATTCTTTTTAGAAGAAGTTTCTGAATTTTTTGAAGAAGAAGTTTTAGCATTTCCTGCAGCAGCAAAAGAACCATACTTTTCTTTATAAAATTTCATACGCTCTTCTGTTGACATTGCAGACAAAGCATTTTCATCAATATCTTTAACACGGCGATCCCTTTTGTATTCAGAAGGACTTGCATTTTTAGAAGAATACCTTCCCTTGCCACGTTCACCAGGCATTTTCTTTCCATAAGAATTATTTTTTCTAGCCTGATATGCTTCCTGCTTCTTTTTGCCGTATTCACTTTTATCCCTATAATCTTCATGGTAAGAATCTGTGCGAATGTAAATTCCTTCAGACTTATCCTCCATAAACAAAGACGAATCCGCAGTTTCAGCAGGAATACTTTTTTCAATATAGCGCTCAATTGCCGGCAGAGAGTAAACATCCTGTTCAGAACAAAAAGTATATGCTTTTCCAGATTTACCCGCTCTTGCAGTACGGCCTATTCTGTGAACATAATTTTCTGCTTCATTAGGTAAATCAAAATTTATAACCATTTGAAGGTCATTCACATCAATTCCCCGGGCCGCAACATCAGTCGCAACCAGACATTTTACTTCCTGATTTTTAAATCTTTCCATGATGGAAAGTCTTTTTGACTGAGGCAAATCACCAATTATAAATTCGCTTTTTATTCCATTCAGATTAAGGCGCTTTGAAATGACTTCGCAGGATCTTTTTGTATTGCAAAAAATAATTAAACTTTCAGGATTTTCATTTTTGATGATTCCAAGCAAAAGCTTTACTTTATCCGTACTTGAAACGTGATAAAGCTGCTGGTCAATTTCGTCAACAGTAATATTGTTTGCCTGAATTGTAATTTCAACAGGATTTCTTGTATATTCCCATGCCAGATTTTTTACATAAGAATTGAGCGTTGCTGAAAAAAGCATAGTCTGTCTTTTCTCCGAAGAAGGCAGCACTTTTATCAAAGTTCTTAAATCCGGATAAAAGCCCATGTCAAACATTCTGTCAGCTTCATCAACTACAAGGTAAGAAACATTTTTTAGGTTCATTTGATTTCCCTGTTCAAGGTCAATCACACGGCCAGGCGTCCCTATGATGATGTCAAGCCCCTTTTTTAAAGCAGCAATCTGTTTGTCATAGCCAACGCCACCAAAAAAGCTTGCACACCTAAGATTTGTTTCTTTAGCAAGTTTTTTTGCTTCCTCTTCAACCTGTACAGCAAGTTCGCGTGTAGGCAAAAGGATAAGGGCTTGTTTTTTTTCTTCAGCCGGGCAAAGAAGCATTTGCTGAATAATCGGAATAAGATAAGCCGCAGTTTTTCCAGTACCAGTTTGTGACTGAACATAAAGATCTGAATGCTGCAAAGCTGAATTTAAAACCTGCTCCTGAACCGGCGTACATTCAACATAACCGGCTTCCTCTATTCCCTTGAGCAGTTCTTCGTTTAGGGAAAATTCTGTAAATTTCATTTGGATTCCTGTAATAAAAGATATTTAGGCCCTCCAAAAATAAAAATCTTTAGAGCAACCTTTTTATAAAAACAAAAGCCTGCCTTTAAAAGACAAAAACTTTCATCAATATTCAAAAAAGTCCTGTGGATTTTACACTTTTTAAGAAATAAAGTATAGTATTTTTAATTTATGGAAAATCAGAATACAGAAAAAACTCAATATCAGAAAGACCTCTTTAAAAACCGCCTGTCAAAGCAGTATAAGACTTTAAAAAAATGGGCCCGAAAAAACGGCATAACAAGTTACCGCCTTTATGACAAAGACATTCCAGAAATTCCCCTCTGCCTTGATCTTTACACCTTCACCAAAGACAGCATAAAAAACAAGCAGGAAGCCCTTACAGACTTTGAAATTGAATCAAAAATTTTATCTGAAAACACAAATCAATCAAAAGAAGTCTTGCAAAACATTTTACAGCGCACTTACCTTCACATGTGCCTCTACCAGCGCCCTTATGAAAAAAATAAAGAAGAAGAAAATCTCTGGCTGGAAGAAATGGTCCTGACCGCTGCCCAGGTTATTGGCATAGAAAAAGACCATGTCATAATCAAAGAACGAAGAAAGCAAAGCAAATCAAAAGAAAGACAAAGAGAACAGTATGAAAAAATACAAAATGTAAAAGCCATAAAAGGAAATATCCTTGAACAAGGCCAGCTTTTTAAAATCAACCTTACAGAATACATTGACACAGGCCTCTTCTTTGACCACCGCCCCTTAAGAAAAATCGTCAGGGAATCCTGCAAAGACAAAAGCGTCTTAAACCTCTTTTGCTACACAGGCAGTTTTTCCCTTTACGCAGCAAGCGGTCAGGCCAAAAGCGTCCACAGTGTAGACATGAGCAAAACATACATCGAATGGGCAAAAGAAAATTTCTTACTCAACAACCTGAACACAGATGACATTTACATCAACGAAAGAAAAACAAAATCTTACCCCAAGTACACATTCACCAGGCAGGATGCCATAGGATTTTTAAATCAGCAAAATGCTGAAGTCCCAAACGAAGACCTCACAAACCGCTATGACATAATAATCCTGGATCCACCCACATTCAGCAATTCAAAAAGAACAGACCACACCCTGGACATAAACAGCGACTGGCCCTCTTTAGTAGCAAAATGCCTGAATCTTTTAAACAAAGACGGAATTTTATATTTTTCCACAAATAGCCGCCGCCTAGTCTTTAGCACAGACATGCTTCCCAAAAAGGAAGACTCCAGCCCACTCTGCCAGGCCCTTGAAATAACGGAAAAAACAATTCCCCAGGACTACAGAAATCAAAAAATCCATCGTGTGTGGAAAATTACAAAAATCTAAAAATCAGACAGAATCTGGAAGTAAGTAAAAAAAAGAAAAGCGCCTTGAAAAAATCAAAGCGCTTTTTTTAACATGAAGCAAATCAAAAAAAGATTATTTCTTTTCTTCAGTTTTCATGCCATAACGTTTGTTGAAGCGGTCAATGCGTCCTGCAGTATCAACAAGCTTCTGCTTACCAGTATAGAATGGGTGACACTTAGAACAAATTTCAACTTTAATATCCTTAACAGTTGAACGTGTTTCAATTACATTACCGCAAACGCATGTAATCTTTGTTAATTCATAATCTGGGTGAATTCCCTTTTTCATAAAAAACTCCTGTCATCTTGCCCGATATTAAAGAAAGACCGGTCAGCCCTACAGCAAAAGTGTATCATTTCCTTACCGTTATCAATCAAATTAACACCACAAGAAATGGTTTTATTAGAGGCTAAAAGCCACAAAGTGCAACAATTCTAGCAAAAAATAAGCCTTATAGTCAAGGGACAAAGTCCCCTTATTTGTTTTTTTTGAAGCATACTCCCTGCCTTTAACCGCCCTTACGAGGCTCGGCTATTCGCCTCGGTGCTTCGCACTCTGCCTGCGGCAGCCCTCTTCACGGCGGGCTATGCACTTTTTCTAATAGAAATGCAGCTCTAGCTAAACATTCAGGCATGGCTGCGAAACTTCTTCTCTAAAAACTTGGCCTCGCAAGTTTTTCAGACCTCTGGCCGTCGCTCATCATAGGGCGGGCTAAGTCACTTTTTTAAAGATTAAAATCTTTAAAAAAACATTTTTATCACAATCCTTTCAAAATCCCAGGACTTAAGAATCGTAAGCGGCGGAACCTGCATTCATGGAAGCAAGGAAGGCCTTATTGTCCTTAGTTTTACGCATCTTATCCATAATTAATTCAAGAATATCTGCATCTTCCATAGGGGCAATACCCTTTCTTAAAATCCAGACGCGCTGCAAAACATCTTCCGGCAAAAGTAATTCCTCTTTGCGGGTACCTGATTTTTTAATATTGATTGCAGGGAAAAGACGGCGCTCAGCCAGCTTTCTGTCCAAATCGATTTCAGAGTTACCAGTTCCCTTGAATTCTTCAAAAATTACTTCATCCATGCGGCTGCCGGTTTCAATAAGGGCAGTAGAAATAATTGTAAGAGAACCACCTTCTTCCACCTTGCGGGCAGCACCAAAAAATCTCTTTGGCTTATGAAGGGCATTTGAATCAACACCACCAGACAGAACTTTTCCTGATGTAGGAACAGTCTGGTTATAAGCTCTGGCCAGACGCGTAATGGAATCAAGGAAGATAACAACATCCTTTTTGTGTTCAACAAGGCGCTTAGCTTTTTCAAGAACCATTTCTGCCACTTGAACATGACGTGTTGCCTGTTCATCAAAGGTAGAAGAAATAACTTCAGCCTTTATGGAACGTTCCATTTCTGTAACTTCTTCCGGACGTTCATCAATCAAAAGAACAATCAGGTAAACTTCAGGATTATTTGCAGTAATTGCATTTGCAATTTTTTGCATGAGTGTTGTTTTACCAGCCTTTGGAGGAGCAACAATCAAAAGACGCTGGCCCTTTCCGATAGGCACAAAAAGGTCAACAATACGAGTGCTCAGTTCAACGGCAGTAGTTTCCAGTTTTAACTGTTCCTGAGGGTAAAGAGGCGTCAGGTTTTCAAAAGGAACACGTGTCTGGGCAACGCGGGGATCATCTCCGTTTACGGTTTCAATTCTAAGCAGGGCAAAAAAGCGTTCCCCTTCCTTAGGACTTCTGGTCTGACCGTAAATTGTATCCCCGGTCTTCAAGTTAAAAAGCCTGATCTGGCTGGGAGAAATATAAATATCATCCGGACCAGGCAAATAAGAATTCTGAGGGCTTCTTAAAAAACCGTATCCGTCTGGCAGAATTTCAAGAGAGCCGCTTGCAAAAATAATTCCACCATGTTCCGTGTGAGCCTTTAGAATTGAAAAAATAAGATCCTGCTTTTTCATAGGGGCCAGATCTTCTTCATTAATTCCATATTCAACAGCCATTTGCCTTAAATCAGTTACACTCTTTATTGTAAGTTCATTAATTACAAGGCGGGGCTTTGACTCATATTCTTCAGGATTTTCAATTCTTTGGGCAGCTTCAATGGCTTCCAGTCTGGACTGGTTGCTGCGTTCGTAATTATTGTAGCGGTTGTTATTAAAGCGACGGTTGTTATTAAAGCGGCGGTTGTTGTAACGACCGGGATTTTCATGACGGTAGTTATTTTGATTATTTGACTGATAATTATTTTCGCTGAAAGAAGAAGTACCTGTTTCGCCTCCCTCTTCCTGGTGACCAGGCGACGGCTGGCTGTAAGCCTGCTGAAGGGGCGTCTGCTGACTGGATGTCTCTTGATTTGCAAAAGAAGAAGTATCTTCATTTTTAGATTCAGCAAAAAGAGGCCCCGCAGAATTTTCATTTTCACATTCTGAAGGATTTTCACTTTTTGCTTCTTCTGTAGCTTCTGCACTTTTTACGCGAACAGCCCTTCTTCTTTTAGGCTTTTCTTCTACAGAAGAAAGTTCCTCTTCTTCACCGGCATCAGGCAAAGGTACTTCGCCTGCATTCACATCTTCACTCTTAGCCTTAGCTGCTCTTGGACGTCTAACCTTCTTTTCTGTTACTTCTTCACCATCTGTTTCCGGGCGTTTTCTAATTGCCATAGTTGGAAATCTCCATATAAAAAACATTAAGGACATCTCTAAAAGTTAAAATTTTAGAGGCTGACCATATAAAATCCTTTGTAAATTTTGTGGATTTGCTGAACACACAGATTACATGCAAAATAAAAAATAAACTCAAACTCTTTACCAACAAAAATAAAATGATTTATTTAAGAAACTTAATGCAGTGCAGGAAAAACTCAATTTCTAAAAATCTGCAGACTAAATATCTGACTTTTTTATATTAAACTCAAAAAAGGAAGTTTGTCAAATTTAAAATCAAAAATCAATTTTTAAGTTCATTTGACTTTAAGATAAGGGCATTTTTGTATTCATCTGAAGCAACAGAAAAAATATCAATATCCGGAATTTCGTCCATCATTTGAATCTGCCCCTCAAATTCAACATTATCCCCGATTCTTAAAGTAGAAGTCCTGATATTTCCCTTTAATTTACTGCCATTGCAAAGTTCCACGTGCTCAAGGCCTTCAACATCACCTGTAACATGACCCGCAATAACCACAGACTTAGCAGTTATTTTTTTCACTTCGCAAACTGCAGCCTTATCAATTTCAAGAGCCCCCAAAGACTTTATGGTACCACGAAATTTACCGGTAACAACAAGGTTATCTGTATATTCCATAACACCTTCAAAATCAGTTTCCTGTCCTAAAATTGTTACATTGCCTTTATTTGCCATTTTAAAGCCCCGCGGGATGTAATTCAAAAATGAAAAATTCTTTCATCAAATTACATTACCATATTTTATTTTCATAGTTACCTCTAAAAATTGCAATTTTTAGAGGCTCCCTTTATTTTGACTCGAAATATCTTCTAATTAATTTTCACCTGAAAGAGGAATTTCTGCAATCGATTTTTTTAATTCTTTTCCAGGCCTGAATGTTACTGCATAATGAGGGGCAACTTGAACATTTTCACCAGTTTTAGGATTTCTGGCCTTACTTCTACCCTTTCTCATTTTAAGTTCAAAAGTACCAAAGCCTCTTAATTCTATTGTACTTCCATCCAAAAGAGAGGCCTTCAACTGCCCCAAAAGACCGTCAACGACTTCCTGTACAATCTTTTTTTCACAATCGGTATTCGCATAAACTGAAGAAACTAAATCGTATTTTGTGATTTTTTTGCCGGCCATTTTAATTTCACCAAATTAAAAGGAATGAAAGGTAAAAAGCAAGGAACTGCCTGACACACATAAAAGCGCATCCAGACAGTTCCAGGCTTATTAAGCATTTGCTTGAGCTGCAAATGTTACGTTGTAAAGCTTTGCCATACGACTCTTCTTGCGAGATACAGCATTAGCTTTCATAACACCCTTGCGTCCAGCATTGTCAAGCTCTGATTCAAGAGCCCTGAGATTTTCAAGAGCAAGTTTCTGATCTTTTTTCTGTACAGCTTCAAGGAATTTTCTAACACTTGTGTGTACTTCAGATTTAACTGCTTTATTGCGCATGCGGCGAACTTCGCTCTGTGCGTGTCTCTTTTCTGCTGATGTCTTTTTTACTGACACAGGAATACCCCCTAAGAAAACTTGGTATAAAATCTATATTATACCTTGATATTAGTCAAGAAGAAGAAAAAGTTAAACTTTGCCGCATTTCTTTTACACTATCGGACAGAAGCAGACTTAGATACGGATTATATCTGGTTCCCTGCAAAAGAAATATATTTAACTGCTGCCACCTTCTGACTTTTTTTACAGGATAACTCTAAAAGTGGAATTTCAGACTACCCTTAATTTATAAGTTTTGATTAAAAAAAAAGACTTCCTTTTTTACTGAGTTGAGGAAGCCCTTTTAATTCTAGCATAGAATTATTTTCTATTATTTGAAGTCCTTTGGTCTGCGTTCAGTGCGGTTACACTTTATGCACTTAGCAACGTTCTTAAGTCTTCCATTTTCGCACATAGTTTTCATTTCGATTTCACCACCACAATCAGGACAGATGAATTTCTGTGTTGCAACTGTAGTACGAGAGTTTTTACTTGCTCCAGCCATGGCTATCCTCCACAAAAAAAATATAGGTGTTCACAGAATATACAAAAATAAAAGACTTTTTGTCAATAGCGAAAGTTCAAATCCGCCAGTAATTCTGTTTTTTTCAGGCATTTCTCCATTCGTCCAGCTGCTTTTGAATAAGAAGCGGGGCTTCTTCGATGATTTTCTTTTCATCGTCTTTTGAAGCAGGCTTGTCATAAACTTTTAAAACTTTTACGTGATAAACGCCTTTTTTCAGTTTACTCATAAGTGATTTTAAATCACGCAGCTGCCAGCCACCGTCAAGGGCACAGACTACAACAGGAAGATTTACAGTTTCCGAAAGGCGGCGAAATCCAGCTGAGTAGAATTTACCAAGCTGACCTGTACGGCTTCTGGTTCCTTCTGGAAAAATCAGGGGAAGAAATTTATTTTTTTCAACCCTTTCACCAAACTGATCCAATCTCTGCATTGCGACAGAATTTTTTCCCTTGCGGGGAATCATGCAGTGGCCCTGACTTTTGAGCATTTTTCCAACCATAGGCACTTTTTCAAGACTGTCTTTGGCAACAAAACGCACCCTCAGTCCATCAAAAAAATTAAAATAAACTACAATGTCCATAAGACTCTGATGGTTTGAAAGAAGTATAAAATTTTCAGGAAGATTTTTCTTGCTTTCTTCATCCATATCCAAAGTAAAACCCCGGTACTTTTTTAAGATAGCAAAGAAAAGCCTTGCACAGCGGGTTGAAATATAATTGGACCAGAAAAGGGCCGCTTTCTTACTGAAGGGATAAGTAATGGTAATCATAAAAGTCGGGAAAACCAGCATTCCGACTAAAGCAATTAAAGTTATGAAACTAAGCATAATTTATCCTATCATCTATTTAAAAAATTTTCTACTGCCGTACAGATTTCAACCAGTGGAGCATACATTCTTTGTGTTTTAGGCAAACTGGATGTGAACATTCTGCCATAAGTTTTTTCAACAAGGCGGCGGTCTAAAACTATTACTGCCCCGTAATCATCACTTCTTCTCATAAGGCGGCCAAATCCCTGGCGGAATTTTATTACTGCCTGGGGAACGCTTAATTCCATGAAAGGAGAAGCACCTTTTTTCTCCAGAGCTTCCCTTCTGGCAGCAAAAACGGGATCACTTGGAACGGAAAAAGGTAATTTTGCAATAATCACCTGACAAAGGCTGTCACCAGGAACATCAACTCCTTCCCAAAAACTTTCTGTTGCAAAAAGAACGCTTTCTCTGTCAGCCTTAAACTTTTCCAAAAGGCGGAAGCGGTCATCATCCCCCTGTTTGTAAGCGGAAATTCCCGCATTGTAGAGCTGGGCATGAAGGGCCCTGTAGGTATTTTTTAAACTGTCATAGGAAGTAAAAAGAAGAAGTGTTCTTCCATGAGCTGCAAAGATCAAATCAGCGGTAGAATTTTCTATGTAAAGCTGGTAGTCACTATTGTCCGGCATGGGAGCATCTTTTGGAACTGCCAGCAAAACATTTTTTTCGTATGGAAATGGAGAATCAAATGATTTTTCTACAAGACGGTCCGGGTCTGCAAAAGAAAGTCCGCTCCTTTTAAGCCAGTATGAAAAGGAATTTCCGCTTTTTAAAGTCGCGCTTGTACATACAACAGATTTCATCGGTTCAAAGACGCCTGCATTCATCATGGGTGCAATATCAAGAGGAGTCTGGACAAACTGAACAAAATCAGTAAAGTCCTCACCAGCCTTTCTTGGGGGAAGACGATAACGCTGCAGCCAAAAAACTGTATCTTCATGTTCATCCCAGACAGGAAATTTCTGACACAAAAGTAAAACATCTTCCAGCCGGCGAAGAACAAGTTTTGTTTCCCACACCTGGGGAATTTCTTTATCATCATCAGCCATTTTGTCTATAAGGGAGCGGACAAGATCAACTGTTTTCCCTAAAGCAAGGCTAAAATTGCTGATGGCATCAAAAAGTGGCTTTAAATATGTTGAATTTTCTTTTTTTATTCTGAGTGTAAATTCCCTTTCAAGAAAAGGCATGGCAGCTTCATCGAGAGCCACCAGGGATTTTTTTACATCCTCTATGGACGAAAGACATTCTTCTGCACAGTCTTCTGAATCCGTTAAAGCGGAAAGCTGGATAAGATAGCCCTGGGGACGGCCGCGCACCTGTCTGGAAAGACGGTTTATCTGCTTCATAACCTTAAAGCGGGTAAAAGATTCGCTGAAAAAACTGGTAGCGCTGTCTTCAATGCTGTGGGCTTCATCAAAAACAATGTGACGGTATGGAGGAAGGACTGCACTTTCATCATAACCCGCACCATCCATACGGCTTTCTATATCCGCAAAAAGAAGGTGGTGATTTACAACAATGAGGTTTGCATCGTTTGCTTCTTTTCTGACCTTCATTACAAAACAATGTTCTCTGTAAGGGCAACGACCTCCCATACATGCGTCACTTTCACTGTTCACCCTTGTCCACACGCTGTCCGGCGGGACAAAAGTCATGTCATCACGACTGCCGCTTGGACTTGTTTGAGACCAGCTTTCAATGGAATCTAAAAGTTCTGAATCTTCCGTAAAGAGGTCTTTTTCTGAAAGGGCATCATTCAGACGTCTTAGGCAGAGATAATTCTGCCGGCCTTTTAGCAAAACAGCCTTTACATCCGAATTAAGTATTTTCAAGGCATAAGGAATATCTTTTTCGTAAAGCTGCTGCTGCAAATTAATAGTTGCGGTAGAAATAATTACCCTTTCCTGATTTTTCTGAGCCCACAGAATCGAAGGTATAAGATAAGCAAAACTCTTTCCAACCCCGGTTCCTGCTTCAAAAATCCCGATTTTATTTTTATTGAAGGCAGAAGCAATTTCCCTTACAAGTTCTATTTGAGAAGGTCTTTCTTCGTAAAGGCTGTTATTTTTTGCCAGAGGCCCTTTTTTTGAAAGAAAAAATGCGCATTTTTCACTGTCCAGAGCTTCTGTCTGCTTTGATTTTATGGGTTCAACAACAACATAAACATCCGAAAGATCATTATTGACAATATAAAAACCATAATCAACTTTTTGAGAACTATAGGCAACATTTTGATCCGCATCGCTGGGCTGTAGAAAACCGTCAGGATGATTGTGAATCAAAACATTTCCCTGGCGCGAAAGGGAATCATTTAATACAACACTGTCACTGTTTCCCCTTGCCCCCACCTGGGCACTTGTAATTATGCCCTGGTCATTAATTTTTCCTACCCAGAAAACCTCATTTCCCCCAGCCTCTATAACGTCTGCCTTCATCTGGGCAATTACTTCTGGGCTAAAGCGCTTACTTATGTCCATATCCAAAAGATATTAACCTAAAAAGTGATATTAAAACACACTTTTTTTGGATTTTATGAGGATTTTATAGGATTTTGATTTTTTTGGAGGATTTTTGAATGATTTAAGGGGAGCTCTAAAAAAAACATTTTTCTTAACTGTGAAAAAACAAACATAAGAAAGTACTTAACATTTGAAAAATAATAGTCTATAATTGGCTTTGTATGCCGCTAGCGTTAAAGAAAAACTCTTTTTAAAAAAAATCAGTTTTTCCACACTAAAAGTCTAATCGCAAAATAATTATGTGGCTAAAACAGGAGATATATTATGGCTAACAAAATTACCATCATTGGTGCCGGTCAGGTAGGTTCAACAATTGCATACGCTTTGTCACTTAAAGGAACCGCTACTGAAATCGTTTTAATTGACATTGACACAAAACGTGCAATGGGAGAAGCAATGGATATTCGCCAGGGTACACCTTACATGAGCCCTGTTCATATTCATGAAGGCAACTACGAAGATGCAAAGGATTCGGATCTTGTTATTATTACATCTGGCGTTGCCCGCAAGCCAGGTCAGTCACGTCTTGAACTTGCCCAGACAAATGTTAACATCATGAAGACCATTATTCCTCTGATAACAAAATCTTGTCCTAACGCCATCTACATTCTTGTAGCAAATCCTGTAGACATCCTTACATACCAGTTTGTAAAGACTTCCGGCATCCCTGCTGACAGAATTATCGGAACAGGAACACTTCTTGATACAGCTCGCCTTCGCACTAGAATTGCAGAAGACTGCAGCGTTGCCCAGCCAAATGTTCACGCATACGTTTTCGGTGAACACGGAGATTCTTCTTTCGTTCCATGGTCTCTGGCAAATGTAGCTACAATTCCTGTAAAAGATTATCCTGTAAAAGTTGATCTTGAAGGTGTTGAAGAATATGTACGCAAATCAGGCGGAATCATCATTGAAGCCAAGAGATGCACAAATTATGCTATTGGCGTTACAACAGCACAGCTTTGCGAAATGATTAAAAACTCAAACACATCACTGTCAGTTGTTTCTACAATGCTTACAGGCGAATATGGAATCAATGACGTATGCCTTTCAATTCTTACAAAAATTGGTGGAAACGGCGTTCAGGGCCGCATTGAAGCACCTCTTACTGACGAAGAAAGGGCTTCTCTTGTTCACAGTGCTGACTGCCTTAAAAAGGTAATTGACCAGCTTGACTTTTCTCTCTAAATAAAAACGTATGCTCCTCATCAACATAGGGAGCTTTTAACTGTAGCCTTCAGGATTTGCAATTTTGGGGGCCAGGTAAAAAAATATATCATTTTAAAATAAATATTTTACTGGAGTTTCTTATTATGGAAAACAATGTTACGGGAAACTATCGCATTGAGCACGATTCCATGGGCGAAGTAAAAGTACCTCAAGACAAACTTTGGGGCGCTCAGACAGAACGCAGTCATGAGAATTTTGAAATTGGCGTTGGAATTGAAACAATGCCTCGTGAAATTACAAAAGCTTTCGGTTACTTAAAGAAAGCTGCTGCTTTGGCAAACAATGAACTTAAGCCGGAAAAGATGACTGGTGAAAAAGTTGAATGTATTTCTAAAGCATGCGATGAAGTTATAAGTGGTGCTTTGAATGACAACTTTCCTCTTGTTGTATGGCAGACAGGAAGTGGCACGCAAAGCAACATGAATGCAAATGAAGTTATTGCTAACAGGGCAAATCAAATTGCCGGCAAAAAACTCTGTCACCCGAATGATGACATCAACATGAGTCAGTCAAGCAATGACACCTTCCCTACAGCTATGCACATTGCAGCTGTTGTAGAACTTGAAGACAAACTCTTCCCTGCAATTGACACCCTTGTTCAAACATTCAAGCATCTTGAAAAAGAAAACGAAGGAATTGTTAAATCGGGCAGAACTCACCTGCAGGATGCTGTTCCTATCCAGTTTTCACAGGAAATTTCCGGCTGGAGATCTTCACTTGAACGCGATAAGGAAATGCTTGAATCTTCACTGCCTTATTTAAAGCAGCTGGCTCTGGGAGGAACAGCAGTCGGTACGGGGCTTAACGCACCTGCTGGATTTGACGTAAAGGTAGCAGAAAAAGTTTCAAAGCTTACAGGCAAAAACTTTATTACTGCTCCAAATAAATTCCATGCACTTACTTCAAAAGATGAAATCACATTTGCACATGGGGGACTTAAAGCTCTTGCTGCGGATTTGATGAAAATTGCTAATGATGTAAGATGGCTGGCTTCAGGTCCGCGCGACGGTCTTGGAGAAATTCACATTCCTGAAAATGAACCAGGCTCTTCCATTATGCCTGGAAAGGTTAACCCGACACAGTGCGAAGCCATGACAATGGTAGCCGTACAGGTAATGGGTAATGACGCAACAATCGGTTTTGCTGCAAGCCAGGGCAATTTTGAACTTAACGTTTTCATGCCTGTTATGGCTTACAACTTCCTTCAGTCAGTAAGACTTCTTGCAGAAGTAATTTTAAGCTTTAACAAAAATTGTGCTGTAGGAATTACTGCAAACAAGGAAAAGATGCATGACAACCTTTACAATTCACTGATGCTCGTTACAGCACTTAACCCTTACATTGGTTACGAAAATGCTGCAAAGACATCGCATTTAGCTTATGAAAAAAATATCTCCCTTAAGGATGCCTGCGTTCAGCTTGGTTTCCTTACGGCAGAAAAATTTGACGAAGTATTTCATCCAGAAGAAATGGCAGGTGTAAAGAAATGAGTGATACTAACGCACACGTCACCTATTCTTACTTCCCTGGCTGCACTTTAAAAAACAAGGCAAAAGACCTTGATTTTTATGCACGTGCATCTGCGGAAGCATTAGGTTTTACGCTGCAGGAGCTTCCGGACTGGCAGTGCTGTGGAGGAGAATATCCTCTTGCAAAAGATGAAATTGCAACAAAACTTTCATCTGTACGCGCTTTAGCGGATGCACACAAGGCAGGTCAGCCTCTGGTTACTCTCTGCTCTGCATGTTACAACGTTATCAAACAAGTTAACCATGACATGCAAAATGATGAGAATGTCATCTTAAAGGTAAACAATTACCTTGCTCAGGATGGCATTGAATACCACGGAGAAACAAAGGTTCTTCACTTTCTTGAAATTCTTCGTGACCAAATTGGCTGGGACAACGTAAAGAAAGCCGTTAAAAATCCAATCAAAAAGAAGATTGGTGCTTACTACGGCTGCCTTTTGTTAAGACCAGGCAATGTTCTTGAATTTGATGATCCAGAAAATCCTCAAATTATTGAAGACTTTATCAGGGCCATTGGCGGCACACCAGTTATCTATTCACAGAGAAACGAATGCTGTGGTGCTTACACAATGTTCGAAGATGCTTCAATTCCAGCAAAGCGTGCTCATGACATTCTTGGCAATGCTAAGGATATGGGAGCTGATTTTCTGGTAACAAGCTGTCCTCTCTGCCGCTACAACCTTATCAAAAATAAGGGAAGCGAAGGTCTTGATGTTGTTTACTTTACAGAACTTCTTGCAGAAGCTCTTGGTGTAAAAGAGTCTACTACTCAGGAGGCTGTAAATGCTTGATAGCGAAATCCAAAAGGTTAAACAGGAAATCTTATCAATTAGTGGTGTAAATCCAAAAAAGTGCATGGTTTGCGGAAAGTGTTCAGGTACTTGCCCTAACTACGATGCAATGGAATACCACCCTCATCAGTTTGTTCAAATGGTAGAGAACGGAGAAGTTGAAAAACTCCTTGCTTCACCTTCAATCTATAAGTGTCTTTCTTGCTTTGCATGTCTTGAAAGATGTCCACGCCAGGTGGAACCGGTAAAACTTATAGAAGCTGTGCGCCTTGTTGTTGAAAGACAGAGAGGTCCTCAGCACCTTGAAGCTGAAAACGTTCCTTCATATCTTGACGAAGACTTGCCTCAGCAGGCAATCGTAAGCGCTTTCAGAAAATATAAGAAATAAGGAGTGACATATGGAAAGAATTGGTGTTTTCGTGTGCCACTGTGGCACTAATATTGCTGGAACTGTAGACGTTGCAAAAGTTGCTGAAGAGCTTGGAAAAGTAGACGGAGTTGTATTCTCTACGGATTACATGTACATGTGTTCTTCTGCAGGTCAGAAGATGATTGAAGACAAAATCAAGGAACTAAAGCTTACAGGCGTAGTTCTTTGTTCATGTTCTCCACGTATGCATGAAAAAACTTTCCGCGCTTGTGCAGAAAGAGCAGGTCTTAATCCATTTAAGGTCGAAATTGCAAACATCCGTGAACAGTGTTCATGGGTTTTAAAAGACATGAAAGCTGCCACAGAAAAAGCAATCGCATTAGGCAAAGCTGCTATAGCAAAGGCTATCCTTGACCAGCCTCTCATTGAAGGTGAAACTCCAATGGTAAAGAGAGCCCTAGTTATTGGTGGCGGTATTGCGGGAATTACAGCTGCCCTTGACATTGCAGATGCAGGCTTTCCTGTAGATATTGTAGAAAAGGATTACACAGTTGGTGGAAAGATGGCTAAGCTTGATAAAACTTTCCCTACACTCGACTGTGCTTCATGTATTGTTACTCCAAAAATGACAGAAGTAAGCCAGGAAAAAAACATCCGCATTCTGTCATATTCAGAAGTTGTTGGAGTACGCGGTTACATTGGTAACTTTGAAATCGATATAAAAAGACACCCACGCTATGTTGATGAAACAAAGTGTACTGGTTGTGGAGCTTGTATCGAAAAGTGTCCAATGAAGAAAGTTCCTAACGAATTCAACTTAAACCTTAATAACCGCAAGGCTATCAATATTCCATTTGCCCAGGCAGTTCCAAAAGTAGCTGCTATTTCTGCAGATTACTGTCTGCACATGAAGGCTTTGCAAAATGGAAAAGATAATGTCTGCGGAATGTGTCAAAAGGCTTGTGGAGTTGGAGCAATCGACTTTAACCAGAAAGAAGAACTTCTTACAGAAAAATATGGCGCAATCATCGTAGCAACAGGTTACAATCCTATCAGCCTTGAAAAATTCGATGAATACGCATATTCACAAAGTCCAGACGTTGTTTCTTCACTTGAATTTGAAAGATTATGCAACGCTTCAGGACCTACTAACGGTCACCTTCTCCGCCCTTCAGATGGAAAAGAACCAAAGGAAATTGTTTTCATTCAGTGTGTAGGTTCAAGATGTTCAGCGGATTCTAAAAAGGGTCACGAATATTGTTCAAAGATTTGCTGTATGTACACAGCAAAACATGCAATTCTTACGCGCGACCACTACCCTGACACAAACATTACTGTTTTCTATATTGATGTTCGTACTCCAGGTAAAAACTTTGATGAATTCTACCGCC
>CAVJHV010000049.1:0-16993 GCA_963649315.1 Treponemataceae bacterium | reverse complement strand
ACTCTGGTGGGTATAACTTCCCTGCTTTTTACGGCAAAAGGCCACGTTTCAGGCCAGTTTTTGCAACTGCTTTTCTGCCTGCTTTATGCAATTGTTTCGCTGGGTTTTAAATATTACGGCGAAGCCATCACCTATATGTGCATGACTTTTCCATGTGATTTTTTTGCGGCAATTGTCTGGCTAAAACATCCCTCTGATAAGGGCAAAACTGAAGTAAAAATTGTCCACCTGACACCAAAAATTGCCACTATCACAATTCTTTTAAGTGCCGTTGTAACCTTCATTTTTTATTTTGTTCTTAAAGCTTTGGGAACCACAAATCTTGGAATAAGTACGGTTTCTATTGCAACAAGTATGGTGGCCTGCACTCTCACAATTTTCCGAGTGCCCTACTACGCCCTTGCCTACGCCGCTAACGACGTGGTTTTAATCACCATGTGGATTATGGCCTCTATCGCAAATCCGGCATATCTTGCCATGGTTTTTAATTTTGTAATTTTCCTTGTAAACGACATTTACGGATTTATCAGCTGGAAAAAAATCAGGGCTGAACAGGAAAGTTAGAAGGGGTGCATTGTGCGTTAGGCTATGAATTCCGTCAAAAGAGCCTTTTTTTTCAATATTTTCTTTATTTTCGTAATTTTATGTCTTATATTCATACTAGTAAGTCCTTACCATTCAAGGCAACAGGCAACTTGAGTATCTGTAGACGTTAACGCAGTGTATTGTGTTCAGAAACAGTATCCTGCCAGTCTCTGAAGGTTTTTTCATAGACTTCATCTGAACTAGGCAAAAGCCGAAACAAAACGGAACTAAGGCTCTGCGAATGGTGCAGAATTTTTTTTGTGGTGGAGAGATGGCTAATGTTATTGATGTGCAGAAAACTTTTTCGAAGCTGCTTGATATTGAATATGAGTTCGTATTAGGTCGAAAAAGAAAATCCGTCTACCTTTGCCATACCTTTTGTGTTAAAATAAAAAAACGCATGAACGTATTTGATATTATCCCGTCTGATTTTTTTAACTGCCTCGCAAGCACGAGTAACAGCCGCATTTATTCTGATTGTCTGGAATTAATTTACAGTCAGTATGATAAGGAAATTTCTTTTAGGCTTGAGCGTTCATATTTAAGGGATGTGCTGGCAGCTTTTTTACTGCAGAATCATCTTGATTTAACTGAAGAAGAAAATACTGCAACGGCTGGCAACGATGAAGCGAATTTTGTTCTGCGGAAATTTATAACGGTCGGCTATCTTGAAGAAGAACAGGACGATACGACTTTTGAAAAATTCATTGTGATGACCGATAACGGAATTGCACTGGCGGAATTTTTACAGAAGCTTAAAAAGCCTGCAACGCCGGAATTTTCAAGTTACATTTTAAATATTTATAACCGTTTTAATTCTAAAGAATACGAAAAAAAGCAGGAACTTTATAACTTTATTTTAAAACCTACTGTTAATGATGCAAAACTTCTTTCATCTTCTTTAAAAAAATTGTCTACATCAATCAAAAAAATAATCGAAAAAATGAATCACGAAGGAAGTCTTGAAAGTCTTACAGAAAACATTATCAGTTATTGTGACGGGGACTTTATAAAGGAATATTCAAGGCTTGTTCATCAGCAGAACATTCACATCTACAGAAATTTTATTACCCGAAAACTTGAAGAAATGAAAGATTCTGAACATTTTCCTTTGCTTTACTCTGAACTGGTGGCAGAAGAAAAATCTCACGGCAATCAGATTTCAAATATGGAAGCTGAAGAGCGGATTTACGAAATGATTGATTCTACCAAAAACTTTTTGCATGACGACTACAACAAAATCATGGATGACATAAAGCAAAAAATTAACACTTACATTCACATTGCAATCGCGCGGGAAAGAATGCTTAGAAATAAAGGGCTTGATATTCGCGGTGTAGTTGAACAGACCTTGCGCATTTTGATTTCTTCAAAAAATTTTTGTGCAGATGATGAAATTGCTCCTTTGTTTAACATTCAAAAATACGAGTATGTAGACCAGTCTTCGCTCATGTATCCGCATAAAAGTCAGCAGGTCTTGCACAATACTCTTTCGGAATATGTTGAACTGTCACCGGAAGAAATGCAGAGGCAAAAATATATTCTTGAGCAGGAATCGCATAATCCTTATTCAAAAGATGAAATGAAAAAATATATGGACTCTTTGTCTGGTCAAAATGAAAATGGAATTATAGACAATTCCACTTTTGATTTTTCGGATAAGGATGAAATATTAAAATCGCTGGCAGCAATTTCTTATGCAAAGGAAAACGGATATTTAATTGAAACAGACGGAACTTACATAGAAAGTGACAATTTTATTACAAAGCACTGGGTGGCAAGAAAAAAATGACAAATAATGAATCAATAAATGAATACTGGACTTCGGAATTTACCTCAAGTGAAAGGCTTTTCTTTCAAAAATGTTCGCGTGTCCTTTTAAAAAAGACATTTATAGTCCGCGACAAAGATGAAGAAAACCGCAAAATGTTTTACTTTGTTTCTAAAAATTCGGATTTCTTTACTCAGTATTTTTCTTTTATGGGATTTGAAGTTCTTGTTCAAAAAGATTCGGGCGTTATTATGCTTTCAAATATTGTGAATGAAAATATATCTTCGTCGGTTGCCGTAAACAGATTTAAGTTCAAAAAAATTGAAAGCATTGTTTTGTGCTGCCTTTGGACTTTACTTTCGGACAGGCTCCACAAAGGTTCTTTGGACAAAGTTATAAAAATCACTTTATCAGATTTAAGCATGGAACTTGAAAAATATGATTTTAAGCAGAGCTTTGACAAAGGACCTTTAAGCGAAATATTAAAATTATTCTGCAAATTCAATTTGATTGGAACAAGCGGAGATATTGGGGACGAAGATTTTACAATCATTTTGTATCCGTCATTGCAGTTTGCCCTGAACGAAAATGAATTTGTTTCTTTTGTAAAAGATGCAGAAAAAAGAATGAAAGGCATTGAAGACAAGACAGAAGATTTTTCAGAAAGCGATGAAGATGAATCAGATGGAATTGAACAGGCAGACGAAATTGGCGATGGGGAAAATTCAGAAAACTCACATGACGTTTTTAATATAGAATTTGATTCTTTTAGTGGAGATGAAGAGTAATGAAAGACAACAGAAAAACTGCAAAACGACTTCTCCTTATAAACTGGTCATGTTTCCAAAACGAAATAATCAAACTTGGAAGTTCCACTTTATTTACAGGGGTAAACGGAACTGGAAAAACCACAATTCTTGACGCGATGAGTTACCTGCTTACAGCCAACACTCAGTTTAACAAGGCCGCAGACGACAACGGCAGAAACGTAACTGCATATATCCACGGAGACAGAAAAACAAACGGTCAGGACAGGTATCTTCGGTCGGGTTCTGTTACAAGTTACATTGCAATGGAATTTTATGATCCTTTGATTAGTGATTATCACGTAATTGCAGTCTGCATTGAATCCCGTTCGGAAAGTGACAGGGCCGTTAGTCAGTGGATTATAAAAGAAAAAAGCCGTCTGGAAGATTTTAACTTTGGTTCTGTTGAAAATGGAAAACTTACTGTAAGTTCAAAAAACAATCTGACTTATAAAAATACGCTCTTAAAGGGTTCGGATTTTTTTGGTCGTGAAAAAGCAATTCCCCAGTTAACAAGGCAGCTTGGAATCCGCACCAGCGATTACAGAAAGTATAAAGAAAAACTTTTAAAGATGATGGCTTTTGATCCTGAACGAAACGTAGATAAATTTTTACAGACTTCGGTATTTGCAGAAGCAGAAGTAAAATCTCTTGACCGCCTTAGAGAGCAGAGAAAAGCTTATGATCAGGCAAAAGAGATGTTTGAAAACATTCAGGAAAGGAAAAATCTTCTTGAAGAAATTGAAGAAAAAACTTGTGATTACGAAAAAGTCCTCCGTAATTTTAATGTGCGCCAACTTATGTTCCGCTATCAGTATTTAAAACAGTACGAAAACGATATTTCAAATTTTGAAAGGGATTTAAAAAATAATCAGATTCAATTAAAAGATTTGAAAGTCAGAAAAAAAACTGCCGGGAAAAAATTTGAAGAAGCAAGAAAACATCTTTCTGAAATTGAAAATAAAAATCATTCCATTACGGAAAGTCTTGAAAAATTAAAAAACGAAAAAGAGAACTTAAAAGAAAATATTTCTTATTTGGAAAGCCAGCTTGCTGAATTAAAAAATCTTCAAACCTCATTAAAAAATATTCTTCCTCAAATGGAAAAATATTTTTCACTTGCAGATGAAGACAAAACTCTTCTTTTAAATGTAAACGAAAGTGATTTTGAAACAGAAAAAAAACGTTCAGCCTTTATTGATTTTTCAGGCAAAATAAGCCTGCAGCGTGATTTATTTATAGAAGAAAATGGCCGCGTTAAGGCAAAACTTGATGGCGTAAAAAAAGAAATCAATGTCCTTCAGAATAAAATTAAAAACCTTGAAGCAAATATCCGGCAGTTTCCAAAAGAAGCAGAAGACGCAAAATCGCTTATTCAAAATGAATTTAATAAACACGGCATAAAAAGTCAGGTGCGCCTTTTTGCAGAACTGGTGGAATCTGTAAAAGATGAAAGCTGGCGAAAATCAATAGAAACTTTTTTGGGCAACAAAAGGTACAATCTTATAATTGACGATGAATATTGCCACCTGGCTCTGTCAATTTTGAATGAAAAAAATATTTATAAAACAAGCGTGATTTTAACAGACAAAATTCCGGAAACAGAAATTGAAGAAAATACTGCAGCCTCTATTTTGAACATAACGAACAAGGGGGCAAGGCGTTATGCAAATTATCTTTTAAATGGAATATATCTTTGCAAAGACCTTGAAGAACTCCACGAACATCCAAAAGGCGGGCTTACAAAAGACGGAATGCTTTGTAAAAGTTACGCCGCAAGCAAAATGCAGATTCAAAAAACAGCTTTGTGTTTAGGAAACAACGTTGTAAAAATTCAGCTAGAACAATCTAAAAAAGAACTTGACTCTTTGAATCTTGAAAAATCCGGATATGAAAAAGATATTAATAAAAGAAATCAGTTAAAAATTTTAATTGATAACGTTGAATGGAAAGCAGACCGTTACAACTTTAACAGCACAGTAGAACTTGCAGAAGAAAATAAAAAACTTGGCAGGCTTGTCTCACAAATTGAAGAACTAGAAAACAGTCCCCAGATGCTTGCTGCAGCAAAAGAATATGAAATTGCAAAATCAAGTTATGATGAAGCGGATAAAGAATCAAAAGCGATTGAGCGAAATATTGGTTCAACTGAAAAAGGCATTTCTAATATCCAGAATAAAATAAGTGAATGCAGCGAAAAAAGTGAAAAAACAAAAAATGAATATAAGGAAATAGCAGAACATCACTCAGAATTGATTGAAGAAATGATGAGTGAATATGAGCGTGCATCTAAACAGAGAAATAATTTTATTGTAATCAGTAACAAGCACTTGCAAAATCTTACAAATGACGTTGCTAACACCCAAAAGAAAATGGAAGACAAGCAGCGGGAATACAATCTTCTTTCGGAAATTGATTCTGCAAATTATGGAGTTGAGTTCATTTCGTTTTACCGAGACCGCTATCGTGACGTTGCAAATGTTAAAATTGACGAAGCAAAATATAAAGTTGAAAAACAGTCAGAAAAACTTCGCGATGTTTTCCTGCATGACTTTGTTGCAGAACTAAATGAAAAAATTCTTTCTGCAAAAGAAGAAATTGCTGCAATCAATGCGGAACTAAAACATATTCCATTTGGCCGCGACATCTATCAGTTTAAAATGGAAGAAAAACCAGACCGCCAGATATTTTTTACAATCTGCAAAAATCTTGAACTCTATTCTGAAAGTCCGGATTTGTTTACAGAAAAAACAGTGAGTGATGAAAAACTTGCCGACGACGTTAAGTCGTTTTTAAATAAAATTCTTGATGCCGAAGACGAAGAAGACTATTCAGATTACAGAAATTATTTTACTTACGACATGACAATCAGAAGTCACATTGGCGATGAAGAATCCGAAATGATTTTGTCAGAAAAACAAAAAACTGCCAGCGGTGGAGAAAAGCAGACTCCATACTTTATTATTCTTGCGGCAAGCCTTATGCAGTTTTATCCAAAAGACGTGTGCTGTGCCCGCATTGCATTCATAGACGAAGCATTCTCTGCCCTTTCAAAAGAAAGAATTGAACAGATGGTAAAATTTTTTGAAGATAATAATTTCCAGGTTTTCTATGCAGCCCCACCAGAAAAAATCAACAGCATTGGTCAGCACATTGATAACACAGTGTCCCTTTATACTCAGGGAAAATATACAAAACCTGTTGAAGGAGCCTGGTATTCAAAATGATTTATTCTTCACTCCAAAAACAGATTTTACAAAAACTGCTTTTAAAATACGAATCAAGTAAAACTTACAAAGGCGACAATGTCATTAATCAGACTTTTTCAATCAAACCGTCAGATGTATTTAAAGAATACGAAAAAGATTCTGCAGACATTAACACAATTGAAGATTTTGAAAAACAGTGCAAACTCCTTGAAACAGAGGGACTGGTTTTTCTTACATGGAAATCCAGCCGGTTAAAAAAAATAAGTGCCTGTGAAAGTTTTGAAAATTGTGAAAGTAATGAGTTATGGAATCAATACCGGAATATTCTTGGCGTCAAAGATAAAAATGAACGCCTGAATGAAGAAATAGATTTTTATTCAAAATACCTTGATTTAAATAAAATTGTAAGTCAATTTTGCCAGGAACAAATCGACCGTTTAAAAATCGGAAAAGAAGCAAAGTATCAAAAAGACGAAGCAAAAAAAATCATTGAACTTCTTTTATTTATTTTAAACAACAATGAAGAAATTCTTGAGCGTGAACTTTCAATTTCAGTCCTTCACGATTCAAAACTCTGGGAAAAAAAATATAAATCAAAAGTCTGTAAACTTCTTTTTGAAAAATGTAACTATCCTGAAATCCTTTTAGGCCTGGACGAAAAAGAAAAAGTTAAAGCCCTACTTGAACAGCACAATATTTTTGACAATCCAACTTATATTTATTTTAAAGGCGATGCCACAATTTATTTTTCTGATAAAAATACGATACCCGTTACTGCACAAAATCCCATAGCCCTGTCATCTGTTTCAATGAAAAATATCAAAAAAGTAGAAATAAAAAATTCAAAAGTTTTTACAATAGAAAATCTTACTTCGTTTAACCGATTTACTTTGGAAAATTCCTTTGCCATTTATTTAAGCGGTTACCACAATTCTGCCAAACAGGAATTTTTAAAACTGATTTTTGATCAGAATAAAAGCAAAGAATATTTCCACTTTGGAGACATAGACCCTGACGGATTTTTAATCTTAGAAAATCTAAAAGCCAAAACGAAAATTCCTTTTTCACGTTACAAAATGTCCTACACAGAACTTCACAAATATTCAGCCTACACAAAAGTCCTGGAAGAAAACGACACGGCCAAAGCAAAAACTTTGATTGCAAAAGACTTGTACCTTGATGAAATGAATTACATGTTGAAAAATAACTGCAAACTGGAACAGGAAATTGTCAGCTGGCTGGAAAAGTGATGGCAGGATTTTTTAGGGCAGTCCGGCAGCAAGCTGCCGTCGGGCTTTCCGCCGTTCCGCTATCGCTTCATTCCTCCGCTACGCTACGGAACGCCTGCGGCGCGGCTACAATCCCTACTGCACTTTCTACAAAACAGCACAGCTTACAGTTAAAAATTGCAATTTTTAGAAACTCCCTTAAAAATGCGTATGAAGATTGGACTAAATTGTAGATTTATAAAACTGGAAAAAAGATAATATCTTTAAGAAAAAGATTTTTGTAAAATAGCCTTAGCGGCTGTAGCAAGAGGCAGCCCAGGCTGCCTCTTCCGTAGTGAAGGCGCAGCCTGAACGGAGGAATGTAGCGAAGCGGAATTGCGAAAGGCGCGACCCTGCTGTCTGGAAAAAGAACTTTATGTTATTGAAAAAGTTTTCTTTTCCAAAAGCCATGCCGCTTATAGAAAATTTATTTTCCACAGCAGGGGAAGGCCCATAAAATAAAAGAACTAAAGCCTGCACGATGCAATTCTGTCACTTCTAAAAAATGAAAAGTATGCCAAAATGTATATCGCAGGCTAAGCCTTAACTACAGTCAAAAGCATTTTGTACTGCTTTACAGCCTTAAGCGCATGAGGAGCACCAGCCGGCATAATCAGCGACTCGCCTTCATGAATCAAAAGCTTTTCGCCGTTAAGTTCAATTTCAGCCTCGCCTTCAAGGCAAACAACAAATGCATCGCCCGGAGCCGAATGAGTGCTAACCCCCTGACCTGCATCAAAAGCAAAAAGCGTCATCGTAAGAGCGTCCCCGTTTACCAAAGTCTTGCTGACAATAGTTCCGCTTTCAACAGAAACCTGGTCCTTCAAAGTTACAACTTTACCCTGATCAAAATTTTTAATGAACATAAGATTGTCTCCTTTTTCATCATCCTTAATTTTATTTACAACCGAAAAATTTAACTTATACGGTTTATTTCCACTAATCTGAAAACGCTGGCCGCCCTTTACAAAAAGCGCCATACCTTTTTCTGCCAACTGCCCTTTTACAAAACCATCGGCGCCATCCGTTTCCAAAAGCACTTGCCCTTCCAAAACAGTCAGCAGCAAATCGCCGGGAATAGTCTGCCAGGTAATTCCTTCACCTGCGCCAAAAGAATAAAGAGTCATGTTAAAAGGCGCCGTGTCGCAAAGATTTTTGCTGATCACAAGCCCCTCTTTCGCAACAATAAAATCCGCCAGTCTGAAAATTTTACCCAAGGGAAGTTTCGAAAAAATCATAATGTTATGTTAGCACAGTCTAACCGTCGAAACTGTTGCCAAAGCAACATGCTGTAAAAAATAAATTTTCTACACCTGTTTTCAATCGCTTACTCGACATCAATTTTGCCATTAAAACAATCTTTTCAATTTCCTGAAAATTATTCCAACATTCCCAAAATAAATTCTCCGTACGCATCACCCAAAGGCAATTCCTGATCAATTTTTAATCGTCTTCTTTCGCTGCCATCTTTGTCACACTTTTCCCAGTAAAACCCAATTCCCCTTTTTTGCCACAAAGGTAAATCATTAAAATTAATTCCATGCTGAAAAAGCAATTCATTTTTTCCAGACACAGACAAGCCTTCAATTGCAGTTGAAGCATCTTTTTTGGACTGCCCTTCTTTTCGCAAAGTCCAGTAACACCAGGCATTCAAAGCATTTCTGCATGCGTCTTCATTACGCCACCTGAAATAATCCACAACATCACTTTTATTTGGCAGCTGCCTTATGCGGCAATCAAAAACTGCGATGTCACCATACAAAAGCGAAAACTTTGCCGAAGCCTCACCCTCAAGAATGGAATTAAGCTTTCTATGTTTCCGCCCAAAATCATGACTTTCCAAACTGAACAAAAGTGAAATTTCATCACTTTCCGTGTAGCCGTATACAAAATTACATCCCGAATTTTCCATTAAATGTTTGACCATGCCCGTCATTAAATCGCGGAATTTTCATCAAAAGGCGCCTCAAATTTTCCACCATCCTTTGTCAGCGTATAAAAATGCCTGCCGTCAATTCTTGCAACCATATAAATTCCCGGCAAAACACACAAGTCACTCGCCGTTTCAAAAACACGCATCCTGCTATCTAATTCTGTAAATTTCATTTTCGCTCCACTCTCTTTATAGTACAAAGGGGGAAGTCTCCCCCTCGCTCCAAAGCGCCGGCCGCAAGCGCCCGCCACTTTTCCGCTACCCCCTCTGCGGGGACACCCCGCAACGCCCCGTCATCTTTTATTCATCAAATTTGAATAATTTCGTCAAACCCTTCTTCCATGCAGGGCTCTTCAAAAATTTTTGCTTTGGCATAAATAGCACAATCAGGAACCCTCTCTTTTCCCTTGCGCTCCCTGTTCCACTCCAGGCAGTTTTTTACTGCGACTTTTTGTTTTCAACAAATCGTTACTGATTCTTAAATGAAAATTAAAAAAATGATTTTTATAATAAGCGGATTTTTCACTTCCAGGCAATCCAACAAAAATAATCATTTCCATAAAAAGTCCTCAAGTCCGCCTTTTATTTATGTGAGCCTCTAAAAATTGCAATTTTTAGAGGCAACTATGAAAATTCGAAGGCATCTCTAAAAAAGCATTGAAAATGATTTTTTAAAGATGCCCTTATTCCGTAAACAAACATTCCCAACTTTGTGTATTCAAAATAAATTTTACGGATTCCTCAGCACCGCCATTTGTTTCGTCATGGTGTTCAAGTAAATATTCTTTTGCTTCGCTGTCATTTTTAAAATCCATAACCAAATTCTTCTGCTTTTGCAATAATATATTTTTCAGCGTTCACAGCTATATATTTTGCTTTGGGATATAATTTTTTTATTTCCTTCTTGCACTCTTCGTAATTTTTATTTATCTCTTCCATAGGAAGACCTAATTTTTCCAAAAGGCTTTCATCATTAAATTTCCAGTCACGGACAAGTTCAATCATTGACAATGCTTCAACCAGATTTTTTGGATATTCACTGTCAAAAAGTTCCTGACTGCCTGCAAACTTTCCAAGCCTTTCAAGGCCGTTCCAGTAACTTGCTATAACCATTTCATCGCTTTCACCTTCAAGACCTTGTATGCAAATCCAGCAAGCATCAGCATAATGCCTGCTGGCCTTTGATAAATTCTTTTTTTACATAAAGTCCCATTCTGTACATTTCGCCAAGAAAAAAATGTACCACAAAAGGGTAGCATGCAATAACATTTTCTGTTTCACTATACTTTTCATAGTTTAATGCTTCAGAAAATAATTTAAAGGCCCTTGGATAATCTTTCTTCACATAGTCATCAAAAAAATAATACTTGCCCAACAGCTCCAGAGAAAATGTATTTCCAAATTTGCAGGATTCTTCAAGGAGATCAATTGCTTTAGCATATTCACCGGATTCTTCACATTCAAAAGCCAGTTCCTGGTAAGCAAATGGAACTTTTGCTTCAACGAGTTTCTGAAGATAACCATGTCTTCTTTTTTTTAATGTCATATTCACTTTTACTTGCAAGTCGGATTTCATTGTCTTTAACAAATTCCATCATCGCTGAAATATCACCATTATCACCCTTCTTTACAATTTCGCTTAAATTATCAAACATAATTTCACCTCTTAAATTTAAATTTTCTACTGTCATGTTATACGAGTAGAGTGACATACAGTGTCACTGTAAAAATATTTTTTTCATGGGCAGTCCGGCAGCAAGCTGCCGTCGCTACGTTCCGGGTTACGCTATCGCTCCATTCCTACGCTTCACTTCGTTACGCTCCGGAACGCCTTCGGCGCCCTGCACATCGCTACTGCAAAAAATTACTCATCATCATCCAATTCACTAGTATCAGGATATTTTTCTTTAAGCGGCAAAGACTTGTTATCACCATACCTGCATATATTTTTCCCCCAGACTTTACCGCCTGAAAAATAAAGAAGCCCCGAAAATCCCATTCCATCTTCCAGGGTATCCATAAAAGTTTTTTCAAGATCAAACTGAGCCAGCACCCTCCTGGGATTTTCTTTATCCACTTGATTCATAAGAGGCATCTGAAAACCAAAAATGACAGGATCCAAATCATCAGAAGAAAAACCCGTGTGACTAACAACTGTTCTAAATTTATATTTTCCGCTGACAGCAAAATCATCCGCCTTTTCAAAAAACGCCAGATCATCATAATCAGAAAATAACTGACCATTATCTATACAGACAAAATCGTCATAGTCCAGCGCATCATCTTCCTCAAGAGGAAGTCCTACCTCGTAACTTTCAGGAGCCGGTTCACTTTCAATGAAAGCCCATAAATTATACAACCCCACCCGACCAATTTCATAATCTTCTGGATGATCAAAATAACTTTGATCCCAAAAAGAAATTTCTACTCCAGCCCCGTCATCCGCACTAATCAAAGCCTTCCACTCAGGACTTTTAAATTCCTTAATCGATTTAATTTTTAATTCAATCGCAGGCGGATCTGTGCACACCCCATACATTTTAAGCTGTTCCACCGTAATATTTTTAACTTCCTTATAAGGGAACACTTCCTCAGAAAATATTTTTTCATTATTCTCCAGCAAATAATATTTCCCATCAAATTCATAATTACTGCCTTGAGGCGCATCTTTAAACCAGTCATCCCCAACTTCACCCCAGGCAATAAAATCAGGATAAAATTTTTCTATAAACTTTTTTAAAACTCCAATGTCCTGAACCAGGCAATCTTCATTTCGACCTTCCTCTGACAAATTCGTATAATCAAAAGTCCTTTTCCAGTCATGTCCAAAGATTTTCTTATTCCCAATTTTCACAAATTCAGTTTTTATAAGCCCGCTGTCATTTTCAAGTTCATTTGGAAAATCCTTATAAATTCTTAATTTCCTTTCCACAAAATCTTTTATGCATTGCGCAAATTCTGCATTAGCAGGTTTAGTTTCATTCGTCATGTACCTGCCTTCAATATCAATAAGATAAAACAATTCTCCATTTTCAAAAATTTTAAATTCAACTATTTCAACACTGTCCCCCCAAGAAGAATCGCGCTGGCGATATTCAAATAAAGTTTCCATAACAAATCCTCCTTTGTTTTCACTAATATTTTACACCATCTAGAGTGACATACAGTGTCACCGCAAAAAAAATCAGAAAACAAATTTGTACTACAAAGAAAATAATTTTTGCTGTATATTAAATTCTAAAATGAAGCAAAACAACTTTCTACAGCAGACACATTTTGTCGGAGTCCTTTTACCAGAAGACATTACACTCACCCTTGAAGATTGCCGCCGCTACATGAACCAGGCTTATGGATGCAAATCAGGCCATGGCACACCCATTCACGTAACCCTCGTGCCACCTTTTAAACTGCCAGAAGCCTTCACAACAGAAAATCTTGCCCAGGCAATCGAAAAAAATCTTTCCTCAAAAAATTTATCTTTTACCGCTCACATAAACAATTTTGACGCCTTCGCAGACAAAACACTTTTTGCAAAAGTTACCGCAAATCAAAAGTGGACAGACCTTCGCGATGAAACAGTAAAGTCAGTTTTAAACGCTTTCCCCGGCTGCACAAAAAAAGACACTCGCACCTTCGTGCCCCACTTGACCGTTGCCAACCGCGACATTCCGCCTGGCACAATGACAGCCGCCCTAACCGTCATGAACGAGCTGAACCTTACAGAAGATTTCCCCGTTGATAACATTACCATTTTTGAAAAAGCCAGCCACCACTGGCAGGCAAGTTTGACATTGCCTTTAAAATAATAGGGCAGTCCGGCAGCAAGCTGCCGTCGCTACGTTCCGGGTTACGCTATCGCTCCATTCCTACGCTTCACTTCGTTATGCTCCGGAACGCCTTCGGCGCCCTGCACATCGCTACTGCAAAAAAAACGAAGAGCAGGCTACAGGGCAACCGCATTATAAAATTTGACTAAAAACGAACACTTATGCTATATTAAAAGAAAGGAAGTGCCCGAACTTTGGGTTATCTCCACGATTTGGTTAATAGTCGCCTTGTGGTTCAAACTAGGGCGGCTATATTTTTACTCACTTACTTTTTATGGTAAGAAAGCCAAGTTAGAATCAGAATAGCTAAATCAATAGCTAACGAAATAATTTCGTAAATCGTCATCTACTTTGCCTCCCATTATCAAATTCCGGTTTGACCGGTTGAGTTTGGGAGATAACCGCCTGTTCAGGCACTTCCTAAGTTTATAGTATCACAATGCCTAATATCTGTACATAATAATACCCCGTCATTCCCCCCCTGAAACGACTTTTCAACACTCTACCCGCTGCAGCAAAAAAAACAGCCCGCCTTTCAAAAAAACGAAAGGCAGACTACTATAAATAAAATACTTCATTAACTGACAGCTGCTGTGCAAAACCGCAAAAGGCAAGTCTTGCACAAAATGACAGCACACCTAAAAAGTAAAAACACGCAGAACTAATACAGGAAGAGCTTTATCCCTTGAAACCTGCTGAATTCCTTTATTATCATAGAAATTAAAAGACAATCTGTTGACTCTTGAAGTAACATAATCCACCGAACTACTCCAGTAGTTAAGACCAAAGTCAACGGCGTCTGTTCCCTGGTAAGCAGCTTTTACGCTTGCAGAAATAACAGACTTGTTCTTATAAATTAATTCATACAATTCTTTAATTGAAGGAACGTACCAGTCACTTTTAATCCTAGAAGTCGACTCAAGTCCAAGGGTTGTTGTACCGTAATTCTGGGCAAACTCAAATATAGGATAATTTGACAAGTTAGTAGTACTTGCTCCAGTATCGCAAGAACATATATATTTCCAGTTATAAAGACCTCCCTTATCATTTGGAATAGTATAATTACCTATAGTTCCAGTCCAAATTGGAGCTATGTCATCAAAAGAATAATAGCTTCCTGTTTGCCAGCATAGCGAAGTGCCAGTACCTCTTTTTAAGCCCATACCAATTACCAATCCAGTGTCGGTAAAGCCTGCAACTACTGCAACCGGAACTGTGTCTGTTTCATTAAATGTTTCATCTTCAAGTCTTGTTCCGTCAACGTACTTACCATCTTTTAAGATGACATCACCAACATTTATATTTTTTGTATTATATATGCTAAATCCAAATGTTCTGTATTTAGCCTCCCATGAAAATTTTACGGTAGAAATACTATACTTACTAGAACTAGGTACTTCTGGAATTGTAAGAGTTACAGTAATCGTTTTGTCATCAATAATTGTAATTTCTGAATCTTTTACAATAGCAGGGTTGACCTCGCAGGATACAGAAAAATCACTTACTGCAACGCCTGGTGCCATAAAGTTTTCACCTGTAGCAGTTGCCGTTACTTTACTGCCGGCTTTTATATCTCCCGCAGCTGGAATTGTAAAACTAGAAAGCACATGATCAACTTCTGGATTTACAGTAATATCAACACAAGCACTTTTTTCTCCTGCCTTTGCAGTAATTGTTACCTTTCCATCTTTTACACCAGTAACCACGCCATTTTCATTAACAGTGGCAATTGCTGCATCACTTGTAGACCACTTTACGCTCTTGTCTGCAGCATCATCCGGACTTACGCTTGCAGTAAGAGTAATTGTTTTTCCTACAAACACTTGTGTTACAGTTGAAGTAATTTCTACCTTTTCTACTGCAACAGTGTCATCTGCTTCACCGGCATCATGATTACATCCTGCAAATACCAGACAGGCACACATTGCCAGTAAGGCATGCTTAAATTTTCTCATCATAATTTTCTTTCTCCTTATTGATGAAATTTAAAAACAAAAAGACCGTCTGAGCCCTGCAGATTTTTCCACGGACACAAACGGTCTTTCTTTTACCAGATATATTTTATTAAAGAGACATTTATCGCTAACTGAACTGAACTGAACTGAACTGAACAAGTGTGCCATCTCCTTTTAGTTTGTCAAGTGATTTTGACTATTTCTTCATATTATAACGCTTTTTTGTAAAAAAACAACGTTTTGCCTTTTTTTATCATTTTTTTGTGCAATTTACTTTTACACCTGCCTGAATAAAATCTTTCCCCATTTCCAGAACACTGTTCCATATGTTTTCCATAACTTTCCTGCGAAAATTAAGGTCTTTGGCTCCAGGCATTTTTGCCCTGGGAAATTTATTTTTTTTAGATATTTCTTTGCTTTTAATTTCCACATCGCTTTTTATGCCAAAAAAATCAAAAAGCAGTTTTTCGGCCAGGGGAGCATTTTGGGTCAAATATATTACTGCACAAGTAAGCCTAAGATCTTCCATCCCCCGCCGGTCATACATATCCAGAAAGGTTAAAAGATACTTTTTACAATCTGTCGCTTCTTTTTCAGAAAGATTTTCTTTTTGCTGCAGGCAAATAAAAATCAGCATAAGAAGGGCAAAGGGGCAAAGTTTCCAGTCGATTTTTCTTAAATATTCACAAGACTTTTGCATTTCACCATTTTCGTAAGATAGCACCGCAAGATTAAAAAGGGCAAATTCTTTTGCATCCGCAGTTATATTTTTTGACTCTTCCAGAAAAGCATAATTTTCTTCTATATTTTTCCCTTTTTCTATACAAATTCCGGCATAATCAAACTGGGCATAAAGATTTTTTTCACCGGCAAGTTCTTTTAATTTTTTGACTGCCCCCTTGTCTTTGTACCAGCTTGAAACAATTCTCTTTGTCATAAAATATCGTATAGTTTTAAATTTACGGAAAAATCAAAAAAAATCTTCAGATAAAAGAAAAAACTTGCATTAAAAAAAATACTTACTTACAATTTAAATATGAATTTAACAGAAGAAGAGATGTCAACTATTGACGGGCAAGTGACTTTTGCACTTTATGTATGTTCAAAGGAATTAATCAGGCGATATTCCATTTTGCTTTCAGATTATGATCTTACATATACGGCTTACCTGGTACTTTTGTGTCTTTGGAAAAAAGATAACCTTACCGTAGCAGAATTAGGTAACAAGTTGTATTTAAATTCCGGGACATTAAGTCCTCTGCTAAAAAAGATGGAAAGCCAGAATCTAATTTTGCGCGAAAAAAATGCAGCCGACGAAAGAAAACTTTTTATAAAACTTACCCCAAAAGGAAAATCCCTTTATCGCGCCTGCAAAAATTTTCCAAAAAGACTTTTTGAATGTGACTTCCTGCCCAAAGAAAAAGTCCCTCAACTTTTACAATCTTTGCATGACATTATGGAAAATTTCATTATCTTTCAGTAGGGCGATTTTTGTTTTTGTTGTTTGCACTTTACTAAAATTTACAAGGCAGTCTTTTGTAAAACTTTTTCTTCTATTCAAAAGCAGCCTAGCCGGCCCTGGAGCCAGGCCGAAGGCCGTCCGAAGGACCGCGCGCAGCAAGTGGCGCAAGGGCCGTTT
>CAVJHV010000048.1:0-17268 GCA_963649315.1 Treponemataceae bacterium | reverse complement strand
GACCACAATTGATTTGGCAAAAGAAGCTGAAAATTTAATAAAAGGGCATCTCTAAAAATTGCAATTTTTAGAGGCTCCCAAAAGAAAAAAATCTTTGGCAGGGGATTTTTAAATCTTCAGCAAAAGAAAAACAGGTCCAGTGTGGCAGGATTTTTTAAGGAGGCAAAAATGATTTACGTTTTATTCAATCCGCTTTCGAATAACAAAAAGGGACAGATGGCAAAAGAAAGACTTGAGTTGATTTTTAAAAATGAAGAACTTTCTTTTACAGACATTTTGTCCATTGATGATTACAAAAAATTTTTCAAGAAAATAAAAAAGACTGATCTATTGATTTTGTGTGGCGGGGATGGAACATTGAACCGCTTTGTAAATGACACTCATGACATTCCAAAAAAATGCAGCCTGTATTTTTTTCCCCAGGGCAGCGGAAATGATTTTGCACGTGACACAGAAAATTTAATTGAAAAAGAAAATGGTCTTATTCCACTGAATGATTTCATAAAAGATTTGCCGCAGGTAAGTGTGAATGGAATTAAAAAATATTTTTTGAATGGAATTGGATACGGCATTGACGGATACTGCTGCCAGGAAGGTGACGAAGAGCGCATAAAATCAAACAAGCCTGTTAATTACACTTTGATTGCGGTAAAAGGTCTTTTTTTTGGTTTTCACCCTTCAAATGCAAAAGTTACTGTTGACGGCAGGACTTACGAATTTAAACACGTGTGGCTTGCTCCATCAATGCTGGGGAAATATTACGGTGGCGGCATGAAGGTGGCGCCGGATCAAAACAGACTGAACTCCGAAAAAAAACTGACCCTTGTTGTCTGGCACAAAAGCCGCAAATTAAAAACACTTTTGTCTTTCCCCAAAATATTTACAGGCGAACACGTAAATTGCAAAAATATGATTTCTATTTTTACGGGTCACAATATCACTGTCGAATTTGACAGAGCCCAGGCTTTACAAATTGACGGCGACACTGTAAAAAATGTAACTTCTTACTCTGTTTCTTTTGAATGATTTTTTTCATCCGGGATTGCAGGATTTTGAATTTGTAAAGAGAGCCTCTAAAAATTGCAATTTTTAGAGGCAACTATGAAAATTCGAAGGCATCTGGTAAAAAAGCATTGAAAATGATTTTTTAGAGATGCCCTAAATTTTGCTCATGGCTTTTTTTGTTATACAGAAAATTTAAAAGGGCCATGGCAATAATTATCAGGTAACCCAAGATGCTGTAAAAATCCGGAATCATTTTAAAAATGAAAAATCCTAAAAGCGTAGAAAAAATTATCTGCGAATAATCATAAATGGAAATTTTTGCAGCCGGGGCGTAATAGTAGGCGGCGGTAATTGAAAACTGTCCACCGGCCGCAGCAAGTCCTGCGCACAGCAAAAAGACAAGCTGTTTAAAAGTCATTGGATTGTAATTAAAAATCATGTATGGCAGAGAAAGCAGCATTGAAAATCCGGAAAAAAATAAAACAATCACTTTGCCCTTACAGCCCAGTTTGCTTAACTTGCGGACACAGGCGTAGGCAAAGCCAGCACCAATTCCACCGGCAAAACCTGCCAAAGTCGGAAGGCATTGTGAAAAATTAAAACTGGGTTTTACAACCAGCATGGCTGCAAAAAAAGCAACAATGATTGCAATAAGAGGCACTTTTTTTATTTTTTCTTTCAGCAGAAAAAAACTAAACAGTATGGAAAAAAAAGGCGACATTTTGTTTAAAATTGCGGCGTCTGACAAAACCAGGCGGTCTAAAGCATAAAAGTTTCCAAATATTCCAACTGAACCTGCAATCGATCTTAAAAATAAAAAGAGCAGGGCCCCCTTTGGAATGGCAAAAGATGCAGCTCCTTCTTTTTTTATGTCATGCAAAATGCTAAAAAGGGCAATTAAAAAAGCAACGGCGTTTCTAAAAAAGGCTTTTTGTACAAAGCAAATGTCGCCTGCAAGTCTGGCAAAAGTAGCCATAAGGGCAAAAAAAAGGGCGGATGTTATGATTAAAAAAATTCCTTTCGTGGTATCTGAAAAATTTTTCATAAGATCAGTTTATGTAGAATCGACGGGCAAATCAATAAGAAAATCTGCAAAGAGGCCGCGAAAATAAAAAAGGCATTCCTAAAAAAATACAGTTTCAGGAATGCCCGTAAATTATTTTTTAATGATTTTAATGTCGTCCAAATAAATGCTGTCTTTTAATTCAGCTTCTTCAGTTACGAAAGAAAGGCCTTCTACATTCGACCAGTCAAAAGTGGTATCACTTTCAGCATTAAACCATTTGCCGCCATCTCTGTTAGACCAGGCACCAGTAATTTTAAATTTGCTTAATGGAATTTCCAAAAGAGTCCATTGACCAGGGGTGCATGTGCCAAGCGGCAGATTGTAAGCCAGGCGCCATGGAATATTTCCTTCCACATCCAGTTCAGAAAACCTGACTTGCAGTTTTTGTCTTTTAGATTCTGTTTTTATATAAAGGTGCAGGTATGTATTTTCCAAATCAGAAATGGCAGACAAATCTTTATTTAAAAAAGTGAATGTTAAAGATTCATAGCGATTAAGTTTTGAAATAAGATAATAATACTTTCCCTGGGGACATTCACCTTTTTTGGAAGCCATAATGGCATCTTTGTTTGCAGACCAGGCCCGCTGTCTAAAATCTTTACCAATCAAATCCTCATACAAAACAAGAGGCAATGTTTGACCGGAAGAAGTTTTTGTTTTTTCTTCCCCAGCACCCTTTGGCACATTGAAGCCAAGCGCTTTTAAAATTTTTGGATCTAAGTCAGAAGGATAGTCCGAACTGTCCTTTTTAAAAAATGAAAAACTTCCGTCATAGCCCCATGTTGTGCAGGCAAGGCCAAATTCCTGAAAAAGTTTTCCTACAGTTTCAAACCATGCAAGGCGGTCTTCATAAGCAGCCGCTCTGTTGTAAACTCCAAATTCCCCAACCAAAAGAGGCACATTATTTTTCACAGAAAAATCTACAGCCTTTTGCAGATTTTCACGCATAGTTTTTTCAGTAGCCTCTTTTGGATAAGATGTTTTTAAACTTCCTTCCAGCCATGTACCTTTTATTTGCAGAGGCAATTTTGGCATTTTCTTTTTATCATAAGGAAATGGAATGTCATGTAAATGTTCTGTAAGGGTACCCCACTCTGCTCCCTGGTGGGTAAAATAAAATGGATCATAATAATGGAAAGTATAAATTAAATTGTCATCATCCAGGGGTTTTAATTTGAGCATTGCGTCCCGCGAACTCCAGTCAGCCCCGCAAACCAAAACAGTATGCTTTGAATCATACTGGCGAATTAAAGAAAGAATTCCTTCTTGGACTTTTTCCCAGTCACTTTGACTAATCCTGGGTTCATTTAAAATTTCGTAAAGAATATATTCGCTGCGATTTTTATATCGCTTTGCAACTTGAGGCCAGACTTTTTCAAGATGACTTTTTACACTTTTAGCATCCGGATAATTTTCGCTGCTGTTAAAAGAGTGATTGTCTATTATCAAATAGATTTTTAATTCTTCAGCCCAGTCACAAACTTTATCCAGATAAGTCCAGACAATTTCTTCCACCTGGCCGGACTTGTCATCCATAACCATGTCAAAATGAACAGGCAGGCGGACAACATCCACACCAAGTTCTTTCAAATGCAAAAAATCTTCATAAGAATATTTGTTTAAAGGCGGAACTCCTTTTTCCCAAATTTCAAACCAGCCGGTCATGTTCACACCTTTCGTAAAAGGCGGCTTAACAGCCTTTGTGCCTGCAAGCGACTGGCCAAAAGAATTCAGTCCAAAAGAAAAAATTGAAAAACATGTCAGTGAAAAAATAAATGCAACTTTCCTTTCCATAAAAAAGCTCCTTAGAAAAGACCGCCTTAGCGACAGCCTCCTTACAAAAGTAAATTGTAAATCACTCTAGTCCAAAAAGAAAGGTGGATTTTTTTACAGATTTTTCAGTAGGCCTTGTCGTGCACACCAGAAATTGCGCGGCCGGAAGGTTCATCCATATTTTTCCAGGCAGCGTCCCATTCCAAAGCCTTGGCCGTTGAACATGCAACACCCGCTTCGTGAGGAACAACTTTTGCAGCACAATCACTTGGGAAGAAAGAAGAATAAATTTCGCGGTAGTAATATTCTTCTTTTGTTTTTGGAGGATTTACAGGGAAACGCTTTTCGCGGCGTTCAAATTCTGCATCCGAAATTTTTTCTTCAGTGATTTTTTTGAGAGTATCAATCCAGCTGTAGCCAACGCCATCCGAAAACTGTTCCTTTTGCCTCCAGCAAATGCTTTCCGGCAGCATATCTTCAAAAGCCTTTCGCAAAATCCATTTTTCCATGCGCTGCTTTCCGTCAGGCATTTTGATATTCATTTTATCTAAAGGATTTAAGCGCATGGCAATATCAATAAAATCCTTATCCAAAAAAGGAACGCGACCTTCCACTCCCCAGGCCATGAGGGACTTATTTGCACGAAGACAATCATACAAATGCAGTTTACTCATTTTGCGGACAAGTTCTTCGTGAAATTCCTTAGCATCAGGAGCCTTATGAAAATAAAGGTAACCGCCAAAAAGTTCATCCGAACCTTCGCCGGACAAAACCATTTTTATTCCCATAGATTTTATCACCCTTGCCAGAAGGTACATTGGAGTTGAAGCGCGCACTGTTGTAATGTCATAAGTTTCAATGTGATAAATTACATCCGGCAAAGCGTCCAGTGCTTCCTGAATTGTAAAATGCACTTCATGGTGAACAGTTCCAATATAATCCGCAGCTTTTTTAGCCGCAATCAAATCCGGGGAACCTTCAAGGCCAACCGCAAAGGAATGCAGCTGAGGCCACCAGGCTGCTTCTTTTGAATCCGATTCAACGCGCTTTTTAGAATACTTTTGAGTAACCGCTGCAATAATCGAAGAATCCAAACCGCCGCTCAGCAAAACACCGTAAGGCACGTCAGACATCAGCTGCTGCTTAACCGCTGCTTCCAGTCCGTTACGAACTTTTTCAATCACACCAGGATTAATAATCTGACCCTTTTCATCTGTTGCTTTAGGATTATCTTTTACAGCTTCATAACTTTCCCAGTCGCGCTTGTACCAGCGGCAGGGCTTTTCGTCCTTAGAATAAAAATAATAACCGTTAGGAAATTCTTCAATCGTAAGGCACTGACCTTCAAGCGATTTTAATTCCGAAGCAACATAATATCTTCCCTGCTTGTCCCAGCCCTGGTACAAAGGCACAACACCAATTTCATCGCGAGCAATAAGATAAACATCATTTTGAACATCATAGAGGGCAAAAGCAAAAATGCCACTCAACTTTTCCAGAAAGTCTTTTCCGTAAGCTTTGTAAAGTGGGATAATTACTTCACAATCTGATTGAGTTTTAAAATTATATTTGCCTTCAAATTCTTTTCGCAAACTTTTGTGGTTATAAATTTCGCCGTTAACCGCAAGAATGATTTTTCCGTCGTCACTGACAAGCGGCTGTTTTCCAGAAAGAGGATCCACAATAGCAAGCCGCTCATGACTCAGGATTGCATTGTCCCCGGTGTAAACACCAGTCCAATCCGGTCCGCGATGGCGAATTTTTTTACTCATTTCCAGAACTTGATTTCTAAGTTCTTCCTTTAGAGCTTCATCAATCGGCTGGCCGCCACATCGTAAATCAAAAGCACCAACAAATCCACACATAGTAACCCCCATAAAAAAAGACGCCTTGCCAGAAGAATTTAAAGAAAATTCTTCTAGCAAGACGTCTTCGTCAATAAAATCAATATATTAAATTCTAAAAGGCTTGTCAACTTTTTTGAAAATACGATTGTAAAAAAAATCAGGCCTAGCCAGCCGTGTAGCCATGCGAAGCAGTCACGTAACGAAGTGGAGTGACCGAACGAAAGTGAGTGGCGGAAGGGCTTTTAACCAAAAAGGCCTGCTCCAGAAAAATAAAAAAAATCAGCGCTCATATGTACGGAGGACATTTTCTGCGGTGGCAATGCGGGTCTGACGAAGGTCCATGCTTTGTTTTTCAATGTAGTGCTGGGCCTGGTCTTCGGTCATTTTCAGCACTTGGATTAAAATGAGTTTAGCCCGGTTTACCACACGGATTTCTTCAATTTTTTTCTGCAGCTTGATATTTTCATTTTCCAGCCGCATTACTCTTTTTCGGCTGGCGGTCAAAAGTTTTACGGCCTGATAAAAAAATTCAGGCGACAGGGGTTTAGGCAAAGTGAAAACGCCGTAGTCTTCAACGTATGCAGAAATTTCGTAAATGTTGTCCGCAGCAACAATCAAAATAATTCCAGCACTTGTTACTTCGGAAGCGTAGCGGGCAAATTCATCGCCTGCTTCGTCCGGCAGAGGAGTATCAATTATTATAAGGTCAAATTCATTTTCAGTAATATAACGTCGTCCTTCAGCGGCATTTTGTGTTGTCACAATCCGCTCGAAACTTTCCGACTTAAGTAAATCAGAAATGATTCCCATCGTTGTATTTGTATTACTGACAATTAAAATGTTGTCCATAATCTCTCTATTATAACGCCTTTGTTTGCGAAAGCCTGCTTCGTAAACGGGTGCGCGTATGGTAACTGAAGGCACTTTTCGTAAACAGTGATCTGGCTGGTAACTGAAAGCGTCTTTCGTAAACAGTGGCCTGGCTGGTAACTGAAAGCGTCTTTCGTAAACAGCACCCCACCGCTAACCGCCAGCGTCTTTCGTAAACAGCCAAATCACAGCTGCCCGAATTCCGGATCCTCCCAGTTTTGCTTAGTGGCAACGTATGTTTCAAGCATCCTTTCCCCCAGCACGGACTTTACAAAATCCGACTTTTGGGCCAGAAGCACAGCCTCCTTTAATGTAAGGGGCAGTTTTTCTAAATCCCTGACATCTTCGCTATAAAGATTTTTGTTAACGGCAGGAGCTAAAGGCTGTTTGTTTTCTATACCATTCAGACCGGCTGCCACAATCAAAGAAAGTGCCAGGTAAGGGTTGCAGCTTGGATCCGGCGAACGCAATTCAATGCGGCAGCCCTGACCTTTTGCGGCAGGCACTCTGATTAACTGGCTGCGGTTTTCCGGCGACCAGCTTACGTAAAGAGGAGCCTCGCATTTTCCCAGGCGCTGGTAAGATTCTTCCATTGGATTCAGGAAAGCTGTAATTTCCCTTATATGTTTTAAAATTCCGGCAGTAAAGAATTTTGAAACTTCATCTTCTGCTTCAAAAAGATTTATGCCATTTTTGTAAAGCGAAAGATTTATATGCAAACCGTTGCCCGCCTTTCCTTCAACAGGCTTTGGCATAATGGAAGCAAAAAGCCCCGCCTTAGCAGCAGAGGTTTTTACAGTCATCAAAAATGTACTGAAGTTATCCGCGGATTGCAAAATATCTGAATATTTAAAATCAATTTCATTTTGACCAGGGCCGGCTTCATGGTGACTCGTTTCAGGCTGAATGCCCATCTTTTCCAAAGTAAGAATAATGTCACGCCTTACATTTTCCCCCTTGTCCATAGGAGCAAAATCACAGTAAGAAGCATTATCATGTGGAACTTTTACAGGATTTCCAAATTCATCCAATTTGAAAAGATAAAATTCGCATTCAGTTCCCACCTTGATTGTATAGCCCAAAGTCTTTGCCTTTAAAGACACATCTTCCAGCAAATGCCTTGCGTCGCACTCAAAAGGCTTCCCGTCAGGATAGCGAATGTTACAAAACATCCTTATAACCCTGCCCTGCTGGGGCCTCCATGGTAAAACACAAAGAGTTTCCGGATCCGGGAAAAGGAACAAATCACTTTTTGAAGCATCCAGAAATCCAGGAATTGCACCCGCATCAAAAGAAATTCCTTCTTCAAAAGCCTTTTCCAAAATTGCCGGCTGAAGAGAAATGCTTTTTATTCTGCCAAACAAATCTGTAAAAAGCAGCTTTATGAATTTCACATCATTTTCTTTCACATACTGCAAAACATCAGCTTTACTTAATCCCATAAATGCTCCACTCGTACTTTTTAACCCTGCCCCAAAAGATTGAAAGTTTTGAAGCTTCCTTAAGGGCATCCTGAAAAATTATTCCACAGTAACAGATTTGGCCAAATTTCTAGGTTTATCCGGATTGTTTCCCCTGTGAACAGCGCAATAGTATGCAAAAAGTTGAGCCGGAATAACCGAAAGAACAGGCGCAAAAGCGTAATCCGTTTTTGGAATTTTAATCACAATGTCAGCGCAATTTTTAAAAGCGTCACCATCATCCTGAGTAATCACCATTGTTGAACAACCGCGGCTTTTTACTTCTACAATGTTGGAAACAATTTTTTCGTACATGGCAGGTTCAGTGGCAATGGCAACAACCAAAGTCGAAGAATCAACCAAAGCAATAGGTCCATGCTTCAGTTCTCCGGCAGCAAAAGCTTCACTGTGCATGTAACTGACTTCCTTTAACTTCAAGGCACATTCCAGACTGGTTGCACTGTCAAACTGGCGGCCTATAAAGAAAACCTTTTCCTTATTAAAATTCTGTGAAACGAATTTCTGAATCACAGACTGATTTTTAAGAATTTCTTCCACCTTAGAAGGCAGGGCATAAAGTTCAGCCAGGTTATGTTTAAAATCATCATCACTGATTGTGCCGCGAGCCTTTGCACTTTCAAGAGCCAAAAGGTAAAGGCAAACCAGCTGAGTCGTATAAGCCTTTGTAGAAGCAACCGCAATTTCAGGACCAGCCCAGGTATAAATTACAGCATCCGCTTCACGGCTCACAGTTGAACCAACGCAGTTAGTAATGGCAATAACCTTCACCCCATTAGCCTTAGCCAGCCGCATCGCCGCCAGAGTATCCGCAGTTTCCCCAGACTGAGAAACCACTATAAAAACATCATCCTTTTTTAAAATAGGATTTCTGTAACGAAATTCACTGGCCACATCCACCACAACAGGAATGCGGGCAAATTTTTCAAAAGCATATCTGGCAACAACGCCCGCATGGTAAGCCGTACCGCAGGCCGTAATCACAATGCGCCCTGCATTTTTCCAGGCATCGCAAAGATCAACTTCTTCCATATTAATGTCACAGGGAAGATTGTCCTTCATAACAAGGCGGGGGCGCAAAGTATCAGTTACAGCCTTTACCTGCTCATGAATTTCTTTAAGCATAAAGTGGGCATAACCATTTTTTTCTGCGCTGGAAATGTCCCAGTCCACATGATAAGGTTCTTTTACAATGCGGGCTCCATTTTCATCAAAAAGATCCACATGATCCTTATACAAAACAACCATTTCATTTTGTTCAAGAAAATAAACATCCCTTGTATATTCAAGAATTGCAGGAACATCAGAAGCAATAAAATTTTCCCCCTTTCCCACACCAACAATCAAAGGACTTTCTTTTCTGGCTGCAATCACCCTGTCAGGATAATCCTTGCAAACCACACCAAGAGCATAGCTGCCCTCAAGACGCTGCAAAGTCAGACGAACCGCCTTAAAAATATCCATCTCTTCTTCGTAGTAATAATTTATAAGGTGAGCAACAACTTCCGTATCAGTATCACTTTTAAAAACAATACCTTCGCCTTCAAGCCATGCCTTCAGTTTAGCAAAATTTTCAATTATACCGTTATGAACAATAGCAATGCTGCCACTGACATTTGTGTGGGGATGAGAATTTATATCACTAGGTTCACCGTGAGTAGCCCAGCGTGTGTGACCAATTCCCAGACAACCTTGAACCACCTGACCGCATTTTTCTATTAAATATTCATCGCTTTCTTCCGCCAGAGACCCCTTTACAATTTCACCCGCAATTTTTTCTTCCAGAAAGCGCAGGGCCCCCTTACATTTTTTTACAAGCACTTCATCCTTTTCTTCATCATAAACAGCAATACCCGCACTGTCATAACCACGATATTCTAGTTTCTTAAGAGCCGAAATCAAAACCGGAGCCGCATTTTTACTTCCCACATAACCAACAATTCCACACATAAAAACCTCTTAAAATATTTTTTTTCTGGGCGTAACCTGCCTGAAGGCAGGCCGGGTCTTTCGGGGTTCCGTGCTTTCGCACTCCATTCCTCCACTTATCTTTGCTGCGCACTTCGTGCTTGCTGCAGATAAGTTCCGGAACGCCTCCGGCGCCCCTACACCCCCTTACGCTCTTCCACATTTACCCCTTCAAAGAAATAAAAATATTTATTCAAAATATTACCCTAATAATGTAAAAAAGAAAAGTAAAGGGCATCCAATTCTGGCAGACAAAAAAATATTAGAAAAATCTTTGTTGAATGTTTAGGAAAAAAGCCCCATAATTCAATTACTATGAAAAAGACAGAAAAAAGACCAGAAAAACTGGTTACCATAATTGTTATTCTATTTTTAATTTTTACAGCAGGCCTTTTTCTTCTGGCAAACAAAGAAAAACTTGCTCCAAAAACAAAAATCGCATTTTACGGACTGCCGGAAAATCAAGTAAAAATTTTCTGCACTCAAATAGAAAAACTCACAGATTCCAAAGGCAAAAAAATAAACTACGCCTTTATAACTTTAGACACATCCCTTCCCCTGTCCAGCCAGCTCAAAAAAAGCTATGACGCAGTCATCACATACATGGGAAAAAGTGCACAGGATGCCGTTGCCTTTACAGGAAAAAAAGCAGAAAAAGTTGCAGCCCCTTCTTCTCTTGCAAAAGGCATGACTCTGGCAACAAGCGCCGTCACCATAAAAAGTCCGTCAGGAAAAATTTCCTGCATGCCATTGCTCACAGACGTCTGGGAAGCCCTGATCAACATTCCTCAAAAAGGACAGATCCAGCCAGTTTTTACAGACTGGGCCTCTCTTGAAAATTACGTTTCTCAAACAAAAGCTGAATTTGCTTCCCCAATACTTTTTGCATCCGAAGAACCTGCTTCCCTTACAGACATAGCCGGCATCATCCTTTTAACAACAGAAGGCAAAGACTCTTACATACAAAAAGCCCAGGCCCTCAAAGAACTTGCTGAAAGCACAAGTCCTGCAGAAAAAGAAAATGCCTTTAAACTTTTCATAAAAGAAAACCTTTCCTGTGTAATACAAAAATTTTCTTACTGGTCTTCAAACAGTCTTATTCCGCGCAAACTGCAATCCTATGACAGCCAGACACTTTTTTATTTAATGGAAGAAGCTCAGCCAAGCATAGTTTTTCTGACCCTCACAAATCACAGAAAAGTAAAACAGAAGGTTATAGAAAACTACAAAAGCATCCCTGAATACACAGACGAAAGTCAGTCATACTTCCCGGCAGAAGAAGGCATTTCTACGCTGAACATCTGTTCGCCAACCATCTGCATGGTGCCACTTTCTGCAAAGAAAAATACGGTCAGCCTTTTAGACTATCTGATGATGCCATCTGTCCAGGAAAGGCTTGCAAACCTTACAGGTCTTGCCCCGGTTTTAGCGTCATGCCAGACAGCAGACCTCCAGTCAAGCGACGCACAGTTCTGGGTTGCCGCAAGCGAAGCCCCTGTCACGCCGCTCAGCCTTTATTCTTTTTCAGACAGCCGTGAATTGCAAATTTTTGCAAATGCCCTGGAAAGCCTTTTTGACGAAGGCCTGAATTAAGGCACATTTAAGGGCATCTGGTAAAAAATCATTTCCAATGCTTTTTTACCAGATGCCTTCGAATTTTAAATCTTTGAAATACAAAGACTTAAAAGCCATTTGTTTATTTGAAAAAGCCACTTTTACGGTTTACAAAAAGTGGCTACTGCATTTTTAAAACCAGCAGCTGGTCTATAGTCGTAGCATACAGCCTTGAAAGAACAAGCATATTGTCTAAGCGGGGCAAAATTTTTTTTGAAGGATCTTCCCAAACATAAATTGACTGCGGATTTTCCATTCCAAAAACTTTTTGCACTTGTGAAACACGAATACCATTTTTTTGGCGCACACTTTTCAAAAGCCTTGAAGTTTTTTCCACATCAATCACAGGCAGGGAAGAAATATTTTTTTCGGGTGATGGAGCCATGTCAAAATCATAACTCATTCTAAAAAGATAATAATTTTAATTTTTCCCGGCAAGGATTTTTTGTGGGGCTGGTGTTTACGAAAGACGTGCCCGGTAAACGGAAGAAGCTGGTGTTTACGAAAAGCGTTTTTCGAAAACAAAAGCGCCACCTGTTTACGAAAAGCATGATTGTAAACAAAAAGGGGTGACTGTTTACGAAAGGCGCAACTCGAAAACAAAAGCACCCCATGTTTACGAAAGGCGCAACTCGTAACCAAAGCACCCCATGTTTACGAAAAGCGCAACTCGCAACCAAAAGCGCCACCTGTTTACGAAAGGCGCAACTCGTAACCAAAGCGCCCCATGTTTACGAAAAGCGCAACTCGTAACCAAAGCGCCACCTGTTTACGAAACACGCAACTCGTAACAAAAAAAAATCCCGGTCACAGCAGGAAAAAATCCGCATGTAACCGGGCATCTAATAGCCGTGCTATTATTTTGAAGCAGATTCAGCAGCAAGAGCCTTTAAAAGTTCATGATTCTGGCGAACTCTTTTGTCTCTTTTCTGAAGATTTGCTCTCTTTGTCTTATTAACCGTATATGGTCTAAAGCGCTGTGCAAGTCTCATTCTTATACCTCATAAATAATTTCGCAAAGTTTAACAAAATTCACAAAAACTGTGAAGTAAGCAAAGGCAGGAAAAAGCATTTTTTAATTCTGCCTCAAAAAGCAAAATCACAAAATGCCTTATCCAAAAATTATTTTGCCTTACCCTGATTTGCAACAGCAGCCTGTTTAGCAGCAATAGCTTCCTGGTCGCCAAGATAGTAATGCTTTACAACATTGAAATCATCATCAAATTCGTAAACAAGAGGAGTTGCAGTTGGAATATTTACACCCAGAATCTGTTCCGGAGTCATCTTATCAAGATAGTAAACAAGAGCGCGCAAAGAATTACCGTGAGCCGCAATAATAACACGCTTTCCAGCCTTCATTGCAGGTTTAATTTCTTCAAGGAAGTAAGGAACAACGCGGGCAATAGTTGTTTCCAAAGATTCATTTTGTGGCAGGAAAGATTCATCTACATCGCGATACATAGCCTGCTTTTTAGCAGAGCGTTCATCATCATCCGAAAGAACAGGAGGCTTAACATCAAAAGAACGGCGCCAGATTTTTACCTGATCTTCACCAAATTTTTCAGCAGCTTCAGATTTATTTTTTCCCTGAAGGTCACCATAATGGCGTTCATTAAGTTTCCATGTTTTAATAACAGGCAACCAGTTGCGGTCCATTTCATCCAAAATTCCATTCAATGTGTGAACAGCACGCTTAAGGTAAGATGTGTAGCAAACATCAAAATCGTAACCTTCATCCTTAAGAAGTTTACCAGCATTTTTTGCTTCTTCGCGGCCCTTGTCGCTAAGTTCAACATCTGTCCAACCTGTAAAAAGGTTCAATTTGTTCCATTCACTTTCACCGTGACGAACTAAAACTAACTTTGTCATATATAACCTCGCCTAGATAAAAATATCCAAGATTTATGCAGATATTTATATATGACAATTAGATTTTTTTCAATCCTTCTTATTTTCAGAATTTTCTGAAGATGCCGCATTTAAAAACGGCTTTCCGGGTCTGTCAGAAAAAATTTTTTTTCAAAACTGTTTTTTTCAAAAATCATTTTAAAAGATTTTCCACCGACTAGTGCTACTTTAAAATTCAAAAAACTTTTTTTACAAAAGTTGGGTCTGTAAAAAAAATCCTTTCAAATCAATTTAAAATAAAAAAAAGGCACCTGAAAAGACAGATGCCTTTGTAAAAAAATTATTTTCTACTGAAGAAGTGAAAGAACATTCTGTGAAGACTGATTTGCCTGAGCAATCATAGCAGTTCCAGTCTGAGAAAGAACCTGGTTCTTTGTAAAGTCAACCATTTCACTTGCCATATCAGTATCGCGAATGCGAGATTCAGAAGCCTGAAGATTTTCAGCACCAATATCAAGACCTTCAACAGTCTTTTCAAGGCGGTTCTGGTAAGCACCAAGATCTGCACGCTGTTTGTTAATCTTCTTGATTGCTTCGTCAAGAGTACCAATTGCGCGGTTAGCTTCATCTGGAGTTTCCAGAGTCATAATTTCTTCATTACCAACATTGCGCAAACCAAGAGCAGTTGCACTCATTGTACCAATGTAAACCTGTGTACGCTGGTCCATATTAGCACCAATGTGCAGCCACATAGAAGCTGTTGGTGTGTTTTCACCAGTTGGACGGGCAAAGCGGCCGGTAAGCATATTCATTCCGTTAAACTGAGCGCTGGAAGCAATGCGGTCAACTTCTGCAATCAAAGATGAAACTTCAACCTGGATCTGCATGCGGTCTTCATCAGTGTAAATACCGTTGGAAGCCTGAACTGCAAGTTCACGGATGCGCTGAATAATATCTTCTGTTTCCTGAAGATAACCTTCCGTTGTCTGGATAAAAGAAATGCCGTTCTTTGCGTTTGTAGAAGCCTGGTTCAAACCGCGGATCTGACTTCTCATTTTTTCAGAAACTGCAAGTCCAGAAGCATCATCACCGGCACGGTTAATTTTCATACCTGATGAAAGCTTTTCCATGTTCTTCTGGTTGCTAAGTTCCGTAATACCTTCAGAACGCTGTGCAAACATTGCACTCATGTTGTGATTGATAACCATAATGTATCTCCTCTTTTATTTTACGAGTCTCAAGCAAACATACGTTCTGTTTGCCCCTCTGGGCCTACCACCCTTATATTTTATTTGTCGGAGATACATTTTTTGACTTTAGCAAAATTTATTTTTTTTATAAATTTTCTACAAGGTCACAATACTCTTTTATTTCATCACGGAAAATCTTTAAAGAAGACTCCCAGAAATCACTTTCACTTATATCAAAACCTGCGCTTTTACAAAGATCCTCGCATGACATTGACCCCGTTCTGCTTAAAATCTCAGCATAAGTCTTTGCAAAAAGAGGTCCTTCTTTTAAACTCCTTTCGTAAAGCCCGGAGGCAAACAACTGGCCAAAAGCGTATGGAAAATTATAAAAATCCAAATCGCTTATGTAGTAGTGACTCTTTACAGCCCACATATATTCATGCCGGTCACCATTCAGCCCGGATCCGTAAGACCTTTCCTGGGCATCTTTCATCAGGCGGCAAAAATCTTCTGCATTAAGTTCCTGTCCCTTTTCCTTCAAATCAAAAACGGATTTTTCAAAATAAAACCTGCACAGAATGTCCACCAGTACCTGGCCCGCATCCGTCAAATCCAGATCCAGAAATTTTATCCGGTCAAAACCATCGCTTTCCTTTAACATGTCCTGCTTCACAATCGTTTCTGCAAAAGTAGAAGCACTTTCAGCCAAAGTCATAGGGTAGTCAAAGAACATTGGCGCCTTTTCCTTCATGCAGCTAAAATGGTAAGCATGCCCCAGCTCATGAGCCAAAGTAATTATGTCAGAAAACGAACCCGTAAAGTTAGACAAAATGCGGCTCTGGTGCCCCTTAGGAAAATCCTCATCATAAGCGCCACCAACTTTACCAGGCCTTACTTCCGCATCAATCCACCCCTTTTCAAAAGCCACCTTTGCAAAATCGCCCATATCACTGCTAAAAGAATAATACTCTTTTAAAACATAATCGCGCGCTTCATCAAAAGTCCATTTTTTAGAAATCAGCGAACTTTCACTTTCGACACCCTTAGCCGGATTTTTTACAGGAGCAAACAAATCATAAAAAGCAATACCTTCACTTTCACCGCTGGCAGTCGCCCCAGCTAGTCTGAGCAGCCTTGCCTTAGCCTTAAAATATTTTCTCCATTCCGGCAAAGACTTTTCTATGGAAGAAATCATTGCATCTAAAGTTTTTCTGCTTAAACGGCCAGACACAAGGGCCCGGTCCAAAGCCGTCTGCCACTTACGATTTTTATTTAAAGTAACAGTTTCGCCCTTTAAATTATTTAAAGCGGCCGCGAAAGAAATTTCATTGGCCTTTAAAAGTTCAATTTCTTTTTGCCATGATTTTTTTCTTAAAAGAGCATCATCATCGTAAGCATCATTTCTAAGTTCATTAAAAGTCTTTCCATTTTCGTCATGCAAATTTGAAATCAACTGCTCCTGCAAAAGGCTCCAGGCATTAGAGCCAGTGTGCCCCATCAGCGAAGCCAGCCCTTCTTCCTGGCAGGACATTTGATGTTCCCTGTCCAAAATAATTTCTTTAAACAAAAAATCGTATTCTTTTTTTTCAGGGTAAGCCTCATAAAAGCCGCCAAGATTTTCTTCATTCAAGGAAAGAAAAGCAGACACTTTCAAAAACAAAAGCTTTTGGTCACTTTCAATTTTATCCATCACATTTAAATTATTCATGTATTTAGGCTTGGTCGTGTCTGTCGAATAAATTATGTAAGCGTAAGCCGAAAGACTTTTTAAAAGCGAAAGCATTTCATTGTAATCCGCCAAAAACGAATTCAAAAAAACATTAAAACTTTCCTGAAGCATTTTATCATCACCACAAGATAAAAGCTCATCATCAAGCTTTTTTATCAAAGCCCTTAATTTTTCCAAATCAGCCGTGTATTCAGCAGAAGTCAAATTCTCGTAAAGTTCACCCAGGTTCCAGCGCGGAACAAAATTATTTTCTTTCATAAAGGTATTATATTCTTTTTTCTTTTTTTTTGAAGGTGCCCATAATTTTTTGTTTCATAACGCCCATTTTATGGCAAAATCCACAACCTTCGAATATCTTTACTTTAAGAAACAAACACAGGTTATTTTGCCCGTCGGGTAAAACATAACAAAAAAATACAATCCTCCTATTTTTGTATTTACCGGGCCACCGTGGTCCGGTTTTTATTTTCCCTAAGCTTTTGCAAATAAGATTTTTTTATGCTTTCTACATTTATACCATCCAGGAAAAACTTGCCGGAACATATAAGCCAAATCATTCTATCCAATTGATAAACCGTAATTTCTTCACTTGATGAAAGTTTCTCATTTATTTCTCTTGTTGCCTTTTGCATATCAGAGATATATTCATATATTTTTTTATCTGTATTGTAATAATTATCACCACGTTCATATAAAACTCCCAAGTATCTTTTATATGAATGTCCGGCTTAGGCAAGTCGTTAAAAGAAGAGTCAAATTCCTTTAAAAAATCGCAGGACAAAGCAATACTAAAACCATGTTTTATTTGTTTTCTAAAATACTTAAGATAGCGTCAAGATTTGTTCGCAATTTCATTGAAAAAAGTCGTTCAAATCAGGCC
>CAVJHV010000047.1:0-17323 GCA_963649315.1 Treponemataceae bacterium | reverse complement strand
TTTTTATACCTATCAAAATGGTTTCCTTCAGAAAGTGGAAAATGAATTAAATGATTTTGTTTACTATTTTTATGATGATAATTTGAATGTTGAAGAAATTATAAAAAGCGACTACACAAAAATTACAATCGCTTACGAAAAATTTGTTGTCGAAAAAGCTGTAGAAAACACAAGTGCATCGACAGGCAGTGGGACAACATCGACTAAAAATAAAACAGTCACAGAAGAAAGCATTCGTGTAATTTCCACAACAGATGAACTTGGCAATGAAGAAAAGTATTCATGGGATTTGGAAAACAATAAATTGGTTTACACAGATGCTGATGAAAAGTCGATTGTATATTTCTTCAACGATGACAATCAAATTATTCGCGAAGAAAATATAAATCGTCCTGCCAAAGTGTGGACTTATGATGAAAATGGAAATGTTGCAACTTACACAGATGGCTTTGGAACAAAAACTTATACTTACAATTCAAAGGGACTTGTTACAAAAGTTCTTTATGCGGACGGAACTTCAAATTCATATTCCTATAATTCTTTGGGATTGCCATTGCGTTTTGTAAACCGCGACAATGTGGTTACGGTTTACAATCGTGATGCAAAGGGTAACTGTACAAGTATAGTTCGCGGAGGAAAAACTATTGCTCAGGCAACTTACAATTCCTGGGGTGGAATGACTTCTTACCAGGGAATTGGGGGGGCCAAATCTTACTCTTATGATGAAAATGAAAATCTTACTTTTGATGGTAAAAAAAGATATACCTACGATTCAAATGACAGGCTTGTTGAAGAAAAGGATTATGATGGTGAAACAATAACTTATGAATATTTTGATGCAGAAAGGCTGCTTGTAAAAAATTATTCAAATGGACTTTGCGAAAAGTGCTACACAAATTTCCGAAATCAAATTTACAAAGTAATTGCTGCAGACACAAAAACTTCCATCAATTACGCAAGGTTGAATACTTATGACAGGGAAGGAAAGTTGTGCAATGTTTATCTGGGAACAGGACTTTCTGAAGAGGCCGCCCTTTCAAATCTTTCCTTGACAGAAAGTTATGGTTACACGAAGGCTGGTCGTCTTGCATACATTATCAAGTGGAATGCCGGCGCTGCTAAAGAAAATGATGCTGACGGTTGGGCAACTTATTATATTTGGGAAGATGAAGAAGTGTCAGAAGTTGCAAATGTTTTTGTTGATTACAGAGGTGTGATTCTTGGAAAAAAATCCGGATACACATTATCTTACTTTTTTGAAGACGGACTTTTTGTATCTAAAAAGACTGACGGTAACGGAAATGTGTCTTACTGCTATTCAGACGAAGAAGACAGAGTCGTAAAAGAAATAGATGGCTGCGGAAATATTTTAAATACAAAATATTCTGCTGCTGGTTCTTTGCTTTCTGAAGACAGCGGATACGGTGCTGCTTACAATTATTCATGGAATACAGCTTTAAATGTTATTGAAAGTGTTAGCGATGATGATGGAAATATTTTAGTTTCGAATGAATATGATGACGAAGGAAAAATTATAAAGCGATGCGAAAATGGTGTTTTGGATACAAGTTACACTTACTGGCATAATGATTATGAATTGACAGTTACGAAAGAAACTGCTCTTTCAAAAGATGTTACTTGTGCAGATTTGAATGGAAATGTTTCAAGTAAAATTCTTTATGATGAAAATGGACACGCCTGCATTACAGATAAATACTCTTATTCTGATCACGGAAGGAAAGTTGTAATTGATAACGATGCAATTCGTTCAACAAAAAATTATGACGCCTGGGGCAGGTTGATTTTTGATTCTAAAGTTAATGAAGAATACACTTACGATATTTACAATCGCCTTTCAAAAATTTCTTCCAGAAATGGAAAGGAGACAGTTTCTTTTGAATACAATGCAATGGGAAAAGTTTCAAAAGAAGTTTGGTCTAACGGAAACCTTGTTAATTATTTCTACAGTCCATGTGGAAATTTAACATCGGTAAAAGATTCTCTTGGCACAGTTTGGACTGCATATTATGATGCTGCGGATCAAAAGATTTTGGAAAAAGGCAGAAATATCCCGACTAGAAAATATGTTTACAATGCTGCCGGTAAAGTTGTGGAATATTACGAAGGGGACAATCTTATTACTAAAATTGTTGAAAGTGAAAATCCATGTCAGGTAACAGAAATTGATGGAAGGGGAAATGCTACAAGTGTAAATTACAATTCTTACGGACGCCTGCTTTCTTGCACAGACCGTTTGGGTAAATCTAAATTTTACACTTTTGATGATGCTTTGGGAATTCAGACCATAAAAGATTTTAATGAAGTCGATGTTACTTACACTTACAATTTGAATGAAAGAAAAATGATTCACTCTTATCCGGACTTTGGACAAGTGATTTCAGAATTCAATGTTTCAGGTCAGCTTGTTAAAATTAAAAATCCGGCTTACGAAAATACATTTACCTATAATGAAAATCACTTGCTGGAAAAAGCGCTTGTCAACAACGAAGATGATTCAATTGAATACAAGTACGATTCAACTGGCCGTTTGATCGAAAAGAAAATCGGGGAAGAAAAAATAAGATACACTTACAATTCTTTTGGTGACTTACTTTCAGTAAAGAGTGATTCTTTTTCTTCGGAATTTGCTTACGATGATTTTGGCCGCGAAATTTTAAGAACAGATTCTGACGGTTCGACTGTATCAAAAAAATACGATCTTGCCGGCAGGTTAATTCTTTTGTGTCACAAGGACAATTCTGGAAAAACAGTTTTTGGTGAAGCAAGCATTTATGGTGACAACGGCCGCATTGCCTACACAGTCGATGCAAATTCGCAGTTCACTCATTACGAATACGATGATGGCGGAAGATTGACAGAAGTCTATTATCCATATTCAGAAATTCTTGAAAATGAAGATAAGGCTGAATTGATTAAGTATGGTCAGGAAATAAATTCTGTTAAGTACGAAAATATTTCTTTGCCTGCAAAGTACAAGGAACAAATGCAGTCACTTCTTGATGAAATGGGTGCCAGCGGAAAACTTCCTTCAAGCGAAAAAATCTGGAAGCGCTCTTATGTTTACGATTCTAATTCAAACCGTACAGAAAAAAATACCGGGCTGGGTTCCATTAAGTATGAATATGACAGCGAAAACCGTCTTGTGAAAATCAATGTCAATAATCCAGTTTTGTTTGAATATGATGCCAATGGAAATCTTGTAAAAAAGACAGACAATTTTACTCAGACTCTTTATTCTTATTCACAGACTGGAAAAATGACAAGTGCTCTTGTAACAAATCTTGAGGACATGACAAGTTTTAGCCGCGAATATGAATACGATGGATTTGGAAGACTTGTTTTACAAAAGGATGGATGTGGAAATATTCTTTCTTATCTTTATGATGGACTTTCAAACGATCTTGTAAAAATGCATGCCACAGAAAAAAGTGAAGTTCTTTCTTCTGCAACACAAGCTTACACTGATAAAAATCTTCGCTATGTAAATATTAAAACTTACACTTCTTCAAAAGATGTGAATGCTCAGGATGAAGAAAAAGAAAGAAAAGCTTCGGGCAACTCTTACCTTTCTTTGGAAGATGGCGGCTTGTATGCAGAAGACCGTTTCTTTGTTTATGCGAATGGAAATTTGATCTGGCAAAAAAATGAAGGCGAAATTTATTCCGTATGTGCGGATCAAAGAAATTCTTTGCGCTCTGTGAACAGCACTTTTGGCGGCAGAACTTATCTTTATGATTACGATGTTGATGGAAATGTAAAACTTTTTAATAAAGACAAAAGTCACCTTTACTCAGAAAGTGACATGCAGCAGTTAGGTTTGGAATTTGCTTTTTCGAATAAGCAGTATGATAATCTTTTAGGATTTTATAATTTTGGTCAGCGCTTTTACGATCCTTCAAATGCAAGATTTACAAGTAGTGATCCTGTTTACGATGGAAACAATTGGTATTCATATTGTGCAGGGGATCCTGTGAACTTTACAGATCCGGATGGTCTTAGCATTGATGATTTTGAAATAACGTTAAAGATGCAGGACTATGGTGATCAGGAGTATGGTAGAAGTACACGTCGCGAAAGCATCAGTCAGTCTGGCTGCTATCTTGTAACTTTCTTTTCTATGCTTAAAAAATTCTTAGGTAAAAAGATTTCTAGTATAAAGAAAATTGCAGATAACAATACTTATTTTACGGATGTAAATTTTTTACGTGGTGATAAAGTTGCCAGTGATTACGGTCTTGCTTTAAAATCTTCAGATTTTGATAATAAAAAGACACGGGCAAAATCAGTTGAAAGGGAAATCAATAACCTGAAAAATGACACTATAGGGTACACAGTTGCTGTGAAAATTACCTATCCAGATGGAGGTACTCATTTTGTTGGAACTGATGGAAAAATCATAACTGACGAAAAAACTGGTAAACAATATCTTCATGCAATTCCATCGTCAATAAATGATAATCCAAATAGTCAAAATCGTCACAACTGGTATTTGGGTGAAGCTACATCTGACGGTGATGCTGGCGTTTATGTTCCTCTTGAAGAAGTTACAGGTTTAAGGGCTTTGTATAATCCTGCCTGCAGTCAGAAAATTTAAAAATTACTAAAGGAACTTTCTAAAAATGCAGTGACAATGATTTTAAAGATGGCCTGAAAAAAATTGCCTTCAAAATTTAATTTTTGAAGGCAATTAAAAAAGTAATTGGGATTTTTACACGGGCTCTAAGAGTGACACTTTTAGGGCCCGTGTTTTTAGATGCAATTTTATTTGTTTTTGATTGCGTCGTAATATGATTCGTTAATGTAATCACGAATCTGATATTCTTCGTCCAGACGGCCAATTGAAACTAAGAAGCCGATTGTATCCTGCAAAGCATCTTTGCTGACATCATGCCACTTGATTCCATAATAATATTTTGGAAGAAGCTTTTTAATCTGGTCGTTAGAAAGACGGAGATAAGCACCAATCTTAGACCATACTTCTTCAGGTACGCTGTCTGCTTCAATGTCTTTTACAGCCCTGACAATTTGTTCCAGGAAAGTTGTAATAATTTCCGGATTGTTCTTTGAATATTCAGCGCGGGCAACAAGGGTATTTGTTCCCATAAGACTTGTGTCTGAACCGTAGAAAACAGCTTTTGCTGTTCCTTCATCAATAAGACGGGTAGCATTTGGTTCCCAGATTGCTACTGCTTCAACATCGCCTGTTGAAAGAACAATGCCTGCATCTCCTGCAGAAATGTTTGTCAGCTCAATGTCATCAAAAGTCATCTTGTTGTCTTCAAGTAACTTTTTAATCATGTTGTGACCTGTTGAACCCAAAGTTGTTGCTACTTTTTTGCCGCGCAAGTCTTCCATTGTTTTTACGGAATTGTTGTTTGCTGCAACAAGAAGAACATAAGCGTCCGGACCATCACATGCAAGTGCAATCAATTCGTTTTCCTGTCCTGCTGCAATTGCAGAAACTGTCGGTACGTCTCCCAAAAGACCGATGTCTGAACTGCCGGCAGCCAGAGATTCATTGATTGGCGGACCAGATTCAAAATCATTCCACTTAACTTCAATCTGACTTTTTGCAAATGCATCTTCCAGATACCCCATTTCTTTTGCAACGTAAACTGGTACGAAAGCAAAAGATGGCTGAATTGCGATAGCGATACTTGTAGCCTTTACATTTTTCTTGCTGCAAGATGTGAAGAGGCTGAATGCCATTGCTCCAGCCAGTAAAACTGATACTACTTTTTTCATGTTTTCCTCCTGTGAATAAGTAGTAGAAATTTTGCACAACAAAAGGTACCTAACCAAAGGCCCCTGCTGCACCATGAATATTTTAACTAAACTAAAATCAATTTTCATAGTTGCTTCTAAAAATTGCAATTTTTAGAGGCTCTCTTATTAAGGAATGGAAAAAGCATTTTGAAAATCCCATCCAGAAAAAATCACCCCGGCCTTTTTTGACCAGGGAAATATTTTTGCTGCCTTCTAAAATTTAATGTTTAAAAGGCGCTTTACTTTTATTTTGTTACTTCTTCAAAAAAGAGATCAAAAATGTGCTTTCTGATTTTTACAAATTCCAGGCTGTTTCTGTCTCTTGGGTAAGGAAGATTTACTTTTATGATTTCCTTGATTCTGCCCGGGCGGCTTGTAAGAACAACAATTCTGTCAGAAAGAAAAACTGCTTCTTCAATATCATGGGTAACCATAATCATTGTTGTTTTTGATTTTTCCTGAATGCGCTTAAGTTCAGACTGCATGGACATTTTTGTAAATGTGTCCAGGGCACCAAAAGGTTCATCCAGTAAAAGAAGGGGCGGATTGTTTACGAGTGCGCGTGCAATTCCAGCCCTTTGTGCCATTCCACCAGAAAGTTGCTTTGGAAAGGCCTTTGCAAAATCATTCAGCCCTACCAGTTTAAGGTGCTCCATAACCAGTTTGGCCCTTTCTTTTTTATTCATTCCGTTGATTGCAAATGCAACATTTCTAAAAACCGTCAGCCATGGAAAAAGGCGTGGTTCCTGGAAAACCATACCGCGTGTCTTTTCCGGTTTAGTAACCAGTTTTTGATCCACATAAACCTCGCCGTCGTGTTCAGGGTCAAGACCTGAGATGGCCCTTAAGAGTGTACTTTTTCCGCAACCAGAAGCACCTACAATGCAAACCATTTCGCCCTTTTCTACAGCAAAATGAATATCCGCCAGAGCATGGAATTCTTTATTGTCTTTTTTAAAGCGGCGGGAAACTCCATTTACAACAACGTAACCTGCGTCAGGTGCAAGTGATTTTTCTATTTCAATTTGATCTGCCATATTAAACCCACCTGATTATTGATTTTTCGCACAAATGCAGAAGGGAATCCATTATTTTGCCAATGACACCGATTGTAATCATACCGGCAATAACTTCTGCAATGTCACCATAATTTCTGGCATCGGAAATCATAAAGCCCAGACCCGTCGTTGAAGAAACAAGTTCTGCCGCAACAACACACATCCAGCAGCTGGAAAGTCCTGTTCTTAATCCGGTAAAAATGTTTGGGACAGCGCTTGGAATTATTACACGAAAAACATTTTTTAAAGGAGGAGTGTTCATCACTCTGCTGACTTCAAGAAGTTTGGGGTCAGTCTGCCTGATGCCGTCTACAACATTTATGAGGATGATAAAAAATCCGCCTAAAAAAATAAGGAAAACTTTTCCGCTTTCACCAATTCCAAACCAAAGAATTACCAGAGGAATCCAGGCGATTGGAGGAATAGGCTTGATGAATTGAATTAAAAGGTGGGCCAGCCTTTCAAGGTGTTTTGAAAGACCGATGATTATGCCCAGTGTGATGCCCGCAACTGCCGCTATAAAGTAGCCGGTTAAAACACGGCGCAAACTGATCCACGTGTTTGTAAGCAGTTTACCGCTTGCAAAAAGCCTTCCGAATTTTTTCAAAAGACTTGGCAGCGTAGGAAGAACGGATTTTTTGATGTTCCCATTTTTTCCAGCGATATACCAGACTAAAAGGATAATTACAATGAATGCAATGTATTCCAATGCAAGAGCAATGCTTAAAGAAATACTTCTGTGTTTTTTCATACAACACCCGCTTTGAGATAAAAGATTTCTCTCCAAAAAAAGAGCACCCTGATTCTTAGGAAGGAAGGTTAGCAAAAACTTTTGGCATTTGCTAAAAGACATTCGCCTTTGACCTGGCGAGAAATTCCCGGGACAAATAAAAAGCTCTTTTTATTTTTGGCTAAGTTAATTTTAGTTTAGAAAGTGACTAAATTCAACAGAAAAAACTTAAATTTACGCAAATTTTATTTTTTTTTGGGAGCTAACTTTTTTTTTGTAACATAATTACGATATGTGTTATAATGTCCGAGGCATATTTCTTCAGGAATTCCGCAATTTCTTAAAAAGCACAAGCCTTTTCTTTTTTGGGAGCTAACTTTTTTTTGTAACATAATTACGATATGTGTTATAATGTCCGGGGTATATTTCTTCAGAAAATCAGTGATTGTTAAAAAAAATCACATACAAAAAAAATCCCCAAAACAAAATCCTGCAGAAAAATCCTGAAAAAAACGAAAAAGCTGACTGCAATTTTACTCACAACCAGCTTTTTCTAAAGAAAATATTTCAGCTCAGCCAGCCCTTCACCAGACAGCCATTACAGAGGAATGTTTCCATGCTTCTTTGCAGGAGCATTTTTTTCTTCTTTGTTTGCAAGGAATTCAAGGCTGCGGGCAACGCGTTCCCTTGTTTCTTCCGGCTGAATAATTTCGCTTACGTAATCGCGCTGGGCTGCGATTGTCGGAGTCATAATTGTTTCCTTATATTCCTGGCTCTTTTGGGCAACCAGTTCAGCCTGTGAAGGATCCTTCATTTCTTTTGCATAAAGAATTTCCAAAGCTCCTTCTGCACCCATAACGGCAATTTCTGCCTTTGGCCATGCGTAAACAAAATCTGCTCCCAGGTGCTTTGAACACATAGCAATGTAAGCACCGCCGTAAGCCTTGCGGGTAATAACCGTAACCTTAGGCACAGTCGCTTCGCTGTAAGCATAAATAATTTTAGCCCCGTGGCGGATAATACCCTTTTGTTCTTCCTGAGGACCTGGAATAAATCCCGGAACATCAACAAAATTTACAAGAGGAATATTAAATGAATCGCAGTAGCGCACAAAGCGTGCAATCTTATCAGAAGAATCGCAATTCAAAACTCCACCTAAACCGCATGGATTATTTGCAACAATACCAACGCTTTTTCCTTCAATTTTTGCAAATCCAATCAGGGCAGAAGGAGCAAATTCCTTCATAACTTCAAAGAAAGAATCTTCGTCAACAACGCAGTCTACCACTTCCCTCATGTCATAAGGCTGGGCAGAACGTTCCGGCAAAATGCCTGCAATTTTTTTAGCAGCCTTGTGCTGGTCAAATTTATATTTTGCATCAGCAATAATTTCTTCGCCATAGTAGTGAGGAATGTAGTCCAGAAGTTTTCTTACACTTTCGTAACATTCATTTTCACTTTCGCACCTGAAGTGAGCCACCCCGCTCTTTGAAGAATGAATGGAAGCGCCACCCAAATCTTCAGCAGTGATGTCCTGGAAAGTAACAGCCTTTACAACCTTTGGTCCTGTAATAAACATCTGTGAAATTTTATCAACAGCAAAAATAAAATCTGTAATGCCAGGAGAATAAACTGCACCGCCGGCACAAGGACCCGCAATAATCGAAATTTGTGGAACCGTACCAGAAGCCCTTACATTCTGGTAAAACAAATCGCCGTAACCGCAAAGAGCATCAACTCCTTCCTGAATGCGCGCTCCGCCAGAATCGTTTACGCCAATAACCGGACACTTTGCTTCAATTGCCATCTTAATCAGTTCAGCAATTTTCTGACCGTGCACCTTTCCAAGCGATCCACCCTGAACCGTAAAATCCTGCGCATAAACAGCAACTTTTTTTCCATTGATTTTTCCAAAGCCAGTAATTACACCATCATAAGGAATTTCTTTTTTGTCCATTCCAAAACTAGTGCAGTTGTGACGTGCTGCAGAATAAATTTCATAAAAAGAATCCTTGTCGCAAAGAGCGTGGATCCTTTCGATTGCATGCAATTTTCCCTTAGCATGCTGTTTTTCAATATTGTAAACTTGTGCCATGATGACCTCGAATTTTTTTTTGCCCCTAGGCTGCATAAAGTATAGCGTTAAAAATCGCAGTAGTCAAAATGTTTGATTTTTTTTTGAAGCATACCGCCTTTTGTCTAACCGGCTTTCCAGGGTTTCGCTTCGCTCCAGTGCCACTTCGTGGCACCAGGCCCTTCCAATCCGGGCTAGGCTGCACCAAAAAGAAAAATCATTCTTCCCTAAGAAAAAATGAATTTTCTTTTTTTACATAAGCATCTGCTTCAAGAATTTCATTTTGACTGTTTATAAAATAATATTTTTCGCTCAAAAGACTGGCCGCTTTTAAAACATCATTTTCTGCTTTTTCCATTGCTTCACTGTAATCATTTTTAAAAACTTTTAAATCCACATCTTCATATTCAATGTTTTGGACAAAAGAAGTTACAGTCCATTTTTTCCCGTCATAAGTCAAAGTCAGACTGTCATTGTGTTTTGCCAGATGGAGTGTGTCCTGACCGTCATTAAACAAAACATAGTAAGTGGCGCTGTGATTTTCACTGTCACCAGTTGAAAGTATTTTTCCATTTTCTTCTGTGACACTTTCAGGCCTTGTATTTTTTTTAGGGCCTTCAAAGTAAAGGCGGCCGCTTTTCCCGTCAATGCAAAGCTGGGTCAAACCATTCATGTTGTAAGAAAGATTTCTGTTGTAAAGCATCCACTCTGCCGGTGTAACAGTTGAATCCTGTGGATTGTAAGATTCCTTTTGCTTTGCCGCAACAAAGTAAGCCGTTACAGTGTTTACCAGTTCCTGGGAATCTTTGCCCTTAGAAGAATTTTGTATGGCTGGAACGTCCAGGCGGTTGTAGGCACCCAAAAACATTTCGACTGTTTCCCTTGCTGTCAGTCCCTTTGACGTAGGATTTTTCATGTTGCCGTTTATCATTCCGCCGGTAAAAAGTCCGGCTGCAAGAATGGCAAAAAATGCGACAGTAAAAAAAGTTTTTTTCCTTCTGAAAAATCTTTTTATTTTAAGCATCCTTTGAAAAGCAGCATTTTCTTTTTCACATTTTTTTCTAAAGGCAGCCGCTTCCTGACTGGAAATATTTTCAGTTTTTTTGTGGCAGCTTTTGTCATTAAAAAATTCACCTTTTTCTGTAAGGCTAAGTTCTTCGTAAAGGGCCTCTAGCGGGAACTTCAGCCTGAAAGCCTGCATGTTCATTTTAGCCTGGCGGGATTTTTCACCCTTGTCATCTTCCTGAATTTTTTCAGCAAGAATTTCCCTCATGGTCCGCGAGGAAGATTTTTTTGCGCTTTTTGTCAAAGAAGTATTTTTTTGCCTTCGCATAAGTGCGTCATCAACAAAAGTATTTAAGTCCTTATTGCGGTGAAAAAGGTAATTTCGTAAAGGAATAAAATTGTGGTCTAAATAATCTTCATGGCGCCTGTAAGAAATAACTTCTGTAAAAGGAAAACTGCCGGTTAAAAGTCTGTAGGCAAGGACAGACTCTTCAAAATTAATCCCGGCAGAATCATTTAAATTGGGGTTTATATAAAAGCCCTGAACCCTGCTGTAAAATTCATCTCCTCGGCAGGCAGCACACTGGTCAAAAAGCAAAGGCGGCAAAAAAATTATTTTTGTAAAATCTTCACTTAAAAAAATACCAGGCGCCCCAATCTGCTTAAGAGGAAGTTCGTTATTTAAAGCTTCTTCCATGGCAGAAATAACTTTTGCACAGGCATAAGAGGCAAGTTCTTTTTTACTTTCATCTTCAAGTAAATGGCAAAGAAAGTGTCCTTTAAAAGCTATGCCTTCAAAAAGAACAGTATCCGTCTTTTTTTCGCATTCAGGAATTACGTCACTTTTTTCCTGGCAGCCTTCAAATTTCCATTCAGAAAATTTCCAGCCGCTATCATTTTGACCACCAGCCTTTTCTGCAAGACAGCCGCTTTCTTTCAGGCGGTCAGTCATTTTTGACCTTGCAAAAAAAGATTCATTCATTCCAGAATCCAGATAAATTTTACCGTCTTTTTGAAAAGATATTTCATTCATGCTTTTACTTAACGCCTTCCATCCGTACCGTAAAGATATTTAAAGTATTCAAGATTAGTTGAATATGTTGTGTCAAAGTTGCCCATAGTCGTCTTGTAAGATTCAAGTGATTTCCAGAAAGTAAAAAATTCCGGATCCTTGGAATAAGCGGCTGCGTAAATAGCAGAAGCCTGGGCATCTGCAGTACCCTTTATTTCTTCCGCCTTCTTGTAGGCCTCTGACTGAATGGTTGCCTTTTCTTTTTCAAGTTTTCCCTGCCATTCAGCCTTTTTACCTTCGCCTAAAGACCTGTAGGCCTGGGCTACTTGATTTCTTTCCTTTATCATCCTGTTGTAAACGGATTCAGTTAATTCATCAGAATATTTTACCTGGCGAGGAACAATGTCTAAAAGTTCAATGCCAAATTCACCTTCAGCAACGGCCTTTTGAGCCTGCAACGTCATTTCGTTGCACAAAAGTGACCGGCCCTTTGATACGCTTTCCAGATTTATGCTGGCGTTAACAAGGGCTTCAATTTCTGCGCTGTCTTCTTCCTCTATGCCGGAAAGTTCTTCCGCCGGCGACTGGCGGTTGTTGATTAAATTTGAACTTCTGACAATTTCTACAAGGCGGTTGTTTGAAATAACAGTTCTTGTGGAAGAATCAATAATGTCACCCAGTTTTATGTATGCAGATTCCAAAGTGCGCAGGGACTGGTAAAAGAGTGCAGGATCTGTAATTTTCCAGCGGCTGGTTGTGTCAATAATGATATATTGATTTTCCTTGGTTGGAATGCGGGCCGGATCCCCATCAATAGAAAGAATTTTTGAAGGGTAAGAGGTCACTTGATCCAAAAAAGGAATTTTTGCATAAAGGCCGGCCTTTGAATGGGTAGAAACAATTTTTCCCAGGCGGGTTACAACAACCTGGTTTCCTTCGTTAACAATATAAAATGGACCTGCCATAAAAAATAAAATTATTACGGCAGCAATTATTCCGATGACAAGAAAAGGTTTAGCTTTTGTTTTCATAAAAGTCTCCTGTAAAAACTAGGCCCTGGTGGCACTAGTTTGTAAGATTTTTGAATGGAAGAACATTGTCCAGCTGACCGTCAATAAGGTTAGGTTTTTTTGCATTACCTTCAGCGTCTGTGCCAGACTGATTCTTAAAGATTTCTTCCATGGCTTCAAGGTAAAGGCGTTCCCTGGTAACGCGTGGGGCTTTTTTATATTCTTCGTAAACCGAATTAAAGCGGGCTACGTCACCTTCAGCCTTGTTTACACGCTCTGCCGCATAACCTTCCGCAATTTGAATCTGCTTGTCTGCTTCACCCTGGGCCTTTGGAATTTCAGCATTGTAGCTTTCCTTTCCTTCGTTAATAAACCTGTTCATATCCTGGGTGGCCTTGTTTACGTCTTCAAAAGCGTCCTGAACACCAGAAGGCGGCACAATGTTTTGCAGTTTAACCGCAGTAACATCAATGCCTAGCTGCAGTGAATGGAAGTATTTGTTCATCTGTTCGATGGCTAAATTTTCAATATTTGTTCTTTCGTTGGACATGATGTCCAAAATGGCGCGGTCCCCAACCAGTGTGTTTATAACGGAACGGCTTAAGTCCCGGATGGTGCTGGTTCTTTCCTGCACGCTGAAAAGCCAGTCCTTAGGATCTGTAATCCTGTACTGGATAATCCATTCTACATCAACAATATTTAAATCGCCTGTAAGCATAGTTGATTCACTGACGATTCCATTCTGGTAACTGCTGTCAACAGAGCCGGATGTAGTTTTAAAACCGAATTGTTCAGTTAAGACAACCTTGTTGCCCGGTACAATGTAGCGCTTGTCAATTCCAAAAGGAAGTTTAGTGTGAAAGCCCGGCCCGAGAGTTTTGTGGTAAGCACCAAATCTTGTAACAACCGCCTGTTCGTCAGATTCTACAATAAAGCAGCCCGAAAAAACTGCTATTAATGCAAGAATACAAATTACGATGGTTGTAATTCCGCTCGGACTAAAAATGCGTTTAAAAAAGTTTTTCTTTTCTTCGCTCATTTTTTTTCTCCTGTTGAGTTATTTTTTTAAGGTCATCTCTAAAAATTGCAATTTTTAGAGATGACCTTAAGATAGATATTTTATGGGAAAAATACAAGGTAAAATTTTGTTTTGGAGTGGCTGCTTTACGAATGAAATTCTTGTTTCTAAAAACAGCCTAGCCGGCCGTGAAAGCCCGCAGTCACCCACGGCGAAAGACGCGGGTGATGAGCGCTAGCGAAGGCTGCAAGGGCCGTAAAACAAAAGGCGGTATGCTTCAAAAAAAAATTAAAGAAAGCCGGCAAAATTTCTAGAAAAATATTTTTTGCGTGCTATCATATAGGTAAGATTATTTTCAGGAGAAAAAAAATGGAAGAGGATTTTGAAAAGAAAGGCAAAAGGTCTTTCAGACGGCGGGGCGGATTTTTCAGGGGTGTAATTTTTTCTTTGTGCCTGGTGGGCATTCTGGCTGCGGCAGGTTCTTACATGTACTGTTCTTTTACTTCAAAAAAAATGACTTTTGATGTGACTGCGCTGAAAAATCAAATTCAAAAAGCGGCTGAACTGACTGTTTACAAAAATTATTATCAGACGCTTGTGAATATTTCTAATGAAGGAAAAATTTTAAAGCCTCATGTTATAGTCAGGGTTTCGGGTGTGATCAGAATGGGGGCCAGGGATTTAAAGGATATGGAAGTTGAAGTCAGTGATGATGGAAAAACGGCTTACATTAATATGATGCACACTGAAGTCCTGGACAATTCAATCAGTAACGAAGAAATTTTTGACGAAAAGTCTTACCTTTTTTCGCGCATAAAAAGTGACGATTTGCTTTACGGCATCCGCAGTGGTGTTGCTGCCTACGAAGGTGAACTTATAAGACAGGGCATTCTGGATGACGCGGATAAGGAATTGCAGAATGTTCTTTCTTCAATAGCTGCTTCTTTTGGAATTGAAAAAGTTGTGTGGCGGTGGATTCACAGTCAGACTTACGAATTGAGTGAAGAGGAAGTTATTAATACTGCCACTTTGCTGAAGGCGGATGACGGCGAAAGTGAAAGCGAGGTTATTTCCGGGGACAAGGGGAGTGAGTGGTAGTTTGGGGAAGAGGTGTTTGTGTTTTGGGACAGACATTGCTTTCGTAAGCGGTGCGTGTTCTGTGGACAGGCATTGCCTTCGTAAAGCGGCGTCCTGTTTTGTGTACAGACACTGCTTTCGTAAAGCGGCGTCCTGTTTTGTGGACAGACACTGCTTTCGTAAAGCGGCGTCCTGTTTTGTGGACATGCACTGCTTTCGTAAAGCGGCGTCCTGTTTTGTGGACAGGCATTGCCTTCGTAAAGCGGCGTCCTGTTTTGTGTACAGACACTGCTTTCGTAAAGCGGCGTCCTGTTTTGTGGACAGACACTGCTTTCGTAAAGCGGCGTCCTGTTTTGTGGACATGCACTGCTTTCGTAAAGCGGCGTCCTGTTTTGTGGACAGGCATTGCCTTCGTAAAGCGGCGTCCTGTTTTGTGTACAGACACTGCTTTCGTAAAGCGGTGCGTGTTCTGTGGACAGGCATTGCCTTCGTAAACAGCCCGCACTGCTTTCCCAAACAGCCGCCCCTTTCCTAAAGTTCCGCCAGTTCTTCCCAGCGACTGTAGTCTTTTTCCAGCTGGGCGCTTACTTCTTTGTATTCGCTGGCGGCAGCCTGGCTTTTGGTAAAATCCGCAGAAGACATATCTTCTTCAAGTTCCTTTTGCCTTTTTTCAAGAAGGGCAATGCGGTCTTCTATTTCTTTAAATTCTTTTTCTTCCCTGAAGGTCCGCTTTTTCTTTTGGACTTGCACGGTTTCTTTTTCTTTTACACTTTCCCTGGCCTTTTTTTCTTCCTTTGCTTTTTCTTCTTTTTCCCTGTCCAGGAGTTTTTTGTACTGAATGTATTCGCTGCACTTTCCAACATAACCTGAAACGGAACCGTCATCTTCCAGAATAAAAAGTGTGTCGCAGACTTTATCCATAAAGTAACGGTCGTGGCTTACAATCAAAAGGCAGCCCTTATATCCTGAAAGAAATTCTTCCAGAATATTCATCGTAAAAATATCAAAATCGTTTGTAGGTTCGTCCAGCAAAAGAAAGTTTGGATTTGAAAGCAAAAGTCTTACCAGAAAAAGTTTTTTTCTTTCGCCACCGCTTAAAGAGGAAATAGGTGAATATTGAATTTTTCCTTCAAAACCAAATTCTTCCAGAAAGAGGGAAGGGCTTAAATCCTTTCCGTTATTCATGTGAATAAGATCAGCCGCTTCTTTTACGTATTCAAGTACGCTCATATCTAAATCTTTAAAAACAGGATTTTGCTGGTAATATGCAATCTGGGTGTTTACCCCCTTTACGATATAACCAGAATCTGGGCTTAATTCTTCTGCAATCAGATTTAAAAGAGTGGACTTGCCGGAACCGTTTGCTCCAAAGACACCTATTTTTTCGCCTTTGTTAAAAGTGTAGCTGAAATCCTGCAAAACAGATTTTGCTTTTTCATCCTTACCTGAATCAAATCCCTTGGGAAAATTTTTTGACAGATTATGCAGCTCCAGAATTTTTCCTCCCAGACGGCGGCCCTGTACTTCAAAAGTAAAACCTTTTGGATCATGAAATTTTTCCCTGTTGATTAAAGCCATATCGTGCTGAATGCGGGCCTTTGCTTTTGTTCCCCGCGCACATGGACCGCGCAAAAGCCAGTCGCGTTCAAAACGCAAAACGCTTTCTATGCGGCGCTCAGTGTTTGCTTCAATTTCTGCTTCTGTGGATTTTTTTTCCAGGTAAGAAGAATAATTTCCTGTGTAAAGTTTTATTCTGTTCCTGTCCAGTTCATAAATGTGATTACAAACTGAATCCAGAAAATAGCGGTCGTGGGTTACCATCAAAAGGGAACGCTTTGTGTTTACAAGATAATCTTCCAGCCATGTGATTGTTTCTACATCCAGGTGATTTGTAGGTTCGTCCAGCAAAAGAAGTTTTGTGTCTTCAACTAAAACCTGTGACAGGGCAACTTTTTTTACCATGCCCCCGGAAAGTTCTTTCATCTTTCGGTCCAGATTATGAATGCCCAAAAGTGACAAAATGGAAGACACTTGATTTTCATAATTCCACAAATCCCCCTGGTCCATTTTCTGCTGAATGGAATTCAATTTATTTTCATTTGCCTGACTTGGATCCTTTTCCAGCAGTTCAAGACATTCTTCATAACTTTTTATGATCTGCAGTTTAGGCGAAGAAGATTTAAAAATGTGTTCAAGAATTGTGTCTTCTCCGTTAAAGACAGGAGTCTGTGGCAAAAAAGAAATGCCCGCTTCCCTGTTTAAGACTACGCTGCCTTTGTCAGGACTGAGAACTCCCGCTATTGTGTTTAAGAGAGTAGACTTTCCGCTGCCGTTTCGCCCAATAAGAGCCGCCTTGTCACCTTCGTCCAGGCCAAAAGTTACGTTTTCAAAAAGCGGCCTTTCCCTGCCGATTTTACACAGATTATTTATAGAAAGAATATTCATTTTTTCCTCTTTGTTTGAATGATGGATTTTGTGCTTACAAAGGCGGGGAATGTTTACGAAACCAGTGCCAGTCCCCAAACCGCCGTCACTTTACGAAACCAGTGCCA
>CAVJHV010000046.1:1607-17336 GCA_963649315.1 Treponemataceae bacterium | reverse complement strand
AAACTGAGGTATTGACAAAAAAAAATAAAACTTGTATAAACTTTGGCTTTTTTTAGTAAAACTTCCATTGACTAAAGTTTTGCTTTTTGTATAATTGAAGTATGGGTATAAATTCTTCACCGGCTTTGGCTAATGCCTTAAGTTTGATTGAATCGGGCAATATAAAAAAAGCTTATTCTTTTTTAGGTGAAGCAATTTCTGAAGATCTTGACAACACTACTTTGGTTCACATGCTACAGTTCTGCACTTTCTGGCTGGATAAATTTAGTGAAGACAAGGATTCTGATTCCTTTTCGAGGGGTGAAGCCCTGGTCCTTAACTGGAAAATTTTCATTGAAAAGTTAAAAAACTGTGACTTTTATTCGGAAAGAATTGAGTATGCCTTTAAAAAATGCGTCTATGGGCAGGCCTTAAAGGAATATTCAAGGGCTAATGATGAAGGTGACAATAAGCTTCGCTCGGAAATTTTCAGAAAAAAGGGGCTTTGCTATAAAAAACTGGGGTCTTACGAAGAAGCTTTGGACTGCCTTGTTGAAGCTAACAGGGCTTTGCAGGATTCTCCGGCGGTTATTGCTGAAATGGCTGACTGTTATGCCCTCTGCGGTGAGGATAAAGTGGCAAAGGTTTTGTTTAGAGAAGCCTTTTACCTGGATCCACAGAAAATCGATCTTGAAAATCTGGACTCGCGGATTATCACCATGCTTGAACAAAAGGTAAGGGAGTCTGGAGTGCCAACTTCATGTCTTTCGGAATGGATTGCAGTTTATGGAGTTCTTCTTGGTGTCTTTAACATAAAGAGGGAACTAAAAGCCAGGGAGGTTTCCCGACTTAAGCAGGAAATTTTTGCAAACGAAAATCTTCTTAAGGATAAAAGTAATGGTGGAAACCACATAAAGCCAAGGCTTTTGAATATGTACTTTTGGCTTATTGATTACATGCTTATGACAAAGGACAGCGCTGTAAAAATCAACGAAGTTCTTTTAAAAATAAAACTGCTGGATCCTGAGATCTACAGAATATATACGAAATAATTTTGGGAAGTTCTAATTTTTTAGGGCGCCCTTTATATTAAGGATAAACAAACAAAGGTAAAGAGGTTTTTTATGTCAGAAGAACTTGAAAATTCAGTCCGCGAAATGTTAAAGGAAGAAACATGGACTCGTGCAACAATCAGTAACTTTACAAAGAATGACATGGTTGAACTTGAAGGCATTCTTGAAAAGGCAAAAAATGAAAACTGCGAAAGTGCCATTCAGACTATCTGTAATGAGCATCTTGAACAGCATAAGGATTCCAGTATTATTGCCATGTACCTTTCTGGCATGATTTCTTTAAAGCAGGGAAATATTGAGCTTGATTCACTTGAATCTTTAGTGGATCTTTTTGAAAAAAATCACAAGGATTCACTTATTGAATATCTTTGCGAAAGCATTCTTAATGAAGATCCTAATAATAAATTTGCCCTTAGAAAGCTGGCTGCTTACTATAAGTCAACCAATGATGACAAGCTTTATGATGTTTACGAAAAAATTGTAAAAATCGATTTTGAAGAAGCTGACATTGCGAAACTGCTTGCTGAACGTTTTGAAAGCCAGGGCAACAGCCAGGAAGCTGTCAGTTACTACAAAAAGGCTATCCTGCGCTATATTTCTGCTAAAAATTACACTGCAATCAAGGAAATATGGACCAGACTGGTTCACATGATTCCTGAAGAAAAGGACTTTCTTCTTCTTGTTCAGCGCAAGATTGCAAAGGCTTTGGGTGATGACCGGTCAATTCCCCTTATACAGGAACTTTATGACTACTACAAGGCTACTGCCAAGTGGGATGTTGCTGTTGAACTTTTAAAAATCATTCTTTCAATTGACAATACAGATTCATGGGCAAGAAAGGAACTGGTTGAATGTTACCGTGAAAAATATGCAGGACATTCGCGCCTTGAAGATTACATCCGCGCTTCAAACCTTACTGCTTCTTACCGCAACGTTTTTGAAGCAATCAATGATTTTGAAAAGCATATTTCCTTTGACGTAAAGAGTTTTGTATTCCACAGAACTTTGGGTGTTGGTGTGATTACAAAAGTTGAAGGTGAAAATCTTTTTATTAACTTTGGTAAAAAGAATGAAAATGTAAAAATGACGCTTTCCATGGCTGTCAGTGCCCTTCAGCCTTTGCCAAGGGATCACTTCTGGGTTATAAAGGCCTGCGTTTCCAAGGACAAGCTGGCTAAAAAGGTTAAGGAAAATGTTGCATGGACTCTTAAAAGGATTATCAAGAGTTATGACAACAACTGCGATGACAAGCACATTAAGGCTGAACTTGTTCCTGGAGTTCTTACCCCAGGCGAATGGACCAGCTGGCATGCAAAGGCACAGACTGTTTTTGCAACAGACCAGTCTTTCGGCGTAAATTCTTCAGACATCAACTTCCACACCGTTCTGGAACATCCTCTTACAAGAGAAGAACGTTACAGCAACGAATTTAAAGCAGAAAAACTTTTCTTTGCCCGCATTGATGTTCTTAAAAGATATGTAATGGACGATGAAGCAGACAAAACCGATGACATGTTCATTGATATGTTCAACTACTTCTCAAGTTACCTTAAGGCATTTTCTACTGTGGATGAACAAGTTGTTGCTTCATACCTTATTGTCCAGGAAGTTTCAAAGAGCATGCCTCGCCTTGCACCAAAACTTAATTTTACATTTGCACAGATGTATGATGGAATTGAAAATCCAAAAGAACTCTACACAAATCTTAAGGATTCAAAAAATACAAATCTTAAGGAACTTTTCCTTGCGAACGTAAAAAATCTGCCTGACTGGACAGACCAGTACATTAAACTTTTCCCGATTGTTCTTAAAAAGAACATGCTGATGGAACTTGTAAATTCCAGAAATACAGCAAAAGTAACAAAACTGGTTCAGGACTGCTTCAACGACTACAGAAATTACCGTGAAGCCGTTATTTGTCTTTTCAAGGAATGCAGAAATGAAGACTGGTTTAAGAGTGCAAACATTTCTGAAGAAAAGCAGCTTGTAACTCTTACAAATATCATCACCCTCTGCTACCGTGAAATCAACAGTCACGTTAACACGACAGACAATAAAAAGATTATCAAGAGCGCTCAAACCCTCCTCTTTGAAGAAAAGGCTGGAGATGTTAAAAAGAACAATATGCTTGATTATATGATGTCAAAAGATACAGAAACTGTCACACGCATGTACACAATCGTAAATGACATCAAGGATCTTGATACAAGTTATGCAACTCAATTAAGAAATGCCATTCTTGAAAAATATCCTGACTATAAGTTCCCAGAAAAGGAAATCAAGCAGGAAAGTCCAAAGGGCATTCTTGTTACTTCAAAAATGCTTGAAGCAAAAAGAGTTGAAGCTGACCATATTGAAAAAGTACTTCTTCCTGAAATTGCACAAGAAGTTGCTTTGGCAAAGGAAAAGGGTGACCTTAAGGAAAATGCTGAATACTCTTCTGCAAAGGAAAAGCAAAGTCAGCTTAACAACCAGCTTATGCACCTTAGGGCAGATCTTGCAAAAGCCGTTGTATTCGATCCTACAACAGTTACAACTTCTTTTGTTTCTTTTGGAACCACAGTACTTGTTCATGACAACATTGGAGACAAGGACATTTCCTACACAATTTTGGGCCAGTGGGAAGCAAATCCAAGCAATGGTATAATCAACTATCTTTCACCAGTTGGAGACGCACTTCTTGATTCAAAAGTTGGTGACACAGTTGACTTTGAAATAAGCGGAAAGCAGATTTCAATGACAGTAAAGGAAATTAAAATTGCCAATGTCTGATTTTTGACATGTCAGTTTTTTTTAAGGCTGCCCATGGGAAAGCAATTTTTCAGGAGCGACCACCACATAGGAAAGGCTTTTGCTTTCTGGCAGAAGCCTTTTTTTGTAATCAAAAATACCTTAAAGAAATCCCCCAAATTTTAATGTAATTTGATTTTGCAACTAGAGTCCAGCGCCCCCCTCTTCAGGTTAGCAAAGACTAACTCTTTATATTATAAGGATTTAGAAAATATTTTTTGTAAAAAACATTGCTTTATAAAAGACCTTATGCTATATTTTAGGCAACTCTATTTTACTTGTGAGGTATTTTATGGCATATAAAATTGACAGCGATGCATGTGTTAACTGTGGCGCATGTGAAAGCGAATGTCCTTCAGAAGCAATTTCTGAAGCTAATGACAAAAGAGTAATTGATGCTGACAAATGCGTAAGTTGCGGTGCATGTGCGAGTGCCTGCCCGGCAGAAGCTATTTCTGAAGAATAAGAGCATTAAAAAATCATCTCAATGCTTTTTTGAGGTTTTTGGATTGATTTCTGAAAACCTTTTTTTATTTTAAAAGCCTGAAAAATAAGGCATTTCTTAAGTTATGCCTTTACTCTTTCGATAAATTAAGAGTGGTATCAAAGTCAAATTTTAGAGAATCACCCGAAAAAAAAATTACAGGCAAAAGACAAATCTGCAAACCTATGGAGGAAAAAATGAAAAAAAATCAAATTAAAAGGGAACATCATTTCTTTAAGGCGCTTTTAATCATTTTAATTTTGATTTTTGCTTCTGCCCTGCTGTCATTTATTATGGTTTTTCCCCTTTATAAATGGGCCAGCATTTCACCAAAGTCCTATACAATCGTTCTGGTATCAGTTTTTTTTGCCTTTATTGTCTTTGCAATAATAAGAAAAATTCTTTCCAAAAAAACTGCTGGCAAAAAAAAGGAATAAAGATGTTTTTAAAAAAGAATCCTTTCAAAATTCAAAAAACTCTTTTTGCAGCAGCATTTTTGTTTTTAAAAGCCTTCCCATTTTTTGCCCAGGACTACCCCCTGATCTCAGAAATAAAATCAAAAAACACTTTATTTGCCCAGTACCAGCAGGAAGTTGAAGAAGCAAATATGGCAATGGCCAGGGGAAAGGAAGTTTTTCTAAATTTGTACAGCTATAAGGCTACAAAAGATGACACAATCTTTACGGTTTCAGCAAGGTGTTCTATAAGATATGACACTCTTGCGTCCATAAACGGCCTTGAAGATTCATCAGCATCACTCCAGGGGAAAAAACTCATTTTGCCGACAGTAAACGGTCTTTTTATTCCCCACCAGGCGGAAAATTCCATAGAATTGCTTTTGTCAAAAGAACATTCAGCAGACATTCTACAGGGAAAATACCCTACGGTTTACGTAGAGGGGAAAGCTTTTTATTTTGTAAAAAACGCAGCCTTTTCACAAACTGAAAGAAGTTACTTTTTAAATTCTTCAATGTTCCTGCCTTTAAAGAAAAGTGTTTTAACATCAGAATTTGGCATGAGGGTAAGCCCCATAAGCGGTCAATGGAAAAAACACCAGGGCATTGACATGGCAGCTCCAATCGATACACCTGTCTATGCATGTAAGGGGGGCATTGTTTCTGTGGTAGGAAAAATGGATGCAGTTTACGGAAATTACATTATCATAAACCACGGAAGCGGCATGACAAGCCTTTATGCTCATTTAAAAGATACACTGGTAGAAAAAGGCCAAAGCATTTCCGGGGGACAAAGCATAGGCCACGTAGGTTTAACCGGGGCTACAACCGGTCCCCACCTGCATTTTGAAATAAGACTGAACGGACAGGCCCAGGATCCTGAAAAATATATCAATGTTCAGTAGAGAACCTAGAAAAATTACAATTTTCAGGACTTTCCTGCAAAAAAAACTCAAGATTTTGTTATATAAGGTCGATATTAATAATGCCGGACGACAATATTATCCCCTCCCACCCGTTGACGTCCGGTTGCCTGATGGGCATGGCCGGCTAAATGCCGGTCTTTTTTTTGTCCTGTGAAGGGAGCCTCTAGAAATTGCAATTTTTAGAGGCAACTATGAAAATTCGAAGGCATCTCTAAAAAAAACATTGAAAGTCATTTTTTTTACCTGGCCTTTTTCAGATAAAGAAAAAGACTTTTTCCTATATATGGCTTTTATATTGACTAGAAAAGCCTTTTTAACTAGTATAAATCTATGAGTAAAAGACATTTATGGCCTTTAATTGTTACACCGCTCCTTCTTTTGTCTGCAGGACTATCAGGAGCAGCCTTAGGTAAAGGCTTGGCTGAAACACAGAATGTTAAAAACACTGAATTTTTTACAGAATTTGAAACTGCCCTTCCAACTAGAATTCTTGACATAAACGGCGAATTGATTACGGAATACGCCGGAGATGAAAGTCGTGAAATCATCGAATTTAATGACCTGCCCAGTCACATGGTTGAAGCACTTGTAACCCGTGAAGACAAAATCTTCTACGAACACAAGGGTTTTTCCATGAAGGCCCTGCTTCGTGCCGTTATTGGTCAAATTACACACATTTCTTTGGGTGGTGGTTCTACCCTTTCACAGCAAATTGCAGGTACCCTTTACTGCGACCGTACGGATATTTCTGTCAGTCGTAAACTTAAGGAACTGTGGTGGTCCATCCAGATGGAACGCCGCTATTCTAAAAATGAAATTCTTGAACTCTACCTTAATAAAATTTACTTTGGTGGCGGTACTTATGGTGTAAATGCCGCAAGTAAATACTACTTTGGTCACAGTGCAAAAGAAATTACTCCGGCAGAAGCAGCTGTTCTTGTAATCCAGCTGTCAAATCCTTCTTACTATAACCCGTTTGAACACCCTACCCGTGCCATGGAAAGGCAGCAGCATGTCTTGAATTCCATGGTCCAAGAAGACTACCTTACCCAGGAAGAAGCTGACGAAAGTTTTGATGATTACTGGGCAAACTTTGACTATACAAGAACATCAACTTCGGCATACGAAATGCGTGTTGACAACGCACCTTGGTTTTCTGAATATGTGCGACGTGAATTGAGTAGCATGCTCTACGGTACAGAAGACATCTATACATCAGGATATACGGTAAATACTTCCCTCAATCTTTCCCACCAGAAAGAAGCGGAAGTCATTATGACTGACTACATCAACTATGCTAACGAAACTTACCAAAGACAAGTTGCAAACAGACAAAAAGATGCCTACGCAAGGTACATTCCTTTTACAGAATTGATGGCACTTTTAACTGGTCAGCCAAAACTTAAAGTCAGTGAACAGCGTGCAGAAAATGTTGCATTAAAAACATACTCTAATGAAGTAAACCCCCTGCTTGATATTGTAGCCCTTGTTACTGGTATGGACACCTTCAAGACGGAAATTATCAACAAGGGTAATCAAATGCAAAAGCGCAATTCCGAAAAGACAACTATCGAAGGAACAATGGTTGCCCTTGAAAATTCAACTGGTTACATTGACGCTTTGGTCGGCGGTTCAAAATACGACAGCAACAACCAGTTTATTCGTGCCATGCAGGCTAGAATTCAGCCGGGTTCTACAATCAAGCCTCTCTACTATTCTGCCGCAATTGATTCAAGAAAATTCACAATGGCAAGCGTCATTTCTGATACACCTGTCGTTTTCTCTAAAGACGATGGCTCTCCATACATTCCCCAGGACTTCCGCGGAGAATATATGGGTGATGTTCAAACGTGGTTTGCCCTTGCCCACTCTATCAACATTCCATCAATTAAAATCCTTGACGGCATTGGTTTTGATGCTGCCATTTATAGGATTACGGCCCTTTATGGCATTCCTGAAGAAGAATGGGTTTCACGCAACTTCCAGAGAATTTATCCTCTGGGTCTTGGTGTAGTTTCTGTCAAACCGGTTGAAGTTGCCAAGGCATTCGCTACTTTTGCAAACCAGGGCCGTGAAGTAACACCGATTGCAATTTTGAATGTTGAAGACAAGAGCGGAAACGTTATACGCGATTTGGAAAGAGAATTACAGGAAGAACAGAATGCAAAGGGATCTGCCATCCAGGTTGTTTCCCAGCAAAATGCCTACATAATGATAGAAATGCTTAAGAGAACAGTTTCAACTGGTACTTTGCAAAATCCTTCTGACTTTAAGAAAACAAAGTCTATGATTGGAAAAGACAAGGGTACCGGTTACAAATTCCTCTTTAAGGATTCAAACGGGGACTCTTTCTACATGCCAGTTGGCGGTAAAACAGGTACAACACAGAACTGGGCAGACGCCTGGACTGTAGGATTCACACCTTATTACACAGCAGCCTTTTGGTTTGGTTTTGACCGTCCTGGTCAGTCTTTGGGTACTTCCCTCACAGGTTCTACCCTTGCCGGTGTTGCATGGTCTGATTACATGAACTTTGCAAATCAGGGTAAGCCTTACAAGGAATTCTACCAGTCCATTCCAAAGGGAGTTGTAAAGATGGTTGTTTGTTCTGTTACTGGTGAGATTCCTACAAAGGACTGCGAAAAGCACAGAACTACAGCTTACTTCCTTTCTGGAACAGAGCCAAAAGAAGAATGTCTTTATCACCAGAACAAAAATCCGGAAAATCTTGCCATGGAACGTCTGGAAAAAGCCCAGTACAAGTCTGGAATTGATTTTGGCAACTTGACAGATGACACAGGTCTTAACATCAACTGGGACATCATCAATGGTACCTTGATGGATCAGGCTGAAGATATGATAAACTCATCTTCTTCTGAAGGCGGGGAAACGGGCGAGGAATTTGACCTTGATTCAATTTTGCAGAACATTTATGGAGGAGATTCTTCAGCTTCTTCTGAAAGCGAAAGTAACTCTGCTTCTTCAAGTGAAGAAGATATAGGAAACTGGTTCCTTGACTAGGGCTAAAGCCCTATACTAATACTTTTAAAGGATAAATGGCTGGGTAGCTTTGAAAACTACAGTTTTCAAGGCCCCATTCTTCTAGAAAAATTAAGGCGGTTAGTAAAAGGCATGCTGGTAAACATAGACGACATTAAGGTAAAAAAAAGAGTTAGAAAGGATTTAGGTGACATTAATGCCCTTAAAGAAAGTCTCAAACTTTACGGGCTCTTAAATCCTATTACCCTCAATTCTAAATATCAACTTATTGCCGGCGAAAGGCGCCTTGAAGCAGCAAAAGAATTAGGCTGGACTCATATAAACGCAAATATTCTTGACAATGTAAATGACGTTACCGCTTTAGAGATGGAACTTGAAGAAAACAATCAGCGAAAGGAATTTACAGACGAAGAACTTATGGACGGCTACACAAGGCTTAAGCATTTGCAGCATCCTGGATTTTTCAGACGAATTTGGAATGCGATTGTTTCTTTCTTTTCATGGCTCTTTGGATTAATCAAAAAGCTCTTTTCAAAAAAGGACTAGTTGAAGGGGGAATCTAAAAAATCCATTTTTTTGCGATACACCTAAGACCTCTCTCAATTTACTTAGTGAATTATCTTTTTTTTATTCAAAAAATCCGCTATAATAATTTTATGAAATACGGATTTTTAAGGGTAGCACTTGCAAGCCCTTCATTAAAAGTTGCAGACACCCTATACAATACAAAAGAAATCATTTCTGTTTTAAAAGAAGCAGACAAAAAAGGCGTAAGGCTTTTAATTTTTCCAGAGCTGACAATCACAGGTTACACATGCCAGGATCTTTTTTTGCAAGATTCACTTTTAAAAGCTTCGGTAAAAGCCCTGGAAGAAATTGCAGACGAAAGCAAAAACTTAGATTTGATGGTCCTTGTAGGCCTGCCATTTGAAAAAGATTCATGTCTCTATAACACGGCAGCCTTTATTTACCAGGGCCAGGTTTTAGCCTTAATCCCAAAATCCTACATTCCAAACTACGGCGAATTTTATGAACAGCGCTGGTTCACCCCCTACCAGGAAAGCAATGTAGATTTTACAGACATTTCTCCAACTTTAGGAACTGTCCCTTTTGGCACAAACATCATTCTTGAAGATGAAAACGATCCTCTCATAAAAATAGCATGTGAAATTTGTGAAGACGCCTGGGTGCCCCTGTCACCAGCAAGCATTCACAGCTTAAACGGAGCAACAATAATTGCAAACCTAAGCGCATCAAATGAAATTGTAGGCAAGGCAGATTACAGAAAAAGCCTTATTTCTTCACTTTCAGCTAAATCCATAAACGCTTATCTTTACGCAAACGCCAGTCATGACGAAAGCAGCCAGGACTTAATTTTTTCAGGTCACAGTCTTATTTGCCAGAACGGCCAGATTCTTGCAGAAAAAGAACCTTTCGAAAACGAAAAAAGACTTTTAATCCACGACATAGATTTACAGTTGATTGAAGCGGAAAGAATAAAAACAAAATCCTTTGCTGCAAACGCTGCAAAATTCAAAAAAAATAATTACACAAGAGTATTTTTTTCCTTTGAAGAAAACAATCTGGACTTTTTAAAAGATGACGGCCTTATATACGAAATTCAAAAGCATCCTTTTGTTCCTTCACAAAAGACGGAAAAAGCAAAAAGATGCCATGCGGTTATTGAAATGCAGGCTGAAGGGCTGGCAAAAAGACTTAGACACATAAATGGCAAAAGTGCAGTTATTGGTTTAAGCGGGGGTCTTGATTCAACATTAGCCCTTCTTGTTACAAGCCTTGCCTTTGACAAATGTGGAGTTCCCAGAGAAAACATCTTGTCCGTGACAATGCCCTGCTTTGGTACCACAGAAAGGACTTACAAAAACGCCCTTTGCCTGGCAAAAGAAATTGGCAGTACTTTAAAAGAAGTGAATATCAAAAAAGCAGTCCTTCAGCATTTTGAAGATATTGGCCAGGACCAAGACATTCACGACGTCACATACGAAAATTCCCAAGCCAGGGAAAGAACACAGGTTTTGATGGACCTTGCAAACAAAAATAACGGGCTTGTCATAGGCACTGGTGATTTAAGCGAGCTGGCTTTAGGCTGGTGCACATACAACGGCGACCACATGTCCATGTATGCTGTAAATTCCAGCATCCCAAAATCCCTTGTACGCCACCTGGTTTCATATTTTTGCGATGAAGCAACAGTGAATGGCAAAAAACAATTACATGATGTTTTGGATGACATTTTAAAAACTCCAGTTTCGCCGGAACTCATTCCTCCTGAAGACGGAAAAATTTCTCAAAAAACAGAAGAAATTGTTGGCCCATACGAATTACATGATTTTATTCTTTACTATGTTTTGAGAAGAGGCTTTTCTCCGGAAAAAATTTATTATTTAGCATGCAAGGCATTTCTGGGGGAAAAGGCAGAAGGCAGCCAGGACATTTACACTAAAGAAATTATTTTTAAATGGCTTAAATCTTTCTACAAAAGATTTTTTTCTCAGCAATTTAAAAGATCCTGTATGCCGGACGGGGCAAAAGTTGGAACCGTAAACCTTTCGCCACGCGGTGACTGGAGAATGCCAAGCGATGCCTCAGTCGCCCTTTTCATGAAAGAATTAGATCTTCTTGAAAGAAAAATTTGTGGAAGTCAAAAATAAATGTTTTCATATTTACACAATTTTCATGCAGGAAATTTTGCAGACATTTTTAAGCACACAGTCCTTTTGGACTTGCTTGAATCCCTTTGCAAAAAAGACAAGCCTTTTACAATTATAGACACTCACGCAGCATCCGGCATTTACAGTTTGGAAGATGAAAGGCTTTTAAAAACAGCAGAAGCGCAAAATGGAATTTTAAAACTCCTTGCTGCAGAAAAAGCGCTTTCTGCAAAAAAAGATTTTTCACTTTACCCTTCCCTAAAGAAATACCTTTCTTTCCAGGAAAAATTTCTTTCCGAAAAAAAATACGCAGGAAGTCCTGCCATAGAGGAAGCCTTTTTAAGAAATGGTGACTCTCTTTTTTTAATAGAAAAACATCCCCAGGCCCTTGAAGAAATCAAAAAAAATATTTCCAAAAAAGCAAAAATTCTTGAAGCAGACAGTTTTGAAGCTTTAAAAGCCCTTGTGCCACCTTTAGTAAAGAGGGGCCTTATTTTTATGGATCCCAGTTACGAAGAAGAAGATGACTATAAAAAAATTTCTTTTTCTTTAACACAAGCCATGAAAAAATGGAACACATGCACAATTGCCCTCTGGTACCCTCTTTTAGAAAAAAGAAAAAATGAAAGGTCTCAAATGCTTTCCGCACTGGAAGATAATGCAAAAATTTATCTGCCCGGAAAGGAAGTTTTAAGAAGCGAACTAATTCTTTTTGATCCAAAAGAAATGACACAGGAAGGCAAGGCCCACATGTACGGCTGTGGCATGCTCATAATAAATGCCCCCTACATGCTCAAAGAAAAAGTTGAAGAAACAAGGCTAAATCTGGAAAAAATTTTAAAATAAAAAATGGCAGCCCTCAAAAGAAAGCTGCCAAATCTTCTAGCAAAAAATTAAACTAGAACCAGAAGCGTACACCTGCGTTAACAGGGAAGCTCTTCCACCAGTCTGTTGTTCCTACACCAGAATTGAAATTAATGTAAATTCCTGGCTGCCATGCAACCTGAGCATAAAGTTCAAGGAACTCAACAGGGAAAACGTTTACACCTGCAACTGCACGGAATGCAACATAAATAGCTGGAACCTGTGTCCAATAAGAAACAGCGAGACCTGGTCCCCAGTAGTAGTGGATCATGCCTGTAAGACGTGGATTCTGTAACCAGTAATCAACTGTCAAACCAGCAGCCTGGAACTGACCATTAGCAAAACTAGCATCAACAGCAAAAACTCCATCAAAAGAATCAAGCTTGAATGTAAGAGCTGCACCTGCAGCACCAGATGTAGGGTTATAACCACCCTGTACACCAATACCAGTTGCGAAAACGCTTGCAGAACCAACTACAGCGAGAGCCAAAAGAGCTCCTAAAAATCTCTTTTTCATTAAAACACTCCTTCATAGACAAAATGTCTTTGATACATTAATTATAAGGCAAAAAAAGTTAAATGTCTAGTTTTTGCCTTTTTTTCTTTTTTTGGGGCAAACTGCTTTTCCAAGGGCTTTTCCGCCCTTCGCTAGCCGCTCATTCCTGCGCTCGCTTCGCTCGCTCCGGAACTAAAGGGGCTGCAAAGCCCTGGCCGCCTGCTTTAAAAATCCATTTGTCCTTCAAGGTAAGAAAATATTTTTTTTGCCTTTTAAAGTTGCCACCAGAAATTAATCTTCCCAGGGGCAACTAAAAAAAATTCTACCTTTCTACATCAAATTTTAATTCACCCTTTTCCCTGTCAAAGGAACATTTTATTACATCCTTTTCCATAAACTTTCCTTCCAGCATAAGTTTTGAAAGAGGATTTTCCACAAGATTCTGGATGGCACGTTTTACAGGACGGGCACCAAAAGACGGGTCATATCCTTCCTTAGAAATAAAGGCAAGGGCATCTTCAGAAAAATCAATTTTAAGTTTGTGATCTTCCAGACGCTTTTGAACTTTATTCAACTGCAAAAGAACAATGTCTTTGACGTTATCAAACGAAAGCGAATTAAACATGACAATTTCGTCAATTCGGTTTAAAAACTCAGGGCGGAATTTTGTCTTTAAAAGAGCATCCAGTTCTTCCTTAAGTTTATTTTTGTCAGCATTGCCATTTTGGTTAGCTTCAAGAATTAAATCGCTGCCCAGGTTACTGGTCATGATAATAATTGTATTCTTGAAGTCAACCAGCCTGCCCTGACCGTCTGTCAATCTTCCGTCATCAAGCACTTGAAGCAAAAGATTAAATACATCCGGATGAGCTTTTTCAATTTCATCAAAAAGAATTACGCTGTAAGGACGACGGCGAACTGCTTCTGTCAACTGACCGCCTTCATCATAACCAACGTATCCCGGAGGCGCACCAATAAGCCTTGTAACGGAAAATTTTTCCATGTACTCAGACATATCAATTCTTGTAAGAGCCTTTTCATCATTAAAAAGAAAATCCGCAAGAGTTTTAGCAAGTTCCGTTTTTCCAACACCTGTCGGTCCAATAAAAATAAATGAACCAAGCGGGCGTGAAGGATCGTTTAAACCTGCCTTGTTACGACGTATTGCATCCGAAACAGCATGCAGCGCTTCCTCCTGCCCCTTTACCCTTTCATTTAAAACGCTTTCCAGCTGAACATATTTTTGCTTTTCACTGGACATCATTTTACTGATTGGAATGCCTGTCCAGGAAGAAACAACTTTTGCAATATCTTCTTCAGTAACCTCTTTTCTAAGAAGGGCCTTTCTTTCACTGGAAATTTTTTCCTGGCCCTGAGGATTTTTTTCTTCACTGGCAAGTTCCTTTTCCAGTTGAGGAATAATTGAATATTTCAATTCAGCTGCTTTTTCAAGATTACCTTCACGGGTATATTTTTCCTGTTCAAAGCGGGCCTTTTCAAGTTCCTCTTTTGTGTGGCGGCTGCCTTCAATTATTTTCTTTTCATTTTGCCACTGAAGTTTCATGGCATCTCTTTTTGATTCAAGGTCTGCAAGTTCCTTTTCCAGCTTTTCAAGGCGCTCTTTACTTTCTTCATCATCCTCTTTTGAAAGAGACTGCTTTTCTATCATCAGCTGTAAAATTTTTCTTTCAGCCTGATCCAGTTCCAAAGGCTGACTTTCAATTTCAATCTTTAAACGGCTGGCCGCTTCATCCACCAAATCAATTGCCTTATCCGGCAAAAAACGGTTTGTAATGTAGCGGTTAGACAGAGTGGCAGCGGAAACAAGGGCTTCATCGTTAATTGTAACCCCATGATGAATTTCATATTTTTCCCTTAAGCCACGAAGAATTGCAATTGTATCTTCTACACTGGGTTCTCCGCAGTAGACTTGCTGGAATCGCCTTTCAAGAGCAGAATCTTTTTCAATATATTTTCTGTACTCGTTAAGAGTCGTAGCTCCAATCACATGGATTTCACCTCTTGCCAAAGACGGCTTCAGTAAGTTAGAAGCGTCCATGCTTCCTTCAGAAGCCCCCGCTCCAACAATGGTATGAATTTCATCAATAAAAAGAATTATTTTCCCTTCAGCCTTAGTTACTTCTTTTATTACCCCTTTAAGTCTTTCTTCAAATTCACCGCGAAATTTTGCACCTGCCACAAGCAGGCCCAAGTCTAAAGAAAGAAGTCGCTTGTTTTTTAAAGAATCCGGAACATCATCCTTTGCAATACGAAGGGCCAGTCCTTCTACAATTGCCGTTTTACCAACACCCGGTTCACCAATCAGGCAGGGATTATTTTTTGTGCGGCGGGAAAGCACTTGCATTAAACGGCGGATTTCTTCATTCCTTCCAATTACAGGATCTATTTTGTCCAGACGGGCCCTGGCTGTAAGATCAATGCAATATTTTTCAAGGGACCTCATTTTGCTTTCAGGATCCTGGCTGTCAATGCTGTCATTTCCACGCACTTCTTTAAGGGCGGAAAGAATTGTATTTTTTGTAATTCCGTGCTTTTTTAAAAGTTCGCTGACGCCGTCTTCAATATCAGTAAATGCAATAAAAACGTGCTCAACAGAAAGGTACTGATCTTTTAAAGCTTCCATTTCCTGTTCAGCTTTTACCAGAACCTTCTGACAGTCATTTGAAAGAGTCACATTCACTGAACCAGAAACCTTTGGAATCTTATTCAAAAGTTCCTCGCTTTCTTTTAACAGAGTGTCTCTTTGAACGCCAATACGTTCCACAAGAGGGGGAATAATTCCATCCTCCTGCTTTAAAAATACATTAAGAAAATGTGCTGTTGAAATTTCGCAGTGATCATTTTTTTGAGCTAATGCATTTGCCTCCTGAAAGGCGTCCTGCATTTTAAGAGTCATGTTGTCAAAATTCATATTTACCTCCGTCCAATTTTTCTATTCAGGAAAGAAACTAAAATTCACTTTTAGATTC
>CAVJHV010000046.1:0-1597 GCA_963649315.1 Treponemataceae bacterium | reverse complement strand
TTCAGCGTCTTCTACGCCGCCGTATTCGCAAAGGGCATTTGAAATTCTGGCATGTTCAATCAGTTCAAGATTTTTCTTTACTTTTTTGTATAGGCGGATTTCACCAATTCCCTCTGCCGAAGAAAGGATTTTTAAAAGCTTTTGCTTACCTTCTGCACACTGATAATTTCTTAAAAGCATATTTTTTGTTAAAGCAAAAACATCAATGTCCAGCACTTGTTTTTTATCCGAAACAGAAACTGTCCAATGGAGCTTTATATTTTTAGGATCATCCGTTACTTCAAAACATTCATAAGACAAATCAACTTTTGAAGAATCCTGGGCTTTAAATTCAGTTATTTCCCCTTCATTGCAAAAAAGAACACTCAGTTTGTCTTCAAATTCTCCGTGGATCACAAGAGAGGAATCTAAAAGTTTTTTGCCAGAAATTTGAGAAATAAAATTATTCGAAGACAAGTGAAAATATGGTTCAGGGAATTTTTTGCCCCAGGTTTTATCGTAAAAGGCAAAAGATTTGTCGCGGTTAACAACAAATTCTTCCCCATCGAAAACAATGGAACCAGAACAAAGAATTTTTCCTCCCAAAACGCAATAGCTGGTCATACGGCTTTGGTAAGATTCATCAAAATCAACAGCATGATCAAATTTCATGTTCCAGCCAATTGTTCCCACGTTGCAGTCTAAAACTGGCATTTCTTTTAATTTAGCCCTTGTCACTTGAACAACACCCTGGGTAAAATCATGACCTAACATACATGAAGTTTTTGTGTCGTGGCCCAGCTTTAAAATAAAATCCCCCTTACCAATTTCAAGAATTTCCGGAGTGAAAAAAGCATTTATCTGTTTTCCCTTATTTTGAAAATCCCCGGCCTTAACCATAACAAAGCAAGGGGATTTTAGAGAATTTTCATTATCTGATTCTTCAATATTCTGACCTTCAGTAAGGGCCTGGAAAAGTTCCTCATCAGTTTTTTGAGCGAGGGTTTTGGTATTAAAAAGACATTTGTCTGGCGAAAGTGCCGGATTGACAATATAAAATTCAAAGAAAAAAGTGCGCTCTTCGCCGGAAACTTTGCTGAAAGCACTTGTTACTAAGCGCCACCATTCAAAACCGCATTTTTTGAGCGAACCTTTTAATAAAGATTTTTCAAATTTCTTAATATTATTTGAAGCCATATTCCCACCTTTTGTCTTTGACCACAAATAGATTTTCGGCATGAAATAACTTTTTTTTAATCAAAATTCGAAATAAAAAAGGCAGCCTAGAAGTCTTCCTTCTAAGATGCCTTTACAAAATTTAATGAAAAATAATTAAAAAAGGCGCCTTTTGAAAAATTTATTTTTAAGACGCCCTAAACGGCAAAATTATTTAAACATGTTATTGATTGATTTTTCAAATTCTTCCTGTTCTTTAGGGAAGTTTTCATCCAGAAATTCATAACAATTTTGAGCATTGCGCTGAACATGTTCATACCAGATTTTATAAAGATCCATTTCAAGATCCTCTCCCGGGTAAGGAGCCCCCTGAACATCAGAAACAAGCTGTCTCATCATATCGGCAAACTGTTTAATTTTTTTATCCATATCCATATACAAC
>CAVJHV010000045.1:0-17573 GCA_963649315.1 Treponemataceae bacterium | reverse complement strand
AAAAAGGAGCTTATTATGAAAAAGCATTCGGCTAAGGAAATTAAAAATTTGTTGAAAAAACTTACGCTGGAAGAAAAAGCCAGCCTTTTGTCCGGAAAGGATTTCTGGAGAACAAAAAATATTGACCGTCTGGGCATTCCTTCAATTATGGTAAGCGACGGGCCTCACGGGTTAAGAAAACAAACTGAAGAAAATGCAGGTTTTAATGACAGTATAAAGGCTGTTTGTTTTCCGGCTGCCTGCGCGACAGCTTCTTCTTTTGACAGAGAACTTCTTTACAAGCTGGGGCAGACTTTGGCGGATCAGTGTCACAGTCAGGGCGTTTCGACTATTCTTGGACCTGCCATAAACATAAAGCGCTCTCCTCTTTGCGGCAGAAATTTTGAATATATGAGTGAAGATCCTTTTTTGGCAGGGGAATTGAGTGCTGCTTATATTGAAGGAGTTCAGGAAAAGCACATTGGAACTTCGCTAAAGCATTTTGCCCTCAACAACCAGGAATATCGCCGCCTTACAAATTCGTCTGATGTTGACGAAAGAACCATGAGGGAAATATATCTTGCGGCTTTTGAAAAAGCGGTAAAAAAGGCCCAGCCTTATACAATCATGCACAGTTACAACAAAATAAATGGAACTTATGCAGGCGAAAGTAAAGAGCTTTTAACTGATATTCTTAGGAAGGAATGGGGATTTAAGGGCCTTGTCATGTCAGACTGGGGGGCTGTAAGCAATAGACTTCAGGGGCTTGAGGCGGGCTGCGACCTTGAAATGCCTGCTTCTAATGGAGAAAATACTAAGAAAATCATAAAGGCTGTAAAAGCAGGAAAAATTTCTGAAAAGACCGTCGATGAATCCTGCCAGAGAATTCTTACATGGGTTTTCAATTATGTTGATAATATGCAAGAAGGTGATTTTGATTTTTCCAGGCAGCATAAAATTGCAAAGGAAATGGAAAAAGAATCTATTGTGCTTTTGAAAAACAATGGGGCTCTTCCTTTAAAATCTGGACAGAGTCAGGGATTTATTTCAAGTCTTAGGGGGAAAAAACATTCACTTGCCGTAATTGGTGCCTTTGCAGAAAAGCCTCGCTTTCAGGGGGGCGGTTCAAGTCACATAAACACGGATAATGCAAAGGGCTTTATTGAAATTTTAAAAAGCACTGGCCGTGATTTTGCCTATGCCAGGGGTTACTGCATTGATTCGGATGAAAATGACAAAAGTGGAATTGAAAGCGAAAATGAAAAAGCTAATCTTATCAGGGAAGCTGTAAAAGTTGCAAAGGAAAGTACAAATGTCCTTATTTTTGCAGGCTTACCTGATTCATACGAATGTGAAGGCTATGACAGAAGTCACATGGATCTTCCACAGGAAGAAAATGAATTGATTTTTCAAGTGGCAAAAGTCAACAAAAACGTTTCTGTAATTCTTTTTAACGGTTCGCCTGTGACTATGCCGTGGGTGAATGAAGTAAATGCCATTCTTGAAGCCTACCTTGGTGGAGAAGCTGTTAGTGAAGCCTTGCTGGATATTATTTTTGGAAAGGCTAATCCCTGTGGAAAATTAGCAGAAACTTTTCCTTTAAGGCTTGAGGATAATCCTTCTTATTTGAATTTTGCAAATGATAAAAGGCATACTTCTTATGCGGAAGGGCTTTTTGTGGGTTACCGTTATTATGATGCAAAAAATATGGATGTTCTTTTTCCTTTCGGGCACGGTTTAAGTTACACTTCTTTTGAATATTCAAATATGACTGTCAGCAGGACGAAAATTTGTGACGAAGACGAAGTGACTGTAAGCGTGACTGTTAAAAACAATGGCAAAGTGGATGGCAAGGAAATTGTCCAGCTTTACATTGCAGACAAAACAAAAAGCGCGATCAGGCCTGTGAAGGAACTGAAGGCTTTTGAAAAAGTTTTTATTAAGGCAGGAACCAGGGTAAAAATCACTTTTAAATTAGATAAAAGGGCTTTTGCCTATTACAGCACTGACATTCATGACTGGTATGCTGCAAGCGGAACATACGAAATTTTACTGGCATCTTCGTCACGAGACATCCGCCTTTCAAAAAACATAATTTTTGAAACAAAAGTTTTGCTGCCTTTAGAAATTAATGATGACACAACTTTAGGTGATTTGCTTCGTGACCCAAGAACAAAGGAAATTGTAAAAAAGACCCTCTACAATGGAAAGAGCGTTTTCGATTCTGGAAACACCGCTGCAAAAGAAGCAATTTCTGAAGAAATGGAAATTCAAATGCAGGATTCAAATCCTTTAAGAAACATTTGCACATGGAATAATGTAAGCGCAAAAGATTATGACAAACTCTTAAAGGATTTAAAGAATGCTGTTAAGGAAAAAAAATAATTTTCAGGGGGCAAGCCTGAAAGCAGCAGAAAGTCAGACTTGCCCTGAAAGAAACTAAGGTTGACTACTCTGTTGAACAGTGAGGGGCTGTAGCAGACGCCTGGCTCTGGCCTTTTTTAAGCATTTCCTGCATTGTATGCCAGCCTAAAACAGCGCATTTTACTCTGGCCGGCATAAGGCTGATGTTTTGAAGGGCTGCGGCTTCGTCAAGGGCTTCAAGTTTAGACTCATCCTTTTCCTTTCCCTGAATCATATTCATAAAAAGGTCTGCCAAAGAAAGAGCTTCTTCCTTTGTTTTGCCAATCACGTTATCAATCATCATGTCAACACTGGCCTGGGAAATGGCACAGCCTGAACCGTTGAAAGAAGCGTCTGTAATTATCCCCTTGTCATCAAGTTTTAACTGAAGATAAATATTGTCACCGCAGCTTGGATTAACGCCGCGCAGGGTAAGACTGGCATTTTCCAAAACGCCCTTGTTATTTGGATTGATGTTGTGTTCGTTTAAGATTTCTGCGTAAAGTGATTTTATGTCCATATTTTTAACCTGTAATTTTACCTGTCTTTTAGTCCTTATAGCCCATCCATGAGCGAATGTGAGAAACTTTTTCTACAAAAATTTCAACTTCTTCCTTTGTGTTGTAAATGTAAAGGCTGGCGCGGGCTGTAGAAGGCAGATTTAATTTTTGCATCAAAGGCTGGGCACAGTGATGACCGGCACGAATGGCAATATTTTCTGTGTCCAGAATAGATGCAATGTCATGTGGGTGAACTCCATCAATTGTGAATGTAAGAATTCCTGAATGACGCTTTGGATCCTTGTTCCCAACAATGTGGACATAAGGATATTGCTTCATTCCAGCCATTAAAAGACTGGTAAGGCTTTCGTCATGATTTTTGATGTAATCAAAACCAGTCTTTGAAATGTAGTCCAAAGCTTTTGCAAAAGCCACAGCACCTGCAGCGTTAACAGTACCTGCTTCAAATTTATGGGGCAATTCAGCAAAAGTTGCATCTTCACGAGTAACGTATTCAATCATTTCGCCGCCACGCAAAAATGGCTGCATTTCTTCAAGAAGGCTTTCCTTTACATAAAGGGCACCAAGTCCCATAGGGCCTAAAATTTTATGAGCAGATAAGGCAAAAAAATCTGCACCCAGATTTTGAACATCAACCTGTATGTGAGGAAGACTTTGAGCTCCATCCACAATAACAAAAGCACCCTTTCCAGAGTTGCCCACCTTGTGAGCATACGAAGCCATTTCCTTTACAGGATTTGTAATGCCCAAAACATTACTTACATGGGCAATAGACAAAATTTTTGTCCTGTCAGAAATTTTTGACTCATATTCTTCTTTTGAAATTACACCTTCATCATCACATTCAAGCCAGACAAGCTTAGCACCTGTTTTTTTACAAACCATTTGCCATGGAAGGATGTTAGAATGATGTTCCATACAGGAAATTACAATTTCATCCCCCTGCCTGCAATGGTCAAGGGCAAAAGTGTAAGCAATTAAGTTTAAGCTTTCTGTTGTATTCCTTGTAAAAATGATCTCTTTTGAAGAAGCAGCATTTATAAAATCTGCTACGGACTGTCTGGCACTTTCATAAGCATCTGTTGCCCTTACACTCAATCCATAAAGGCCACGCAAGGGATTAGCATTATTTTTTTTATAGAAATCAGAAATTGCATCAATTACACAAAGAGGCTTTTGTGTGGTTGCAGCGTTATCAAAATAGATAAGATTTTTATTTTCTTCTGCATAAAAAACAGGAAAGTCTTTTTTGATTTCTTCAGGTGTTAACATTTGTCTAAGCCTCCAGCAACATGCGGTCTGTAAATTCTTCTACTTCTTTTGAAATGTCTTCATCATCAATGTGATGTAAAACTTTTCTAACCTTTGCTTTAAGCAGAAGTTCCCTGGCGCTCTTATAATCAAGGCCACGGCTTTGCATGTAAAAAAGATTTTCCATATTCAATTTACTTATTGAACAGCCATGCCTACCTTCAACAGCTTCTTCATCACAAAGAATAACTGGCAGGGATTTATTCGTTACATCCGGACTTAAAAGCAAAACATCTTCCTGCTCGTCACCTTTAGCATCGATGGCGCCATGCTTAAAATCAATAGTGCCACGCCAAGTTTTTTTAGCATTATTCATCAAAACACCGTCAACAAAATACTTACATTCACTAGCCCTGCCCTTATGAAGAACAATCTGGTTCATATCAAGTTTTGAATTTTCACCAACAATGTAAGCATGCTGACCTTCATATTTTGCCTGGTAACCAGACAAAAGACTTTTTAAACCGTTATAATTTTCTTTTCCGCCAAGCTCAAGCTGGGTAAAAGTAACTTTTGCATTATCCATCACTAAGGAAGAAGAGCCATTAAAAGACATATAATTTTTTCCAAGCCGGTTAAGAGTTACCACATGAACTTCTGCATTTTCAAGTGCCATAAGTCGAACCCTTAAACCAAAAAGTCCTTCTGCAGCCTTTTCGCTTGTGTAGTCAAAAATAAAAGTTGATTTTGAATTTTCTTCAGCAAGAATGTAAATATCTGAAAAAGATTTTTCCCCATCTTTAAGATCAAAAATGATTTTACAATTTTCATTGGCCTTATCATTTTTTTTAATTGTAAAAACATTTAACGGAGCATCCAATTTTTCGCTGGCATCATCAAGGGCAGCATCAAAAGCCTGTCCTAAACCTGTTACAAGATTTTTTGCTTCACTTACCTGGCTGATTTTTTTTGTTTCATATTTAATTTGTGAAGGCAAAATAAAGGCTTTTTCGCAGGAAGCAAGTCTGGCAGAAAAAAGTTCCCCTTCAAAATGGCTTCTATTTATATTTAAATGATTCCATGTCAGTGACGGAAACTGATTAACATCAATATCAAGCTTTACACTATTATTCATCACATGGTTCCTTTCATTTCAAGACGAATGAGGTTATTCATTTCTACTGCATATTCAAGAGGCAGCTCTTTGCTTACAGGATTTGCGAATCCGCTTACAATCATTGCCCTGGCATCTTCTTCGCTTATACCCCGGCTCATAAGGTAAAAAATAGCCTTATTGGAAATGCGGCCAATTTTTGCTTCATGCCCAATGTCGCAGTCATCAGTCATAATGTTCATGGCAGGTACAGTGTCAGAGCGGCTTTCGTCATCCAGCATAAGTGAAGAACAGTCCACACTGGCTTTTGCATTTTTTGCAGATTTATTTACCACAATCGAAGACCGGTAAGTACAAATGCCACCAGCCTTTGAAATGGACTTTGTATTAATTACAGTAGAAGTATTCTTTCCAATATGAATCATCTTTGCACCAGTGTCCAGATTTTGTCCATGACCTGCGAAAGTGATTCCCGTAAAATCACACTGAGCGTTGTCACCCTTAAGAATTGTTGTCGGGTAAAGGTAAGAAACATGGCTTCCAAAAGAACCTGAAACCCATTCCATTCGCCCGTTTTCTTCAACAATGGCACGCTTTGTGTTCAAGTTGTACATATTTTTTGACCAGTTTTCAATTGTAGAGTATCTTAAACGGGCATTCTTTTTTACGTAAAGCTCAACACAGCCTGCATGAAGGTTTGCCACATTGTATTTTGGAGCAGAACAGCCTTCTATAAAGTGCAAGTCTGAACCTTCATCAACAATTATGAGAGTATGTTCATACTGACCAGCCCCCGCAGCATTAAGGCGGAAGTAAGACTGTAAAGGAATGCTGACTTTTGTATTTTTAGGAACATAAACAAATGAACCGCCACTCCAGACAGCGCCATGCAGGGCAGCAAATTTGTGATCTGTAGGAGGAACAAGGTGCATAAAATATTCCTTTACCATTGGTCCCCATTCCTTAGATTTTAAAGCGCTTTCAAAATCCGTATAAACAACCCCTTGGGCTGCAACTTCATCTTTTACATTGTGATAAACCAGTTCAGAATCGTACTGGGCACCAACGCCGGCAAGACTCTTTTTTTCAGCCTCAGGAATTCCCAGTTTATCAAAAGTTTCTTTTATGTCCTGAGGAAGGTCTTCCCACTTTGCGGTCATATCAGTTTTTGCCTTAACATAGGAAACAATCTTTTTAATATCCAAATCATGAATATCCGGTCCCCAGTCAGGTTCCTTTGTTTCGTTATAAATTTCAAGACACTTAAGGCGGAAGTCCCTCATCCATTCAGGATCATCCTTTTCCTCAGAAATTTTTCTGACTATTGATTCATCCAGGCCGGCACGAATCTTGTAAAAATCACTTTCATTTTCTTCATAACGAAAGTCATACAAAGAACGATCCACGTCCTGAATTGAGTCATTCATTTCTTTCTTTTCATCCTGACTCATGAATCAAGGCCTCCATTATTTACATTCTGCTTAACAGCTTCCATGGCAGCCTTAGCCGCAGCCAGCATTTTTTCCTTTCTTTCTTCTTCCTTAATTTCTTCAGGAATAAATTCATCAAATCCCCGCTCGTTAATCTGCTGAATAAGAGAAGCGTCCCCTGAATGAACAATTCTGCCCTTTACAAGAATGTGGGCATAATCAACATGCAGGCTTTCAAGAATTTTTGTTGAGTGAGTAATAATCAAAAGAGAACCGCCAGTCTGTTTCTGGTACTCCTTGATGCCCATAGAAACAGTCCTTACAGCATCCACATCCAGGCCGGAATCAGTTTCGTCAAGAACAGCCAGTTTTGGCTTAAGCATCAAAAGCTGAAGAATTTCACTTTTCTTTTTTTCACCGCCGGAAAAACCTACATTCAAATCGCGCTGGGCATAAGACGGATTCATATTTAAAAGAGCCATTTGTTTTTCCAGTTCCCTGGTAAAAGCAAGCAGCTTAATTTTTTGAGAAGAAACCTGCTGTAAAGAAGACCGGATAAAAGCTTCAAGAGAAATGCCAGGCACTTCAAGAGGTTCCTGGAAAGAAAGAAAAATTCCAGCCCTGGCCCTTTTGTCTGCTTCTTCAAAAGTTATATCCTTTCCTTCAAAGAAAATTTTTCCGGAAGAAATTGTATATTCACCGCTGCCCATAAGCGTGTAACCCAAAGTGGATTTTCCCGCCCCATTCGGCCCCATCAAAACATGGATTTCCCCAGCCTTAATGTTAAGTGAAAGATTTTTAAGAATTTCCTTTTCGCCCGCAAAGGCACAAAGATTTTGTATTTCAAGCAAATTTTCTGCCATAAAAAAATCCTCATAAAATTAATATAAAACTTTTTGTCGCTAGATATTACACCAAAAACTTTTTTTTTACTAGTAAAAAGAAAATTTGTTTTATTATGGTTTTTATTATGAAGCATACCGCCTTTCCTTTTACCGCCCTTTCGTGGCTCGGCTGTTCGCCTCGGTGCTTCGCACTCTGCCTGCGACAGCCCACTACACGGCGGGCTAGGCTGCTTTTGCCAGAAAAGGCGTTTTTGCTAAAGAATTTGTCAGCTTTTTTTGGAAAAAAATTACAGGCAGGCTTACCGTAAAATAAAAAAGCCTTACCCTTCAAAAAGAAAGATAAGGCTTTGACACTTGGCAGGCTCGAACTGCCGACCCTCTGCTTAGAAGGCAGATGCTCTAATCCAACTGAGCTAAAGTGCCGTGACAAAGAATATACTACAATTTATTTTTTTTATCAAGATGCAAAATGTAAATGTCAAAAAAATATTAAGGGGATTTTCTTACTTGAAAAAATATTTCTTTTCTGCCACCAGCCTAGCCCGCCCTGAAGCAAGGCCAAAGGCCGTCCGAAGGACCGCGCGCAGCAAGTTGCGAAAGGGCGGTTAGCACAAGAGAGTATGCTTCAAAAAAAAATCATTTAGAAGAATAGGCTCCTTCTTCGATTGTCATGGAACCTAAAAAGACGGGCTTACTGTAATAATCGTCATAAGTTGCCGTGTCCCAACCGGTGGAAAGGGCATACAAGTCAAGGTACCATGTCTTGGCCTGGCTTGTTGTGGAATAGTAAACGTCTGCGTCTGAAGAAGAAGGAACGGCGTCATAGTCCCCTTCTCCGCCAAAGTTAAAACTTAAATATTCTGTGTTAGAAGAGTCCATAACATTTCTAAGGGGGGCAAGGATATTGCCGGCGGCATCTTTCATGGCTTTGTCGCTTTCGCATTTTTCCATTGTAGAAGAAGAAACGCAAAGGCATGCCCTGTAGTCGTCACTGTCTGCGGAATTTACCAGCCTCAGGTAAACCCATTGATCATTTCCGCTTCCATTGGATTTTACTATTGGGTCAGGGGTATTTACTTTATTCGAAAACTTTAAACTTTTATAGCCCCAGGAATCCAGCTGATCTTTTGCGGCTGTGGCTGACGCTGTAGTTGATGTTAAAAGGGAAGAAATTGTGTTTTCCCTGGAAACCATTGTTGAATAGGAATTGTAAATTTTATAGTAAATTTGTGTGCCTGAAAATTTAAAGGCCGAAGAAGAACTTGAATCGTAATTTGAAACTTCTGCGGTTTTGAAAAGAAAACAATCTTCTAGAGGGTCGGTGTTTGTGTATTGCTTTACATCGTAGCATGCAGGTTCAGTCAGGTAATAATAAACATCCAGACCGCATGAAAAATTTAAAATACAAAAAGAGCACAGGGTAAAGATTAGAAAAAAATATTTTAAACCATTTACTGGAAGTGCTCTTTTCTTTTTCATATTCACTATAGATTTAAGGCTTAGTCTGCACTGGAAGCATTCAATGAAAGAATGCGGCTCTTTGCAAGTAAAGCCCAGTTGTCTGAAGAATAGTCATCTGCAACTTTCTGGTATGCTGCAAGGGCTCCCTCTGTGTCAGAAAGGGCTTCTTTTATGCGGCCAATGTTAAAGTAAGCATGTGCCGAATATTCAAACTTTTCGTCAATTGCCTTTTGATAGAAATCAAGTGCTTCTTCATTTTTGCCAACTTCTTCAAAAGCAACAGCGACATTGTAGGCGTTAATTCCGCGAGTGTAAGTTGATTTTTTTGAAAGTTCATAAGCCTGCCTGTAGTAAGAAGCAGCTGCTTCAAAATCAGACTTTTGCCATGAAATGGAAGCGGCAAGCATATTTGCCCTTACGCCACTAATGCCAGACTTTGAAAGATAAGGCTTTAATGAATCAAGAGCCTCATTTTCAAGACTTAAAAGTGTACTTTCATCTGCGTCAGAAGCACCGTTTGTATACTTGTATTCAATGTCATAAATTTCATCAAGCAACTTACTTGATGCTGAAGACTTTACAAGTGCGAAAACAGAAATTCCAATTGCTGCAAGAATGATTGCTCCTGCTGCAATCAAAATAATTTTGCGATTTTTCTGCATAAAATCATTAACTTTGTCACTTGTCTTTTGATTTTTTTCTTTCTTAGAAACTGCCTTAGCCATTTTTTACCCCAAATATATTTTGCCTCTAAAAATCGCAATTTTTAGAGGCTTCCATTTTAATTAGTACTAAAATATATATAAAATATTGATGTTTGTCAAAAGCCTTTTTAACTTCTCTCTGCTTTTTTAATTTTTATGTCAAGTTCGCTTATGAGTTTTGAAACATAAGTTCTTTGAACGTCTAAAACCTTTGCTGCCTTAGATTGATTCCAGTCTGATTCTTCAAGAATTTTTGTTACATAGGCTTTTTTAAAAAGCGTCAGGGCGTTTTTTAAAGACTTGTTACTTTCGATTGAAGGATTTTCCTTTTCAAAAGAGGACAGAGCCTGTAAAGAAAAATCATCTTTTTTTTCAGGACTTTCTTTTTTGCAGACAGGAAGACAAAGATCCCTTTCTTGAATTTCATTTCCTGCGCAAAGAATGCAGGCCCTTTCCACACAATTTTCGAGTTCCCTTATGTTTCCAGGCCAATAGTAAGAATAAATTGCATCCCAGGCGTCTGAACTGAAAGACTTTATATTCTTTTTTGTTTCGTAGCTGAATTGTTCAAGAAAATATTCACACAAAGGCATGATGTCATCTTTTCTTTCCCTTAAAGGAGGAATGTTAAGATTCATGACATTCAGGCGGTAGTAAAGGTCACTTCTGAATGTGCCCTGGCTGACCATTTTTTCAAGATCCCGGTTTGTGGCAGCAATAATTCTTACGTCAACACAAATTGTCTTTGATGAACCAACTTTTTCGAATTTGCGTTCCTGTAAAACACGAAGCAATTTGGCTTGAAGGTCCAGCGGCAGTTCACCAATTTCATCTAGAAAGAGAGTGCCGCCGTCTGCGCTTTCAAAGCGGCCTTTTTTGTCACACAGGGCATCCGTAAAGGCTCCTTTTACGTGACCAAACAATTCGCTTTCAAGAAGCCCAGGTGAAAGGGCTGCACATGAAAGGCGGACTAAAGGTTTATTCACCCTGGGAGAATTCAAATGAATCTGTTCAGCAAAAAGTTCCTTTCCTACACCACTTTCACCTGTTATTAAAACAGAAGTGTTTGTTTTGGAAACCATGTTGATTACATTCACTAAATCTTTTACAGCCCTGGATTTTGCAATAAAGGTGTGATAGTCTCTGCCGTTATGGATTGTGTCCTGTAAAGAATGTACTTGATTTTTTGTAATTAAATATTCTTTAGAATTTTTGTAGGCCGTTCCAGCGTGCCTTCCCAGAAGTGTCAGTACGTCAAGATCTTCCTGGTCAAAATCAAGATTGTCAGCTTTGTTTATAAGTTCAATTACACCTATGCACTGACCGTCAACACACATAGGAAAAGCAATCATATTTTTTGTAATATAATTGGTTTTAGACTGAACATCATCATTAAAGCGGATGTCAGAATTTACGTCATTGATGATTTGAGCTTTGTTGTTTAAATAAACCCAGCCTGCAATCGAATTAAGGTTTACGGGAATCTTTTTTACCTGAGAACTTTTTGGCCCCAAAGAAATTGCGAAACGCAGACAGTCATCTTCTTTGTGGGCCAAAATTAAGGATGCCGCCTCGCACCTGACGAGCAGCTTTGCAAATTCCAAAATTGAAACCAGCAAAGCATCGGCATCCATAATATTGGAGTTGATATTTGTGTTTATTTCAATGAGGGCCTTAATTTTTTCCAGATCAAAATTATGTGAGCCGCTCATTTTGTTAAACTAGTTATCTTCCTGATGACTTTTAAAGCTGTCTCCGATAGTGTAAGCACCATCATCATCGTTGCCAGAAGACATATACTGAGAAATTTCAGCCCTTGACTGAGCCTTCTTGTATTCCCTTACAGAGAATGCAACCTTTTCTTTGCCTGCCTGGTCAACATCAATTCCGGCAACATATACATTTACCTTGTCGCCAACATTGTATTTCTTAACAGCTTCTTCAAAAGGAACTTCACGGTCATCGCTCAAGTTGCTCTTGTTTACAAGACCTTCAATTCCATTTGGAGCCTTTACGAACATACCAAAGTCAACAATAGATGTTACTTCACCTTCAAGAGTGTCGCCAACTTTGTACTGTTCAGCAAATTCTTTCCAAGGATTTGGAGTAAGCTGCTTTAAGCCAACACGAAGTCTGTGGTTTTCAACATCACATTCAATAATTTCAGCTTCAATTTCCTGATCAACTTTAAGTTCGCTGCCAGGATGCTTAACTCTCTTTGTCCAGGAAAGGTCATCTGCTGAAAGATATGCATCAATGCCATCTTCAAGCTGAACGAAGGCACCGCTGTTTGTAATCTTTACAACCTTACCATTTACTTTTGTTCCCAAAGGATATTTTTCTGTAATTGAGTCCCAAGGATTTGCAGTTACCTGCTTGATGCCCAAAGAAACACGACCTGCCTGAATGTCATAACCCAAAACCATGCATTCAATTTCGTCTCCATCTTTAACCATATCTGAAGGCTTATTGATTTTCTTTGTCCATGAGAATTCAGAAATGTGGGCAAGACCTTCAATACCTTCTTCAAGTTCAATGAAAGCACCAAATTCTGTAAGCTTTGTGACCTTACCCTTTACGATATCATTAACATGATATTTTTCTTCAAAATGAACCCAAGGATCTTCAGCGAAATGCTTGAGGGAAAGATTGATTCTTTTTCCATCTGGATCAAGGCGGATTACCTTGAATTCCATTTCCTGACCCTTCTTTACAAAATCCTTTGGTCTTGTAACATGGCCCCAGCTCATGTCATTGATGTGGAGCAGACCGTCAAAACCGCCCAGGTCAACAAATGCACCGAATGAAGTAAATGACTTTACAGTTCCCTTTACAACATCACCGATCTTTGTGTTGGCAAAGAATTCATCGCGCTTTTTGTTAACTTCTTCTTCGATGTACTTTCTGCGGTTAACAACAACGTTTCTTTTGCCGTTGCTGTAAAGTCTTTCGATGTAGAACAAGCCCTTAAGTCCAAGGAGCTTCTTTTCATCTTCAACTTTCTGCAAGTCAGCCTGGCTGATTGGAAGGAATGCTGTGATTCCACCACCAAGCTGAACCATATATCCGCCTTTTGTAAGGGAATGAATTGTACCCTTTACAGGAGTCTTTTCGTCGAAAGCCTTTTTAATTTCTTCCCAAAGGCGCTTTTCGTCAGCCTTACTCTTTGAAATTTCAGGACCGTTCTTTCCAAATTGATTAACAAGCAATACTGTAATTACGTCACCTACCTGCGGTTTTTCACCGTAGAATTCTTCAAGAGGAATTTTTCCTTCTGACTTGCAGTTAACATCAACAAAAACTGTGTCGTCTGTAACCTGAACAACAGTACCCTTTACGTTTGAACCGTTTTCTACTGGTTCCATCTGATTAATAGATTCTTCCAGTTGTTTTGCAATGCTGTCGGAACCCTGAGCAACATTATTTTCAACTTCCTTTTCCATAGTAAACCCTTTTGATTGTAAATTTGCTGTAATTATTGCACAAACCTCTTGAATGGTCAAGGTGGAAGTGTCGATATACAGGGCATCCGGAGCAATTTTTAAAGAACCTTCTGCCTTATTTTTGTCCATTTGATCGCGCTTTAAAATAGATTCTTTTATTTCTTCAAGGGAAAGATTTGAAACTCCCTGATCAAAGCGGCGCTGGGCCTGGACATCTATGCTGGCGTCAAGATAAAACTTGGCCTGTGCATTTGGAAAAACAACAGTTGTAATGTCACGGCCTTCGCATACGACATCCATTTTTTTTACAAGCTGCCTGAGCCTGTCATTTACAAGGTGCCTTAAAGGAACGATTGCAGACACCTGCGAAACCAGAGCATCAACACTATCCTTGTGCAGCTGGTCTTCAACGTCCCTGCCGTTAAGGATTAAGTGGGCGTCTTTGCTGTAATCAAGTTTGAGGCCTTTTGCAAAAGAAAGAACTTTTTCACTGTCATCAAGTGTGATTCCATTTTCATTCATTGCAAGAGTGATTGCCCTGTAAAAGGAACCGCTGTTCAAATTGATAATATTAAATTTTTTTGCCAGCTCACGGGCGATTGTAGATTTTCCGCAGCCTGCAGGACCATCAATTGCTATAACCATATTTTCCTCGTAAAAAAAACTTTCATTTTTATTTTGCCTTCGATTTTAGAGTAAACTTTTCTTTTTGAAAAGAAGTGAAAATCAAATTTTTAAGCTGGCACTAAAAAATCAGAAAAGTGGTAATTAAAGAATTTTATAATCGGGCGCATCCGGGCCTGCAAAAATTTTTACCTGGCAATTTTCCATGGGACAGTTTTCTACAAAAGACGCTATGTCAAAAGAATAAGGCGAAAGTAAATCATCCGGGTTATAAAAAGTTTCTATGACACACTCCTGCCCCTCCTGGGCCAGACGTGAAAAAGCACCATTCAGGCGGACTAAATCTTCAATGGCGGGAAAAAGATTTTCTTTATGTTTTTCTTCAAATTTTTCCCGTAAGAAAAGAAGCTGCATTTTTTCAATTTGTTCGTGACTTTCAGTTTCCGGGACAAAGCCACTTTCTAACGAAGAAGAATTGCACTGCTGCCATTCTTCAAAATCTGCAAAAAAAGTTGAAGGAGAAATTTTTAAGGCTTTTAAAACAATGTTCATCCAGGGAACAGCCCTGCCACATGTGTAAAATGTTCTGCAGGCAAAGGCAATGCCATGAGAAAAGTCTAAATCTTTTGAAGAATAAACTGCGGTGGAAGGAGGATCTTTTTCTTCGTTGAATTGAATGAAATCAATGTGGTTGGGATAAAGACTGACTGCAAAATCAAGACGGTCACGAAAGGCTTTAAATGTGTCACCTTTTTGCTTTCCCCACTGGGCATCAAAACCAAAAACAATCCCCCTGTCATTTAAAAGGCGGGCTTTTGAAGAATAAAGTTTTTTGTCAAAAAGAAGACTGCCGTTTTTTTCAACTCCCACAAGAGGAATATCAATGGAAGAATAAAGTTCTGAAAGAAGGGAAAGTATTTGGTTGTCCAAAAGAGCTGCCTGAATTGGCAGGGAAACAAAAAGTCCGCTGTTATATTTTTTTACAGCTTCAAGGAATTTGATAATCATATTTTTGTCACATGAAAATTTTTTATCATGGATGACAAATTCGCTTATTCCCTCATCTTTAAAATGCGGGATTTCCTGGAGAATTTTATCTAATGAAAATTCAATTTCCTCTTCTTTCATTTATTTTAATCCTACTGAATTTTTTTGATGAAAGTTTCAAAAGCTTTTTTTCCTTCATCATTTCTTTTAAAGACGCCGGCATCTTCAAGAACTTTTGAAAAAACAAGGCCAACTTCATCTTCAAGAATTTTTTTAATGTTTGAAGAATTTATTTCTTTGTATTTTGGCAAAAATTCTTTTACCCAGTCTGCATGTTTTGAAAGAAGCGGATCCGAAGAAATATCTTTTTTGTTTAAGATGGCATCTTCCAGACTGGCAAGTTCATTTTTTAAGCGGGAAGGCAAAACTGCAAGTCCCATAACTTCTATTAAACCAATATTTTCTTTTTTGATGTGATGCAAATTTGCGTGAGGATGGAAAAGTCCTAAAGGATGTTCCTGACTTGTAATGTTATTTCTAAGGACAAGATCCATTTCGTAACTGTCGCCCCGCTTTCTGGCAATAGGTGTAACTGTATTGTGGGGAGTAGAATCCGTCTGGGCATAAATGGAAACCTGGGGGTCAGAATATTTTCTCCATTCATTTAAAATCTTTTCTGACAAATCAACAATTTTCTCACTGTCTGCAGAAGAAAGGCGGATTACACTCATCGGCCATTTTAAAACAGAAGCTTTTACAGATTCAAAGCCCTTGACCGTAAAATAAAAATCTGAAGCAGCCCTGGCCATGGCAAATTCGTAATTCCCCCCCTGAAAGTGATTGTGGGTTAAAATGGAACCGCCGACAACAGGCAGATCTGCGTTACTTCCAACAGTGTAATGTGGAAAAAGTTTTATAAAATCAATTAAGGCAACAAATGTTTCCCTGCTGATTTTCATTGGAGTGTGATCGTAAGAAAAAACAATGCAATGTTCGTTATAATAAACATAAGGCGAATACTGAAGACCAAATTTTTTATTTGCCAGCGTGATTGGAATGATTCTGTGTGTCTGGCGGGCAGCATGATTTAAGCGGCCGGCGTAACCAACATTTTCTTTGCACAAAAGACACAATGGATAACCGGATTTTTTTGCTGTAAGGGCAGCAGCTATCGCCTTAGGATCTTTTTCCGGCTTTGACAGATTTATTGTAATGTCAATGTCACCGTATTCTGTTTTTGATTTCCATTTTAAATCTTTGCAGACGCGGTAGCGCCTGATGTAGTCAGTGTCCTGTGAAAATTTATAATACCAGGCAGTGGCTTCCTTTGGACTTTTTTTGTAAAGTTCATTAAATTTTTTAACTACCACTGACGGTGGAGGAACAAGGCAGCCCATAATCTTTGTGTCAAATAAATCGCGGAAGGCAATTCCTTCGTCAGAAAAAATTTTATTCTGGCCGGCCCAGTCCATAAGTTTCTTGAGGATATCTTCAAGATCACTTACTTTAACATCGGGCAAAGCGGAAACATCTTCTTCCTTTTCAAAACCGTCAAGGCCAAACAATTCCAAAAGGCGGTTCTTTGTATAAATAATGTCTTCTGAGTCAATAAGACTGCACTTTAAAGCATAGGCTGTAAGCCTGTTGATATTTTCGTAAACTGTCATGGTGAAAGCATTTTAAAAATATGAATTGTAACTGTCAATGAGTATTTAAATTTTTCAAGATTATGTCTAAATATTGCAATTTTCATTGAGCCAATTTTTTAAAGTTTTCTTAAAAGAAAATTTCTGCAAAAAGAAATTAAATGTTGTAAAATTATTTTTATGGACAAGGAAAGTTTTTTTTCTAAAGGAAAGACAGTTAACATAATTTTTTCCCTCTTTTTTTTAAATTTACTTTTTTTATTTTCTTCATGCCAGAGTCTTTCAAAAATAAATTCTTACATTCAGGAAGAAAACTTTCACACAATGTCTTTGGAAATTCCTGTATGCCCGGCAACACAATATCAGTCTGCTGAAGATCATGAAGTTCATACGTACAACGGCTTTCAACTTTGCTACAGGGAAAGTTATGAACAGGCGGAATGGGTTTCCTATACAATTACAAGGGCGGAACTGATAAAAGTTACTGGCCGGACAAATGACTTCAGACCGGACACACAAATTTCTACAGGCTCTGCTGACTTAAATGATTACAGGGGATCTGGTTTTGACAGAGGCCACATGGCCCCTTCTGCAGACATGACATGGAGCAAAGAAAGTACAAGCGATTCTTTTCTTTTAAGCAACATGAGTCCCCAAAGACCTGCCTTTAACAGAAAAATATGGAAGACACTTGAAGAAAGTGTAAGAAGCTGGGCAGATTATTTTGGTCAAGTGGTTGTAATAACAGGACCACTTCTGGAAAAAGATTCAAGTCTGTATGAAGCAATCGGGACAAACAAAGTTGCAGTTCCGGAATTTTATTACAAGGCACTTTTAACAAGCGTAAATGTTCAGGGAAAGGAAAAATATATTGCCCTTGCCTTTATAATGCCTAACGAAAACATAAAAGGCAGCATCTGGGATTTTGCCTGCAATGTTGACCAGGTGGAAAAAAGATCTGGTCTGGATTTTTTTTCTTTGCTTCCGGATTTTGAAGAAAATATTGTTGAATCTTCAAATGATTTTTCTATGTGGAAAGAGGCTTTGGAAATGGAAAAGCAGCACTAGCCGGATTGGCGTGGGCCCGAAGGGATTGTTTTTTTTGAGGAAAACTCAAAAAAAACAACGGAGCGAAAGCGGAGCCACAAAAAGCCGTCTTTAAATG
>CAVJHV010000044.1:17353-18131 GCA_963649315.1 Treponemataceae bacterium | reverse complement strand
AATTATTTCTGTGGACAAAAAAACTTCTTCGTTAAAAAATTTTGCCAGCGCAATCAATTCTGTTGAAAGTTGATTTATGGGACATTCCTTTTCGCCCTTTTCATTTGCAATAAATTTTAAAAGTATTTTGTTGAGAGGCAGTTTGATTGTGTTTGAAAGCCATTCAAGACTTTTTACGCAAAGGTACATGTCATTCCTTTTGTCCTGGGAAATGCTGTTAACAATATCTTCCAATTTTGACAAAAGTGAATTTCGCATTTCATTGTTTAATTCTTTTGTAAAGGGATATTGAAAAGGATCTGTCTTTTCTAAAATTTCATCCGCAACTTCAGGCATTATTATTGTAGAAAGATAAACATAAAACTTGCTGCGGTTTTCTTCGTAATAAGAAATGTACTGTGAAAAAAATGCAAGATTATTTCTTAACTGTAAAACTTTTTCGTAAAATCCGTTTAAAAGAAGCCCCCTTTTGTAATCCAAAATGCCAGGGTACTGCTGTTCCACGTAAATGGCATTTTTTGAAAGCAAGTGTGAGTTAAATACGCTTTCAACATCTGCCCCCTTCACTATGGAAAGGAACCACAGAAAAATCTTTTGGAAAAAAGAAAGCTGCACAAATTTCTTTTTAAGGGCATCTTCCCTTTCTTGAGATAAATCGTCTTTTATATTATTTGATGAATTAAATTCTCGGGACTTGCGCTGAATGTTATCCAGCATTTTTTGACGTTCATTTTTTGAAATGCCAGAAACAAGTTCATCAAAGTTCTCAGTCGACATA
>CAVJHV010000044.1:0-17343 GCA_963649315.1 Treponemataceae bacterium | reverse complement strand
ACATATCTCCATAATAATTCTTAAGTGATTTAATGTAAAGAATTTAGAAAAACATAAAGTGCTTTTTTTTGATTTTTTTTGTAAAAAAATTATTTTTTTCTGTAAAAAATCACTTTGTATCTTGACACATTTTTTTCATTTCTATATAGTTATATTCACATTGCATTCCCCGATTGTGTAATGGTAGCACCTCAGATTCTGGTTCTGATTGTGGGGGTTCGAATCCTCCTTGGGGAACTTAAGCTGGCCGATGTGGTCAGCTTTTTTTTGGCCTCTTCGTCTATCGGTTAGGACAAAAGATTCTCAATCTTTAAAGACGGGTCCGACTCCCGTAGAGGCTAGGCCCTTTCTAAGACAATTTTTTTGAAAATCACAAATCACTTACAAAAAATCCCTTGAAATCCACGAAACTATTTTTTTAACAAAAGCAAAATTTCTTCTTCCGCCATCACCCTGCTTTGGCCGGGACGAAGTTCTTCCGGCAAAGAGAAGGCGCCCATGGAAATTCTTTTTAAATAGGTAACAGTGTTCCCTAAAGCAGAAAAAATTCTTTTTACTTCATGAAATTTTCCTTCCGTAACTGTAATCTGGCAGGAAAAATCATCCACAAAAAGAACATGTGCCGGCGCTGAAGTAAATGGGGGAAAATTCCACAAGGCTTCTATTTCCATGCCATAACTGCATTTTTCTATGTAGGATTTTTTTTCTTCACTGCAGACAGGATCTTTTAAAATCACAAAATATTTTTTTGGAAAAGAATTTTCCGGCATTTGTATTTTATGGGAAAGAGAGCCGTTTGTTGTAAAAATTAAAAGACCTTCCGTGTTACCGTCAAGGCGGCCTATGGTATGCAAAGACGGCAAATTGTTTTCTTTTATAAAATCAAAATATTCTTCATTTAGATAATCGTAAACTCTTTTATAATTCCCAGGGCTTTTTGTGCACAGACATGACTGTGCCTTATTCATAACAAGGGTTAAGTCTGGAGAAATTTTAAAATCCTTTCCATCAAGAGTAAGCTGGTCATGAAAAAGAGCAAGAGGTTGCCCCCTGGAAAAAACACGTCTGCCGTTTACAGAAAAATTGTGCTGCTGCAAAAAACGCTTTAATCTTCTGCCGCTGCAAATTTTTCGTCTTTCAAAAATATCATCCAGCCTTTCATAAAAAAAATCTGCCATAAAAATAAAGTCACATATTCTTTTAAAAAGAAAAAAGGATTTTTGCGAAAGGCAAAAATCCTTTTCCTGAAATAAATCTAAAAAGGGCTGGTAAAGAAATCTTAACTTGCATTAAGGCAGGGAATGTGTTCAGGGAACTGCCTTGACGAATCAACGTCCCCAGTCTGCCCAACTTTATAAAAAGTTTTGCAAAGTCAAAATCAATTTTGACCCCTTTTATAAATTATTTAGAGTAGTATTCAACAACCATCTGATCGTTGATTTCTACAGGAACCTGTGCACGCTGAGGCTTGCTTACAAGCTTACCTGAGAAATGGTCTACATCGCGTTCAAGATAATCGAGTGGCTGAGCGTTAAGTTCTGTCCAGCACTTCTTGAACTGATCGTTTTTCTGTGATTTTTCAACCAAAGAAATTGTCTGACCAATTTTTACAATCTGTGAAGGTACGTTTACAATCTTTCCATCAAGTTCAATGTGTCTGTGGCTAACAAGCTGACGTGCCATGCGAATTGAATTTGCAAAGCCAAGTCTGTAAACAAGGTTGTCAAGACGACATTCAAGCAATGTGATGAGGTTTTCACCTGTCTTTCCGTCTTTTCTAGAAGCAATGTCATAATACTTCTGAAGCTGACGTTCAAGGATACCGTAGTAAGCCTTTACCTTCTGCTTTTCGATGAGCTGCTTTCCGTATTCAGAAACTTTCTTTGTTCTTTTGAAAGCAGAGTCGTTTGCACGATCCAAAGCCTTTGGATGTCCGCAAACATTTACTCCAAGTCTTCTGCATTCCTTGAATCTTGGGGTTCTTCTGGTTGCCATAATTACTCCTTATGATAGCAATATATCATTATGTGCTAGGTAAACTAGCTTGAGCATTATAAAGTTTTTTTAAATTCCTTTCAATACACAAATCTAAAATCCTGCTTAAAATCACTTTTTTTTAAATTTTAAAGCAAGCCTAGAAAATTCAATTTTAAAAGCTCGCTTTAACAAAAAAATCTGCAAATCCGCAAAATCAAAAAACTAAAAAGCCTTTTTTTGAAAGTGAGAAAATGACATTGAAAAAGATGCACGGCCCTGGGTAACAGAACGCAAACTTGTCGTAAAACCAAACATGGCAGCCATTGGCGCCTGAGCGTGAATAATTGAACCGCCCTGTTTGTCATCCATACTGGAAATCATTCCGCCACGCTGGGTAACAAGACTCATTGCCTCCCCCGTAAATTCTGAAGGGCTTTCAATGTCCACAGCCATGACAGGTTCCAGCAATTCTGGCTGAGCCTGCATTGCAGCTTTATCAAAAGCTTCTGCAGCGGCAGCTTCAAAGGCAAAAGTCGTTCCTGTGGCAGGATCGTATTTCAATTCTTCTACGCGAACAAGTGTGTCTGTACAAGGATAGCCCATCTTAATTCCGGAAGCAAGGCTGGAATTAATGGAAGATTCAACCGCATCAAGAATTTCCTGTGGCATGGAAGAATCATTTTCCTTAACACTACATTCGTAAAGATTACCGGCACCTGTAGGCCTAGGTTCCACATGCAGCTTGATGTAAGCAGCATTTTCTTTTCCGCCCAAAACTCTTGAATATTCTTCTATATAGTCACTGGCGATTGTAACAGCTTCACGGTATGTAACCTGAGGATTTCCTACACGGCATGCAACCTTGTAGTCATCACGAATTCTTGTAACAAGAACATCAAGATGAAGTTCCCCCATTCCGGAAATGACCAGCTGACCGGTTTCTTCATCATCGCGGTAAGTGAAAGTCGGATCTTCGTGACTTAAAAGGCCAAGTGTTTCCAAAAGCTTGTCACGGTCAGACATAGTTTCAGGTTCAATGGCAATGGAAATAACTGGTTCAGGAAATTTCAAACTTTCCAAAAGGAGAGGAAAACCTTCGCTTCCAATGGAATCGCCGGTCTGGGCAAGCTTAAATCCCTGAATAACCGCAATATCACCGGCGGCCACTTCAGACATTTGTTCCATATGGTTAGCATTAACGCGTAAAATTCTGTTTATCCTTTCACGCTTCTTTTTAGAAACATTAAAAATCTGACTGCCACTGGTAATTTTTCCGGCATACATTCTGACAAAAGAAAGCATGCCGGCCTGAGGATCAAATTGAATCTTAAAGACAAGGCCGACAGGATTTTTTGAATCTACATCACAAGGAACCTGAACCTTTTTTTCTTCGTGCTTTGTCATGTGCAAGGCTTCGGCAGGAGGAACTTCTGTAGGGCAAGGAAGATAATCAATTACGGCATCAATGAGAGGCTGAATGCCCTGGTTGTGACGGCTTGAACCGCAAAAGAAAGGAACCAGGGTTCTTGAAATAGTTGCCTTACGGATAGCAGCCTTTAATTCATCATTTGAAATTTCCTGGCCTTCAAGATATTTTTCCCCAAGCACATCATCGTTAGAAGCAACAGTGTCCACCAGTTTTTCGCGCCATTCATTTGCCGCATCAAGGTAAGAAGCAGAAATTTCGCTAACAGTAAATTTTTCACCTTCACTTTCTGCATCCCAGTGAATTTCCTTCATATTAAGAAGATCAATTACACCGTCAAAATCTCCGCCCTGACCGCATGGAATTTCCATAGCCAGAGTCTGGCAGCCAAACTTTTCACTAACATCCTTCATGGCACCAAAAAAATCAGCACCAATTCTGTCCATTTTATTTACAAAACAAATGCGGGGAACCGAAAAACCGTCAGCCTGTTTCCATACAGTTTCAGTCTGCGGCTGCACCCAGCCAACCGCACAAATTACAGCAATTGCTCCGTCCAGAACACGAAGGGACCGTTCAACTTCTGCCGTAAAATCAACGTGGCCAGGAGTGTCAATAATATTAATTTTGTAACCCTTCCATTCAGTCGTAATCGCAGCTGAAGCAATAGTAATACCACGCTCCTGTTCCTGCTTCATAAAATCCATAGTGGCAGCGCCGTCATCAATTTCGCCAATCTTGTGAATTTTTCCGGAATAGTAAAGGATTCTTTCCGTAGTAGTAGTTTTTCCAGCATCAATGTGAGCCATGATACCAATATTGCGCATTTTTTCCAGCATTTAAGTGCCACCTCAAAAAAATAAAGTCCAATAATTTTACGTAATTGCAAAATCGCTGTCAATGAGAGAAAGGAAAATAGGCAAAATTAGGCAAAAATGATTTTTTATTTTTTTTAGAGATGTCTTAAATAGTACCAAAATAGTAGTTTTTTTTTATTTGAAAAATTGAAACTCTTGCGGTAAAATTTCAGGGAATGTAGTTTGTGGCAGAAAATATTCTATATCAATAGGGGCCGAAACTTATTATCATCTGTTTAAGGATTACAGACTTGCATTAACAGATTTATATACATTTTTTTTCCAAATGTTTTCCCTGCCAGTTTATGCCAGCAATTTTCAAGAAGTGGCTTTGTCCTTTAAAAGTTTACACAATAACTTTTATGCCTTACACTAGAAAGAAGTTTGTCTTGAAAAAGATTTTTCTGTCCGGAGTTTATATGAAAAAATTATTGGTAACATTATTTTTATTTTCTGCAGCATTTGCAGTTTTTTCTCAAGAGATACACTTGTATCTTCCAGGGAATGCCATAGCCCCAAGTGAAAGATCGGGGCATTTTACTAAGGAAAAACTTTTAGAAAACATTGGAGTTTTTTCTGAAAATGAAAGTTCCTATGAAGATAAAGCTGATGAAAAGGCTGCAGATCCCTTTCAAACGGATTTTGAATTCAGGTTTTATTCTATTCCGTCTGCTATGGGCTTTACAGCTGGTTCCGGATCCTACATGAAACTTAGGGAAGATTACACTGTTGTAACAAAAGCCTTTAATCTCTTTATGGATAACCGGGTAAGTTTTGCAAATGTAAATAACTTTTCCTTTGCAACAGGTTTCGCCTTAGATTTATATACGGAAAGCACAACAAGTGATGGAAGCCGATACCTTTCCTTTTCCCTGTCACTAGGGGCAGGTGCTTATTACCATTTTTACAAGGGCACTAAATTTGCTTTAACTGGCATGTATGTATATTTATACCCTCTTTATTCTTTGCCACTTTGCCTGGTCGCTAACAAAGGTGATGGCAATACTGTTGACTACAGCGCAAATGACTTCGCATGGAAAGTTGCTGCAGAAATGGGCTTAACAGGAAAACTTTCCAGCTTTACACTTTCACCATACATGAGGACTGCCATTGCATGGACAAAAAGCGGGACCGTAAAAGGCGCTATTGATTTTGGACTTTCCATTGGTCTTTACATTCCAGATAAAAATTATATTGAAGTGTCTACGGAGAATATTAGGGGTCTTTGAAAATTGAATTTTTTAGAAATGCCCATAGACTTTGCTTGAAGAAAAATAACTTTGCTTTTTTTATTGAGCACTAGTCGGATTGTAGCAGCATGCCGAAGGCATGTTCCGAAAGGCAGGCAAAGACTGACTTTCGGAATGGAGGCGATAGCCGGAACTGCGCAAAGCCGTGTCTAAATGCGCTTTCTCCAAAAAGAAGAAAAATTAGGAAAAAAGAAAAAAATCGTGTATAATTATGGAAGAATTTTGGAGGGCGCTTATGAAGAATTCGAATTTTGAACAGGCAGGAACAGATTTATTTTTTAGGGAACAGACTTTTTCTCTGGAGATTTTACAGGCGCTGGCAACTTCTTATTTGACCATGCACTTGATTGATTTGAAGCGTGATACAATTGTGGAAATTACGGCGACAACTCCAGTTAGAAAATTCTGGACATACGGAGTTTCGGCCCAGGACCAGCTTATAGAAATTTACAAAAAACTTTTGCCTGAAGCGGAAAAGAAACGTGTCTTTGACTTTGTAAATCTTGAAACTTTACCAAGACGTCTTTATGGAAAAAAATTACTTTCCATTGAGTACCTTTCCATGTACCGCGGCTGGGTAAGGTCAACTTTTGTTCCTGTAAAATATGATGAAAATGGTTTTGCAATTTTTTTGATTTACTACACCCGCACGATTGATGAAGAAAAAAGACGCGAAGAAGAATTAATTTTTAAAATGAATAAAGATGAGCTGACGGAACTTTTTAACCGCCACGCTTTTGAAGAAGCAGTAAAAACTTTAAATGCAACAAATGTTTCTGACAACACAGTTTTCTTTTCTGTGGACATGAATTCCTTAAAGGAAATAAATGATCAAAAGGGGCATGATGCAGGGGACAAAGTGCTACGGGCAGCTGCTGACTGTTTAAAAAACACTATTGGAAAATACGGCAACATTTACCGCATTGGTGGAGATGAATTTGTCGGAATTGTTCAAATGGACGCTTCCCTCATTCATGACACAAAGGTTCTTTTAAAAGAAGAGTGCAATAAATGGTCAGAGAAAAACGGACTGCCTCTTTACCTTTCTATTGGGGTAATTACAAAATGTCACCACAAGGATTTGTCACTTAATGAACTTTTAAAATTTGCAGACAAAAGAATGTACCGGGACAAGGCAAATTTTTATTCAAAGAGCGGGCTGGACAGGCGAAGTTTAAATATTGCTTTTACTACAATCAGTAAATCTTATACAAAGATTTTAAAAGTTAATCTTGATGATGAAAGTCATGAAATTTACAAAATAAATTTTTCTGCCACAGACTATTCGGACAATCTTGCGGATAAAATTTCTGTGTGGATTGAAAATTTTATAAAAAACAATGGTCTGCATCCTGATGACTTGAAAGATTTTAAAAACTTCATGGATGTTAAAAAAATTAAAGAACATTTTCTTAATGATAAAGAAAAATCTATTTTAAGAATTTTTTACAGGCGCAAAGATGGCAATGACTACAAAAAAGTTATGACAGAAATTATTCCTGCTGATGATTTTGATGATGAAAACAAAACAGTTTTTTTCTGCATAAAAAATATTGAATAGGCCGGCGGACAGGCAGTCAAAAAAGATTTTTTTAGAATGTTTTTTTTGTAAAGTATGTAAAAAAAATCACTTTGAAAATTTTCACTTTGAACATATAATTGTAAGCATGAAAAAGATAACTCTTACATTTCCTGACAAAAGCAGTATTGAAATTGAAAATGAAATCAGGCCGCTGGCACTGATGGGACAATTGGAAAAGGCCTGCAAGTGTGACAAAAAAATTTGGGCCGTAAAGGTTAATAATGAAATTTGTTCGCTGGACAGTCCAATAAATATTAATGCGGAACTTGATCCGGTTTATGAAGACACAAAGGAAGGAGCCGCTATTTACCGCCGGTCACTTTGCTTTCTTTTAGCATGTGCATCACATAAACTTTTCCCTGGTGCAAGACTTTTAGTGGGCCACAGCCTAGGCTACGGATATTTCTACACTTTGGAAAAAGAAAATTTTTCTTCTAAAGATGTAGACGCCCTGAAAGAAGAAATGCTTTCTTTGGTAAAAGAAGATTTTGCTATTGAAAATGATGTAATTTCTTACAGGGAAGCATGCCAGATTTTTGAAGATCTGGGGCTTAAGGAAACACGAAAGCAGCTGGATTATATTTCACCTGGCCGCATTCAAGTGAACAGACTTTCAAATTTTTGTGATTTGAATTTTGGAGTACTTGTTGCTTCTACAGGGGTACTGAAAGTTTTTGACCTTATGCCTTACGAAGAAGGATTTTTACTTCGCTTTCCAAAACACGATCAGCCGGATCGCCTTACAGAATTTCAGGATCAAAAAAAACTTTTCCAAATTTACAAAAAGTACAAGGAATGGGGAAAACAGCTGGATGTTACTTCTGCCGCAAGTTTAAACAAAATTATTCATGACAGAAAAGTAGATGACTTTATTGATATAACTGAAACTTTACAGGTAAAAAGAATTTCTGAAATTGCAGATCAAATTCATGACAAGGGCAGCGTACGGGTCATTTTGATTGCTGGTCCTTCTTCGAGCGGGAAAACTACTTCTGCAAAAAAATTAGGAATGCAGCTGGAAGCTATTGGCTACAAGCCAAAAGTTATTTCGCTGGACAACTACTATGTTGGAAGAACTCAAACTCCTTTAGATGAAAATGGCAATTATGATTACGAATGTCTTGAAGCTTTAAACGTCAAACTTTTAAACGAAAATTTGATTGATCTTTTTGAAGGAAAAGAAATTAAAGTTCCTTCGTATAATTTTAATGAAGGCCTTTCTTACTTTAAAGAAGGTAACACTCTCAAACTGGAAAAAAATGAAATTCTGGTACTTGAAGGAATTCATGGTTTAAATCCAAAGCTGACTCCTTTAGTTCCAGAAGACTATAAATTTAAAATTTATCTTTCTGCTTTGACTCAGTTGAACCTTGATGACCACAACAGAATTGCAACAAGTGACAACCGCCTGGTCCGCCGCATTGTGCGTGATTCACAATTCCGCGGAAAGTCTGCAGCAGACACAATTGCCATGTGGGACAATGTTCAAAAGGGAGAAAGACTCCACATCTTCCCATTCCAGAATAATGCTGATGCAATGCTGAACACAGCTTTGGATTACGAAATGTCTGTCTTGAAAGTTTATGCTGATCCGCTTTTGCGCTGCGTTTCTCCTCTTCAAAAAGAATATGGTGAGGCAAGTCGCCTTTTAAAATTCTTAAGTTATTTTTCTACCATTCCGGCAACGGCTGTTCCTCCACATTCCATCATAAGGGAATTTATTGGCGGTTCGGCTTTTCATTATTGATGAAATGTTTTGGAATGGAGCGGGCTGTTTAGGAATGAAGTGGGCTGTTTAGGAATAGAGTGGGCGGTTTAGGAATGAGGCAAACTGTTTAGGAATGGAGCGGGCTGTTTAGGAATGAAGTGGGTAGTTTAGGAAAGATGCGGGCTGTTTAGGAATAGAGCGGACTGTTTAGGAATGGAGCGGGCGGTTTAGGAATGGAGCGGCGGTTTAGAAACAGAGTATTTTTTTTGGAGAGAGATGGATTCTATTGCTAAGAGCGGGCGCGTTTGAAAAACAGTCTGCCACTATTGCTAAGAACAGGCGCTTTTTGAAAACAGTCTGCCGCTAGTGCTAAGAGCGGGCGCGTTTGAAAAACAGTCTGCCACTATTGCTAAGAACAGGCGCTTTTTGAAAACAGTCTGCCGCTAGTGCTAAGAGCGGGCGCGTTTGAAAAACAGTCTGCCACTATTGCTAAGAACAGGCGCTTTTTGAAAACAGTCTGCCGCTAGTGCTAAGAGCGGGCGCGTTTGAAAAACAGTCTGCCACTATTGCTAAGAACAGGCGCTTTTTGAAAACAGTCTGCCACTATTGCTAAGAGCAAGCCCCACGGAAAAAAATTATTATTCAAAAGACCTTTGACCAAATTTCGCAGCCACAAGTTCTTCCACCTCTTTTTCTTCTTCTTTGGATTTTTCTTTTTTCCAGTCAGACAGTTTTTTCTCTTTCAACTTTTCCATGACTTTTACATTTGTGCTGGCTTCCAGAAAAATTTTTCTTTTTTCTTCAAGAACAAGTTCTGCCTTTGCCATTTCTTCAAAAAACTCTTCTTTTTTCTTGTCAAGGAAAATTGTATATTGCTGGCAGGCATAATAGTTTTGTAAACCATCTGCTTCTTTCATTTGATTTGCAAGATTAACTTTTTGGCTTGCCACAGCATTCAGTTTTTCCTGGATGAGGTTCACCTGAGCAGTGGCCTTTCCTAATTCAATTTGAGCCTGTTTTTTTTCAAATTCACGAAGATCTAAAACTTTTTGCAGTTTAAAAACAAATTTCTTCATAATTTATTTTCAACTTTCCTTACAAAGCAAAGCTGCATCTTCAGAATATTCTTCTTCTGGAATTTCAATGCCAGATAAATCTGAAAGTTTTTTTAGGGTATCTTCGATTGGACATTTGTCATATTCGTCCTGGCAAAGAAATTCTTCAACCAAAGGGTGCATATCAATTGCTTCGTCTACTTCCGGCATGGAACCTTTTCGGTAGGCGCCTGTAATAATCATATCTTCCTGTTCACTATAAGTGGCTATCCAGCGGCGCACTTTTGTAACAGCCTTTCTTGTCTGGTTGCCTGTAACTCTTTTTGAAAGACGGCTGATGCTTGTCATCATATCAATTGCAGGATAATGCTGAAGACCGGCAAGACGTCTGCTCAAAACAACGTGCCCGTCTAAAACGCCACGCACCGTATCTGCAATAGGATCGTCCATGTCATCACCATCAACAAGGACTGCATAAAAAGCGGTGATGGAGCCTTTATCATTGGTGCCAGTTCTTTCCAAAAGTTTTTGAATTGAATCGTATACCGTACTAGGGTATGAACCTTTTGCAGGAGGTTCACCGGATTCTATACCGACATCACGCTGTGCCTTGGCAAAACGCGAAATGTTATCAAACATAAGCATTACATCTTTTCCCTGATCGCGGAAATATTCAGCAATGGCAGTTGTAACATAAGCTGCACGAACTCTGGCAATGGCAGACTGATCACCTGTTGCTACAACAACAACAGACCTTTTAAGACCTTCTTCGCCCAAATCCCTTTTTATAAAATCCAGAACTTCCCTGCCACGCTCCCCTATCAAACCAATCACATTAACATCCGCGCTGGTGTTTCTGGCAATCATTGAAACAAGTGTACTTTTTCCAACTCCGGAACCTGCAAAAATTCCCAGGCGCTGGCCCTTCCCGACTGTAAGGATTCCATCAATAGCACGAACACCAGTTGTAATTCTTTTGTTGATGTCGCGTCGCAGCATAGGATCCGGGCTTGAAGCAATAGCCGGATAGTATTTTCCAGTAGCAATGTCACCCTTGCCGTCACAAGGATTTCCCAAGGCATCCAAAACGCGGCCCAGCAATTCTTTTCCAACCGGAACTTCAAGAGTGTGGCCCGAAGCAATTACCCGGCAGCCAACTTCAATTCCCTTTGTTTCACCATAAGCCATAAGGCGGACAGTTGTATTTTCAAGACCGACTACCTCTGCCATAACGGCTTCTTTGCCATCACCAATTTCTATGCGGCAAATTTCACCAATAGCTGAACGAGGCCCCAGACTTTCAATCATCAAACCTTTGACAGCAGTAACATTTCCTGTGTATTTTATTGGTTCAGCACTTTCTATAGCCTGAACATACTTGTTAAAAAATTCTTCCATAAAATTATTCCCCTTCACCCCAAATAAGGTCTTTCTAAAAATTGAATTTCAGAAATTCCCTTTACGGAAAAATTAAATGTCCGGATTCTGCACGTCGGATTTATTTACGGTTTTGATCGGAGAAATTGAAAGAATCTTTGTTTCCATTTCTGCAAGCTGACTTGAAATTCTGGCATCAATAGCACCGAAGTCCGTTTCTACAATACAGCCGCCTCTTTCAACAGAAGAATCTTCCACAACATGAATGTTTTTAATATTTTCCACCTGGCGGATAAAGTCGGCAATGTGATCCGTAGTAAGTTTTACATCAGAAAGATTTACGCGAAGTGTAACTTCACCACGGCCTTTCACTTTCTTTAAAGCCTGAACGACATTGGCCATAATTACATTCTTTTGATTTTCACCCAGGATTTTTACAACCTTACGTGTCATAAGAACAACTAAATCTACAATCTGCTGCTCTGTGTTATCAAGAATTTCCTGCCTACGATTTTGAATAGATTCAGTCATAGTGTGAAGGCGGTCAATTAATCTTTCGGCTTCCAGATTGCCTTCTTTATAGCCGTCTTCATGGCCTTTTTCAAAGCCTTCCTTATTTGCCTTTTTGTAAACTTCTTCTTCTTCAGCCTTTGCTTTTGCAAGAATTTCTTCAGCCTGACTTCTGGCCTTTGCAAGAATTTCATCAGCTTCTTTTTGTGCCTGATTTTTAAGGATTTGAGCCTGATCTGTCTGGTGCTTTACCTGAGCAAAAGCAGCGGTTTCCGCATTCTTTACAATTTGATCTGCACTTTCCTGAGCCTTTGTAAGCATCTGGGCTTTTTCAATTTCCCAGTTTTTCTTAAAAGCTTCAGCTTCACGCCTAAGGTCATCGGCTGTCGGTCCTGTGTATTCCGGGACTTCTTCCACCTCTTCTACTTTAGGAGCAAAATCCTTAGTCAGGGGAAGAACAACAACTCTGTCTTTGACGTTAACTTCGTTTGGACGAAACACCGCTTTTGCCATTTATAACTCCAAAAATTATAGCTGCCTCTAAAAATTACAATTTTTAAAGACTCCCTATACAATCATTTCGTCATCACCACCGCGGGCAATAACAACTTCACCGCTGTCTTCAAGACGACGGATAACAGATACAATTTTCTGCTGAGATTCTTCAACATCCTTTAAGCGGACAGGCCCCATGAATTCCATGTCTTCTTTAAGCATACTGGCTGCACGCTTTGACATGTTGCGGAAAATCTTATCCTGAACTTCAGTATCAACTGACTTGAGGGCTTTTGCAAGTTCCTGCTGGTCAACTTCACGAAGAACTTTCTGGATGGCACGGTCGTCAAGCATAACAATATCTTCGAATACGAACATGCGCTTCTTGATTTCTTCTGCAAGCTCAGGATCTTCTTCTTCAAGAGTTTCAATGATGGCCTTTTCAGAAGAACGGTCAACAAGGTTAAGAATTTCAACGATGGAATCAACACCACCGGCTGCCGTATAGTCTTCGTTAGACAGGGTTGAAAGTTTCTTTTCAAGTACGCGTTCAACTTCACGCAAGACATCCGGAGATGTACGGTCCATTGTGGCAAGACGCTTAGAAACTTCAGGCTGAATTTCCTGAGGAAGATTTTGCAAAATAGTTGCTGCCTTGTTTGGTTCAAGATAGGCAAGAATAAGAGCAATTGTCTGAGGATATTCCTGCTGAACGAAGTTCAAAAGGTGGGCCGGATCTGTACGGCGGATAAAATCAAAAGGCCTGACCTGCAAACTTGATGTAAGGCGGTTGATAATATCAATTGCCTTTTGTGAACCCAGGGACTTTTCCAAAAGTTCGCGGGCATAATCAATACCACCTGTGGTGATAAAGTTTTGTGCCTGCATCAATTCCTGGAATTCTTCAAGAACTTGATCTTTAAATTCCGCGTCAATTGTATCAAGACGGGCAATTTCAAATGTTAAAGTTTCAACTTCATCTTCCCTTAAATGTTTCATGACCTGGGCAGAAACGTCTGAACCTAAAGCAACAAGAAAAATTGCTGCCTTTTGCCGGCCAGTCAAACTTTTGTAATCTTTTAAACCACTCTTCTTTTTTGGAGCAGCAGCCTGCTTAATTGGCTGCTTGATACCAGATGCTGAATCACTCATAGACTACTCCTCTGAAAGCCATGTTCTAATGAGCATAGCAACATCTTCCGGATGTTCCTTTGCCATAGCAATAGCATTTTCCTGCAATTCTGCACGCTTTCTCTCTTCAACAGACATGGTAACCTGCATGCTGTTTTCTTTTGCTTCCCAAAGGGCTGCCTCTCTTTCTGCCTGCTGCTTTCTAAGAAGTTCTTCTTCCCTAAGACGGCGGCGCCTTTCAATTTCGCGTGAAATAAGACGAATAAGAATAAAGGCAACAAGTACAAAAATCAAGCCGACTGCAACAAAGAAAATTGTTCTGCGGGTTGCAATCTTTTTTCTTTCAGCTGCATCTTCCCGGGCAAACTGTTCGCTGCGGTCAAAAGCAATATTTGTTACAACAACAGAGTCGCCTCGATCCTTGTCATAACCAACTGAACTTTTTACAAGAGCTTCAACGCCTTTTAAATCATCTTCGGGAATAGGAATGTATTCCCTTTCAATTCCATTTTCCAAAGTGAATGAAAGTTTTCCGTCTTCTGTATACTTTCGTTTCCAAGTGCCGTCAATGTTTACCGCAATAGTAACCCTGTCAATTTTAGGAGCCACTTCCTTGTATGTATTTTTTTCATTAAGGGCATTATTCTGTTTAACGGAAGACTGTGTTTGCTTTCCAATCATATTTGAAGCATCTGAATAAACAGGTGGATTTTGTCCTTCAACACCAGCCGGTCCTTCAGGATTGTAACCTGTCCCTTCAAAAGTATTATTTATTTCTTCAAAAGAAAGCACAAGGTTGTCGCGGATTTCTGAATCGTCATAAGGGGTATCCGGATTGTCTTTTTTGATTGTTACACCAGAATATTCCCTGTAGGTATAATTTTCCTTTGACTGATCCATGTCAATTTTCATAGTAGTAATTCTGACACGATCACGGCCGAATGTTGCCGTTAAAAGATCCAGTACCTGTTTTGAATATTCTGCTTCATACTTTCGGATAAGTTTTTGCTGCTTATTCGTAATATCAACACCTTCAGATTCTTTCATTCCTTCAAAGTCGTTGATTTCTTCCATGGTGTCGCCGTTGAGGATTGTGATATTTTCGTCAGTCAAGCCTTCAACGCTTTTTTTAACAAGTTCCTGCAAGCCTTGAATTTTTTTCTTGTCTGTAAAATCTGCTTCGCTGCCATAAGCGGGGAAAACAGTAATACTTACAGTCGTAGGATTTTGTGTATCCGAGTAAAGGCTTTCGTCCGGAATAACAACAGAAACGTTTACAGCCCTTACCGAAGGCAGGTAGCGTATGCGCTGTTCCAGCTGACGTTCAATTGTCTGCTTCCAGTTGACTTTATTTTCCTGAAAATCCGAAATTGAAAAGCGATCTGTCTTCCACAAATCGTAAACGCTGATTTCTGTAGGAACAAGCTGAGCTGCCGTCAAAAGTGACTGGCTGCGGGAAGCTGTTTCTGCATCATCAACATAGATAAAACCGTCAGAAGATGCGTAAGCCTGAATGTGATTTTGAGAAAGATAATCGAGCATCTGTGAACGTCTGGTTTCATCGGTAACCGCAGCATTAAAAACTTTTACAGATGTCTGTCTTGATGAAAGTGTAATAAGAAGAACGACTGCTACAATAACAGCCACTACAATGCCAATTAAGATAGCCTTTTGTACTTTAGTCCACTTAGCCCACTTTTCTTTAATGGTGTTAAAAAATTTCTTAAACCATTCGTTCATTTTCCCCTCCCGTGAACGAATCATGTGTTTTGATTTTGACTTCTACAGCAATTCCCACATAAACAATAAAAGCCATTATTCTTGAATTTTAACACGTTTATTTAAAATTGAAAAGAGAAATATTATTTTTTTAGCATTTTTTTTAGAAAAAAGGTATTAAGGGTATCCTAAAAAAAGACTTTACCCTTTTCTTAAAGATACCCGAAAGATCAGCGGTTTTGAGAAAGCTGTTCCCAGCCATCAAGCAATCTGTTTATGACAGTCTGGGCAATATCAAGTGACATCTGTGCCTTTGCCATGGCAGTCGTAACATCGTGAACATCAACGCTATCTGGATCCGTTACAATCTGTTTTTCCAAAGCAGAAGCATTCAGCTGCTGTTCATTCATGCCGTTTACTGCTTCCATAAGGAAAGTTTGAAAAGGACCTTTTTCTTTTTCTTCAAGAGGAGCGCTGTTGTAAGAGTTTCCAAAGGAATCCTGGAATACAGGCTTTGAGGTGTCCAGTAAAGGCTTTGTGCCAAGATGTGCCGGATTTGATCTGTTCAATTCGAGTGAACCAATTGTAATATCCATGTTTTCCCCTCTAACAAAAAAATCTTTTATCTTTTTTACCGCGTAAAGGATTGTAGGGGCATGCCGCAAGGCATGTTCCGTAGCGCAACGAAGTGAAGCGGAGGAATGGAGCGCAAAGCGCGGAACCCCGAAAAGCCTGACCCGTAGCGAAGCCTCCGGCTGAGCGGAGGGGTACGCCCTGAAAAATAAAAAAACAAATGACAAAAAATATTTTTGCTATTCCCTTTTACAAAATATCAGACATTTGTTTATTTGGCAAGAAAAATCAGCGCTGGCCAATTTGAAGGGCGGCTGAAAACATTTCCTTACTGCCCTGAATTACACTGGCATTTGCTTCGTAAGCGCGATTGGCTGAAATCATGTCAACCATTTCGTTAACAATATTTACATTCGGATATTCAACATAACCTTTGTTAGGACCAGTCTGAATGGCATCCGGATGAGTCGGATCGTAAACAAGGCGGCCCATGCTTTCGTCCTGCTTAATTTCTTTAACACGAACGCCCTTGCCCGGACCGTTATCCTGCCCCAAAGGAGTAAATGGGGACCGCCACTGAGGATACTTTGAGGCAACCGGTTCAAAAACAACTGTTTCTTTTCTGTAAGCGCCGCCTTCCTGAGTGCGTGTAGTAGAAGCGTTCGCAATGTTGTTGGAAATAACATCTGTTCTAAGACGTTCAGCGCTCATTCCTGTAGCAGCAATATTTATACTGGTAAAAAGTCCCATTTTATCCTCCAAAGGACACGTGTCCTTTCAGTCAGTTTTCAGAGCATATCTAAAAGGCTGCCCCTAAAAATGCAATTTCTATTTCAAAGTCTAGCGGCCGGTTTGAATAGCCGTAGAAATCTGTTTAAATTCAAAATTTGTAAGCTGGGTCAAAAGCTGATATTCCAGCTGAATCTGAACAAGATTCATTGCTTCTTCTTCTGCATCAACGTTATTGCCGTTAGCCTTTGACGAAGTAACGTAATCTGTTACGCGGCGGGGTTCAACGCTTCTCCAGTCCTTTGGCACCTGACTTTCCAAATGCTTAGGATCCGAAGTAATCATTCTGAAAGATTCGTGTTCAGCAGCCTGACTTTCATAAGCCCTTTTTAATTCGCTTTCAAAATTGACATACTGTTTTTTAAAACCAGGCGTTTCGCTGTTGGCAATGTTATTTGAAGTAACCTGGTAGCGCAAAGTCTGTACGTCCAAAGCCCTGGAGAGTAAATCTATTGAATTTGTAAAAGAATTTTCCATACCCATAACTTATTTTTCGGATTTTTTTTTCTGAAGTTAAGAATTTTTTTTATTATGGGAGCATACTCTTTTTTGTTTAACAGTCCTTTCGCCGCTTGCTAACGCGCGGCCTTCGCCTGAAGGCTCAGGCGGCCAAAGGCCCGGCTACAGGACTGGCTGGGCGCCTTTTGGAAAGATGCGGGGCTTTCGTAAAGCGGGTGATTTGGGAAGATGTGGTGGTTTCGTAAAGTGGGCGACGGTGTGGGGAAGAAGCACTGCTTTCGTAAAGTGGGCGATGGTTTTGGAAAGAGGCACTGCTTTCGTAAAGTGGGCGACGGTTTTGGAAAGAGGCACTGCTTTCGTAAAGTGGGCGACGGTTTTGGAAAGAAGCACTATTTTCGTAAAGCAGCCGCAATTTTGGGAAGAAACGCTGCATTA
>CAVJHV010000043.1:0-18483 GCA_963649315.1 Treponemataceae bacterium | reverse complement strand
TTCACAAGAATGCATCAGTGAACTACATTAAATTTTTCCCAAATCTGACAAACTACGAGGACGAAGTGCTAAGTTTCAAGCAGAAAGCCGTCTTTAAATGCGGCCTCTCCAAAAAAAGAAAAAAGTAAAAGTTTTTTTTGTACATGACTTTAGCGTCTCCCTTTAATTGAATTTTAATGGCAAAAAAGTTATCATAAGAAAAATATTTTTAAAAAGAGGTTCCTATGAAAATTTCTGGTGCTCAGCTTGTTATTGAATGTTTGCTTGAACAGGGTGTTGAAAAAGTTTTTGGTTATCCGGGTGGAAATATTCTAAATATTTATGATGCCCTTTATAAAAATTCTGACCGCCTGCAGCATATTCTTACGGCTCATGAACAGGCTGCCTGCCATGCGGCTGACGGTTATGCGCGTGCGACTGGAAAGGTGGGCGTTTGTATGGCTACTTCTGGACCTGGGGCTACTAATCTTGTTACGGGTATTGCAACGGCTTACATGGACTCTTCGCCAATCGTGGCTATTACATGCAATGTAGCAACGCCTCTTTTGGGTAAGGATACTTTTCAGGAAATTGATATTACCGGCGTGACCATGCCTATTACAAAGCATAATTTTATGGTAAAAAATGTTGAAGAACTGGCTTCTATTATCAGACAGGCTTTTTTAATTGCCAAAAGCGGCCGTCCTGGTCCTGTTTTAATTGATATTCCAAAAGAAATTACTGCGGCCATGGTTGATTTTGAACCTATGAAAAATCCAGGGGACGAAAAACTTCTGCTTTCCGGCCACGAAAATTTAAAACGCGTTTACACTGTATCAAGTCCTAGTGACGAAGAAATTCAAAAGGCTGCGGATTTGATTAATGCCAGCAAAAAGCCTGTAATTTATGCGGGCGGGGGAATTGTAATTTCCAATGCGGAAAAGGAGCTTTTGGAATTTGCAGAAAAGGCCCAGATTCCGGTAAGCGAATCTTTGATGGCCCGTTCTGCTTTCCCGGCTGACCATCCTCTTTGCACATGGATGATTGGTATGCACGGCACTAAGGCCAGCAACATGGCTGTTACCGAAAGTGATTTGATTTTGGCTTTGGGGTCACGCTTTTCGGATCGCGTAATCGGGGATCCGGACAAGTTTGGTTTGAATGCAAAGGTTTTCCAGATTGATATTGATCCTGCTGAAATCAATAAAAATATTCCGACTGACGGTTGCCTTATTGGTGACATAAAGGAAATCCTTTCCCGCCTTATTCCTTTAATAAATAAGACTGAGCGAAAGGAATGGATTGCCCAGATTGCTGAATGGAAAAAAGAAGTTCCTTCCATTTACAACAGGCAGCCCAAGGATTCCATTAATCCCAAATTTATCTGTGAATGTATTCATAAAATTGCAGGCGATGACACTTTTATTACAACAGAAGTTGGTCAGCACCAGATGTGGACTGCTCAGTTTTATCCTTTCAAAAAGCCTCGTACTTTTATTACTTCCGGCGGTTTGGGCACAATGGGTTTTGGTACCGGAGCAGCTATTGGCATTCAGGAAGCTTTTCCTGAGGCCCGTGTTGTTCACATTGCAGGTGATGGTTCTTTCAGAATGAACTGTAATGAACTGGCTACAATCCAGCATTATAATCTGCCAATAGTGATTGTTGTGGTAAATAACGGGGCTTTGGGAAATGTCCGCATGTGGCAGCGCCTTTTTTACGGAAAGCGTTTTTCACAGACCACTTTGGATTTTGGTCCGGACTGGCTTAAGCTTTCAGACGCTTATGGAATTAAGGCTTACAGGGCAAATAATTCTGATGAATTTGAAAATGTTTTCAAAGAAGCCTTTAATTTAAAAAAGCCATGCGTAATTGATGCCAAAGTTGATATTGACGAAATGGTTTTACCTATGGTCCCGGGCGGAAATCCTATTTATAATATGATTATGGAACTTTCTCCGGATGTGATGAATTAATTTTTTTGAATTAATTTTTCTTTTGGGGAAAATTTGTTGTACAATAGTGTAGGCTTGAAAATTACAATTTTTATGCCTGCCAAAAGAATGGCTTTTTAAGGCTGCCTTTAAAAGCCCGCGCACACTTTATTATAGAAAATTGGAGTTGCATTGTGAGTGAATTACATGAATCTGGTGAAGATTACATTGAAGCTATTTTGAGAATTCAAAAAGATAACGGAATTTGCCGTTCAGTAGATGTTGCTCGTAAACTTAATGTTTCAAAGCCAAGTGTCAGCCGGGCAATGGGCATTCTTGAAGAAAACGGTTACATCACTGTGGGTAACGCAGGTGCCCTTGAACTTACTCAAAAGGGTAGGGAAAAGGCTGAATCTGTTTACAGCCGCCACGTTCTTTTAACAAATTTTCTTGTAAAAATTACAGGCATTCCTCTTGCTCAGGCTGAAGAAAATGCCTGTCGCATTGAACATGACATTGATGAAGACGTAAAAGTCGGAATTGAAAAGTGGATGAAAAGTAATTCTTGAAATTTGATTGATTTTTGACAGGCGATTGATGGTAGAAAAATGAATAAAACTGAAAATAAAAAAGAACAAGGTCACGGAACATTAACTTCTGACAATCACAAGGCTTTGTGGAGCGGTCGTTTTGCTGAAGGCCCGGACGCGGCTGCTGTAGAATTTGAAACTTCCATTTATGTGGATGAGCGCATGGCTTTTGATGACATTCAAGGTTCTATTGCCCATGCACAAATGCTGGGTGAAGAAGAAATTATTTCTAAAGGGGATGCAGACAAGATTGTAAAAGGCCTTAATTCAATTTTAAAGGATTTGAAGGACGGCAAACTGCAGATTGATTATTCAGCAGAAGACATTCATTCTTTTGTAGAAGCAACTTTGACGGACAGAATTGGTGATGCCGGAAAAAAACTTCACACTGGCCGCAGTCGTAACGATCAAATTGCTTTAGACGAGCGCCTTTACCTTCGCCGGGTAATTCCTCTTTTACAAAATGAAGTTATTACTTTGATGGAATGTCTTACAGGCATTGCTTCAAAAAATCAAAAGACTTTGCTTACGGGTTATACTCACATGCAACACGCCCAGCCCGGCACTTTGGCCCAGCATCTTCTGGCATGGGCTTCTATGCTTAAGCGTGACTGGCAGCGCCTTGAAGATTCCCTTAAGCGCATTCAAAAGTCGCCTTTGGGCAGCGGTGCCCTGCAGGGATCCACTTTGCCTTTAAACCGTAATTTGGTCGCAGAAAAGCTGGGCTTTGACGGGGCAACAGAAAATTCTCTGGACTCTGTTTCTGACAGGGACTACTGCCTTGAATTTACATTTGATTTTTCTATGATTCAGCAGCACTTAAGTCGCATGTGTGAAGAAGTGGTTCTTTGGGCAACAAGTGAATTTAATTTCATAGACTTAAGCGAAAAGTGGTCAACCGGTTCTTCAATCATGCCGCAAAAAAAGAATCCTGATTTTGCGGAACTTATTCGTGGCAGAACGGGCAAGGTTTACGGTGATTTGTTTAATCTTATGACCATGGTAAAGGGCCTGCCTCTGGCTTACGACCGGGACTTGCAGGAAGACAAGGAACCTTTGTTTGACGCCCTTGATACGGTTGAAGGCAACTTAAAAGTTTTTACCGCCATGATTTCAAGCGCTAAGTGGAATGAAGAAAATATGAAAAAAAGCTGCCAGGGGGGATTTGCCAATGCAACTGACCTTGCAGAATATCTTGTAAAAAAAGGAGTGCCTTTTAGAAGCGCGCATTCCATTTCGGCAAAGGCTGTGCGCATGGCCATAGATGCAGGCCTTTCTTCAATAGAAGAACTGAGCATGGAAGAATTAAAATCCTGCTCACCTTTAATTGATGAAGATATTTTTGGAAAAATTACGCCTGAAGCCTGCGTAGAAAACCGCAAAACTCTGGGCGCTCCAAGTGCAAAATCAACATCACTTCAAATTAAGGAAATGACAAAATTCTGCACAAAAAACAGAAAAGCTTTTTAAAAAGAGGAAATGAATGTTCAATAAACATGATGCTCATAAAAATGAATGTATGCTCACAGGGGACTTTGCTTCCAAAGGTTATGACTGGTGGTGGCATTCTTTTACTGCCATTGAAGATGCCAGCGGCAAAGAAGTTCCTTTCTTTATTGAATATTTTTTGATAAATCCTGCTCTTGCAAAAAAAGAACCTGTTTTGGGTCAGTTGCCCTCTAACAAGGCGACAGGCGAAAAACCTTCCTATCTTATGCTGAAGGCCGGAATGTGGGGACCAAAGCACAAGCAGCTGCACAGATTTTTTTCATGGAAAGAAATTGATGTTCATTATAAGGCGCCATGGTCGATTCTGGCAGAAGGTTGTTTTGCCAGTGACACAGAGTTGCGCGGAAAAATTGAATTGTCCCAGAGTGAAGTAAAAAGTCATCCTGAATACATGAGCGATGCCGGTTACATTAAGTGGGATTTAAAAGTAGACAAGCAGATTGCCTTTAACGTGGGCTACGGAACAAGTACTCCTTTCCGCAAGATGAAGGCTTTTGAAATGTACTGGCATGCAGAAGGAATGAAGGCCCTTTATCGTGGCAAAATCCAGATGGACGGAAAAAATTATACAGTTTTCCCGGACAGCTGCTATGGTTATGCTGATAAAAATTGGGGCTCCGGCTTTACAAGTCCCTGGCTCTGGCTTTCTTCAAATGATATTATTTCACAGTTTTCGCATGAAAGACTGGAAAATACAGTTTTTGATATTGGCGGCGGTCGTCCTAAGGCTTTTGGAATTCCCTTTGAGCGTAAACTTTTGGGCGCCCTCTGGTACGAAGGCAAACCTTTTGAATACAACTTTTCTAAATTCTGGACACTGTCCAAGCAGAAGTTTTCTGTTAAAGAAAGTGATGAAGAGATTGTCTGGTACGTGGAATTGCAAAACTACAGGTCTGTTTTAAGAACAGAAATTCACTGTAAGAAAAAAGACATGCTCTTTGTGAATTACGAAGATCCTGAAGGCAGAAAACCTTTCAGCCGTTTGTGGAATGGAGGAAACGGCAGCGGAACTTTGTGGCTTTACCGCAAAGACAGTGGCAATTTGATTTTAATTGATGAATTGATTGTAGGTCATGTTGGCTGCGAGTACGGAGAATTTGACACAGAAGAAAAGTCTGAATAAGTCACATGCGGCTTTTTACCAGAGGCTCATCTGCTGCCATTAAGTCTGACTTTAACTTTGACTTTTACGAGGAGATAAAATGAAAAATAAGCATTATTCAAATCACCATAACAATAACTGGAAAAAGAATTCAGATTCCTATGATAATTTTTATCCAAATGGAAACAACCGGTCTTTTAACGGAAAAAATAATAATCATTCAAACAGTCATAACAATCATTCTTACCAGAATAATTTTAAAAACAGGGGCGGCCAGGATTTTAAAATTCAGCAGAAGTTTTTTCATCCGACAAATGCCGTAAGCGAAGAACAAATCAAAAGCGAAGATGAAGCTATAAAAAAATTCAAGGCGTCTTCACAAATGGTTTGCTGTAAGTGCGGTCAGGTAATCCAGGAGTTGACACAGGCCATTTCCGGAAAGACTGAAAATTCCCTTATGCATTTTGACTGTGCCATTGAAGAAGTGTCAAAGTCTGAAAGTCTGGGACCAGGAGACAAAATCACTTACATTGGCCAGGGTCGCTTTGGTCTTTTACATTTTGAAAATCCCCATGATATGAAGCATTTTCAAATCAGGAAAATAATTGAATGGGAAAATAAAGAAGAAAAGGCTCCTTTCAGGAACGAAATGGCTGAGCTTTATTCTTCTGTAAAGTAGGGGGATTTTACTTTGGGGGAATAAAAGTCGTCTTTAAACGGCGCTAAAAATCTAAAAAAAAATTAATTTTTTTTATGAATTTTGATTTTTGCCCTTGACACAAATTCTACTATTTTGTATATTATCAACATCAACACGGGGTGTTAGCGAAGCTGGTTATCGCGCTGGCCTGTCACGCCGGAGACCGCGGGTTCGAGCCCCGCACATCCCGCTCAGCTGTTTAGGTTTTCCTAGACAGCTTTTTTTTACTTTGAATACGGGCAATAGCGCAGCTGGTAGCGCACTGGCTTCGGGAGTCAGGGGTCGGCGGTTCGAATCCGCTTTGCCCGATTTTTAGAAAATCCCTTGTGAAAATTGCAGTTTCCAGGGGCTGCTTAAAAAAAATCTTTCAAAAATCCCTTTAGAAATCCCCAAAAGATGTATAAATTTTAATTTCCCTATTCACGAAAAGCTACTTTCTTTGTATAATTATGCACAATTCAGTAATTTTTATGCATTTTGAAATCCAAAAAAATTAAAGGGGGACCCTATGGCTGACACTTTTCTTGATTTAGAAAAACCTTTTCTTGATAAACTTACTAAACTTGCTCAAAACAACGACCCTATCGATCCTTCACTTTACCAGCTTTATGATGTAAAAAGAGGACTTCGCCACGCAGATGGCAGAGGTGTTCTGGTTGGACTGACACGCATTGGTGATGTAATTGGTTATGAGGTGGACTCGGAAGGAAAAAAAGTTGCTGTTCCCGGCCGCCTTATTTACCGCGGTTACGATGTTGTTGATATTGTGCGAGATGTTGCTTCCCGTCACAAATTCGGCTATGAAGAATGTGTTTTTCTTTTGCTCTTTGGAGAATTGCCTACAGAATCTCAACTGGAAGAATTTAATATGCTTTTGGGAGAGCTTCGTACTTTGCCTCCAAACTTTACGGAAGACATGATTATGAAAGCTCCTTCAAATGACATTATGAATAAAATTGCCCGCGGAGTTTTAGCTTCATATTCTTACGACCGTGACCCTGAAAATCGTGACATTTCAAATATTTTAAGACAGTGCATTGAATTAGTTTCGCGCTTTTCAACACTCGCCGCTTACGGTTACCAGGCTAAGCGCCGTTACTTCGACATGAAATCAATGTACATTCATAATCCCCTGCCTTCCCTTTCTACCGCAGAAAATTTTTTGCGCTTAACAAGATACGACAAAGAATACACCCGCCTTGAAGCAGAAACCTTAGACCTGGCCCTTGTCCTTCACGCAGAACATGGTGGCGGTAACAACTCATCTTTGACAGTTCACGTTGTTTCTTCTGCTGACACAGATACTTATTCTGCCATTGCAGCGGCAGTCGGTTCTTTAAAGGGCCGCCGTCATGGTGGAGCAAACATCCGCGTTATGGAAATGATGGATGACATAAAGGCCCACGTAAAAGACTGGTCTAACGAAAAAGAAATTGCTGGTTACCTTAGAAAAATTGTAAATAAAGAGGCTTTTGATCATACAGGATTGATTTACGGTCAGGGCCATGCAGTTTACACAATTTCAGACCCGCGTGCCCTTTTGCTCAGGGAAAAGGCTGAAGAACTGGCAAAAGAAAAGGGCTGTATGGAAGAATTTAATCTTTACAAAACAATTGAAGTCCTGGCCCCTCAGGTTCTTTCAGAAAAGCTGGGCGACAGAAAGAAAATATGCGCTAATGTGGACTTTTACTCAGGATTTGTTTATTCAATGCTGAACATTCCTCGTGAACTTTACACTCCGCTTTTTGCCATAAGCCGTATTGCCGGCTGGTCAGCCCACCGCATTGAGGAAATTGTTGCCGGCGGAAGAATTTACCGTCCTGCTTACAAAAATGTTTCAGAACTTCGCGAATATCTTCCAATGGAAAAAAGAGTGGAAAGAAATAATTTTTCTGTTGAAGAAAAGTCTTTAAAAAAGGATAATAGCGCAACTGTAACAAGCGGTCCTTCAGACTAAGATTTGCATAAGGGAGTCTCTAAAAATTGCAATTTTTGGAGATGCCCGTAAAACTACAGGTAAAAAATCCTTATGGCATCTTGAAAGATTATTTAAAATGATTTTTCAGGATGCCATAAAAAGAGAATCTATTTTTTAGGAGATTTAAAATGTCTAAGTTGTATATTCCTCAGGGATACAAGGCAGCATTAAACGTAAAGCAGATTGAAAAGACGATTGTTCTTATAAAGAACTTTTTTCAGCTTTCACTTTCAACTGAATTGAATTTGACACGCATCACGGCACCAATGTTTGTAAAAAGCGGTCAGGGAATTAATGATGATTTAAATGGAGTTGAGCGTGCTGTAAAGTTTCCGGTAAGGGATATGAATGACTGCCAGATGGAAATTGTACATTCACTTGCAAAGTGGAAGCGTATGAAAGTTACGGAACTGGGCATGAAAGCAGGTTTTGGAATTTATACTGATATGAATGCAATTCGTGCTGACGAAGAACTGGACAACCTTCATTCACTTTATGTAGACCAGTGGGACTGGTGTATGGCAATGAATGAATGTGACCGCGACATTTCTTTTCTTAAGTCTGTTGTAGAAAAGGTTTACCGCTGCTTAAAACAGACAGAATTTTATGTTTACGATTTATACAATCACATTGAACCAATCCTGCCGGAAAAAATTACCTTCCTTTATGCAGATGATTTGCAGCGTGAATTCCCAAATCTTACTCCAAAAGAAAGAGAAAACGAATCCTGCAAAAAATATGGGGCTGTCTTTATTATTGGAATTGGTGGAAAACTGCCTGATGGTTCCATTCATGACGGACGTGCACCAGATTATGATGACTGGATTACAGAAACAGGTGACGGTCACCGTGGCTTAAACGGAGACCTGCTGGTCTGGAATCCAATTTTGTCCCAGGCGATGGAACTTTCCAGCATGGGTATCCGCGTCAGTCCTGAAACACTTCACAGCCAGTTGGCAGAAAGAAATGCTTTGGACAGGGAAAATCTTAAATTCCACAAAATGCTTCTTAACGGACAGTTGACGCAGACTGTTGGCGGTGGAATTGGTCAGTCCAGACTGTGCATGTATTTTCTCCGCTGCGCCCACATTGGCGAAACACAGGTTTCTGCATGGCCGGATGATATGGTCATTAAGTGCCGCTCAGCAGGAATTAACATCCTTTAAGGTTAGAAAATTCCCCTAAAATGCATGATTTTCTTTTCTTTTCTAATAAAATTCTTGACGATTTTATGGGGATTTTATTATTTTTAAGGCTGTTAGAAAAAAATAACAGGACAATGAAATGAGTGAAGAGAAGAAAGAACAATCTGACAAATGCGGGCAGGTAAAAGAAGAAAATCCTGCAGAAAAAAGCCAGATCGAAAGTGTCCAGAATGAAAATCCTGACACTGGGGATTTGGGTGAAGCTGAAAAGACTGATTCTGTGGCAGATGAAAGTCTTTTGCTCAAGCAGAAAGTTGAAGATCTGGAAAAGGAAAATGCCAGTCTTAAAGATCAACTTTTGCGTCGGGCAGCAGATTTTGAAAACTACAGGAAAAGGGCCATGCAGGAAAAGCAGGATGCCTATGATTATGGCAATGCGGCTCTTTTAAAAGATCTTCTTGACGTGATTGACAACTTTGACAGAACACTTGAAGCTTCAAAAAATGCATCAGATGCAAAGTCAATTGCTGATGGCGTAGAGATGATAAATAAAAGTTTTATGAACATGCTTGAATCAAAGTACAATCTTAAGGCCTACGGTGCGCCTGGTGATAATTTTGATCCTGCAATCCATGAAGCTCTTATGTCAGCTCCGGGGCCTGTGGCAGAACCTTCTATTAAGGAAATATATCTTAAGGGATATACCTTAAAGGACAAGCCTATCCGCCTTGCAAAAGTTGTAGTTACAATGCCGGACGGCAGTGTAAAGGCGGAAGTCAGTCAGGAAAAAGAGAATTGCGCTTCATGCAAAAGTGATGAAAATCCTTCAGGAAAAAATGCTGAAGATGATTTGGCAGAAAATAAGTAATTTTTAATGCAGAGGAGATATAAAGATGGGAAAGATTATTGGTATTGACCTTGGTACAACAAACTCTTGTGTAGCAGTAATGGAAAATGGTAGTCCGGTTGTAATTCAGAACTCAGAAGGATTCCGTACAACTCCTTCTATTGTAGGTTTCACAGCAAAAGGTGACAGACTTGTCGGCCTGCCTGCAAAAAACCAGATGGTAACAAATCCAAAGAACACAGTATATTCTGTAAAGCGTCTTATTGGTCACAGATTCAGTGAATTGTCTGGAGAAGCAACAAAGCTGGCTTATGCAATCAAGGATCATGGCGAAGATGTTCGCGTAGAAGTTGAAGAAAATGGTTCAAAGAAAGAATTCAGTCCTCAGGAAATTTCTGCTTTTATTTTGCAGAAGATGAAGAAGACTGCAGAAGATTATCTGGGTGAAAGTGTTACAGAAGCAGTAATTACAGTTCCTGCTTACTTTAACGATGCCCAGCGCCAGGCTACAAAAGATGCCGGAAAGATTGCCGGTCTTGATGTAAAGCGTATTATCAACGAACCTACAGCAGCTGCCCTGGCTTTTGGTTTTGACAAAGACCAGAAGTCTGACAAGACAATTGCTGTTTACGACCTTGGTGGTGGTACATTTGATATTTCTATCCTTGAATTGGGTGATGGAGTATTTGAAGTAAAGTCTACAAATGGTAACACTCACTTGGGTGGTGATGACTGGGACCGTGTAATTGTTAACTGGCTGATTGACGGCTTTAAGGCTGAAACAGGCATTGATCTTTCTGGCGATGCAATGGCTTTGCAGAGACTTCGTGATGAAGCTGAAAAGGCAAAGATTGCTCTTTCTAATCAGACAACAACAGAAATCAATCTGCCTTTTATTACAGCTGATGCTACAGGTCCAAAGCACTTGCAGCGTTCTTTGACCCGTGCTGAATTTGAAAAAATGACAGATCATCTTTTTGAAGCAACCCGTGAACCTTGTCTTAAGGCAATTAAGGATGCTGAAATTGATGCATCTAAGATTGATGAAGTTCTGCTGGTTGGTGGTTCTTCCCGCATGCCGAAGGTTCAGGAAATTGTTAAGTCAATTTTTGGAAAGGAAGGCAGCCGTTCAGTAAACCCTGATGAAGCCGTAGCAATTGGTGCTGCAATTCAGGGTGGTGTTCTGGCAGGTGATGTAAAAGACGTTTTGCTTTTGGATGTAACACCTCTTTCTTTGGGAATTGAAACAATGGGTGGCGTTATGACAAAGCTCATTCAGCGCAACACAACAATTCCTACAAAAAAGAGCCAGGTTTTCTCTACAGCCGCTGATGGCCAGACAGCAGTTTCTATTCACGTACTTCAGGGTGAACGCGAAATGGCAGCTCAAAACCGTACCTTGGGCAATTTTGACCTTGTAGGTATTCCTGCAGCTCCACGCGGTGTGCCACAGATTGAAGTTACATTTGATATTGATGCTAACGGTATTGTCCATGTTTCTGCAAAGGATCTGGGTACTGGAAAGGAACAGCACATTCAGATTACTTCTTCTTCTGGTTTGAGCGAAGAAGAAATCAACAAGATGGTAAAGGACGCTGAAGCTAACGCAGAAAGCGACAAAAAGAAGAGGGAAGCCATTGATGTTAAGAATGAAGCTGACAGTATGGTTTACCAGACAGAAAAGGCTCTTAAGGAATACGGCGACAAGGTTTCTGCTGATGACAAGGCAAAGATTGAAGCTGCATGCAAGGAACTTAAGGACGCTTTGACTGGAGACAACACTGAAGACATTAAGGCTAAGACTGAAGCATTAAAGCAGGCTTCTTACAAGATGGCTGAAGAAATGTACAAGTCTCAGGGAGCAAACGCTGCTTCTGGTGCAAATACTTCTGGCTCAGCTGATGCTTCTTCAGGAGCAGACAAGGCTTCTTCAGATAATTCTAAATTTGATAAGGGTTCTGCGGACGACGTTGAATACGAAGTTCACGATGACAAGTAATAAAAGAAATGGCTAGTAAACGTGATTATTACGAAGTACTTGGAATAGATAAGAGTGCTGACAAAGATACAATTAAAAAGGCTTACAGAAAGCTTGCCATAAAGTATCACCCGGACAGAAATCCTGGTGACAAGGAAGCCGAGGAAAAATTCAAGGAAGCTACTGAAGCTTATGAAGTCTTGAGTGATGACCAGAAGCGTCCTGTTTATGACCAGTATGGATTTGCAGGCCTTGAGGGTATGGGCGGAGCTGCTTCTGGTGGCGGATACAGCCATGCCTTCCATGACTTTAGTGATATTTTTGGAAGCGGATCTGGTTTTGAAGACATTTTTTCAAGCCTTTTTGGCGGTGGCGGATTTTCTTCGTCACGTTCGTCAAGAGGGGCAAATGATGGTGCTTCTTTAAGACATGATCTTGAAATTTCTTTTAAGGATGCGGTTTACGGCTGCAAGGCTGACATCCACTTTCGCCACAATGAGACTTGTTCCCACTGTAACGGAAGTGGCGGTGAAGCAGGTTCTGTAAGAAAAACTTGTCCTACATGCCAGGGTAGTGGTCAGGTAAGAAGGAGTGCCGGTTTCTTTTCCATACAGCAGACTTGTTCTGCATGCCAGGGAAAGGGAACTGTTATAGACAAGCCTTGTTCTTTCTGTCACGGAAGTGGTTTACAGGAAAAAGATAAGGTTATGACCATTACAATTCCAGCTGGTGTTGATAATGGCAAGCGCATTCAAATTCCAAGAATGGGTGATGCCGGTGTAAACGGGGGTCAGCCGGGTAATTTGATCATTGTTTTGCACGTAAGGGAAGACAAATTCTTTGAAAGATCTGGAAATGACCTTTACTGTGCAGTGCCGATTTCTTTGTCACAGGCTTTGCTGGGCGGTGAAATTACTATCCGTTCTTTGGACGGTAGGGCTATTACTTTTAAGGTACCATCTGGTACTGAACACGGTAAGCTTTTGCGCGTAAAGGATGAAGGTGTTCCTTATTCTAATTCTTCCAGAAAGGGGGACCTTTACATAAAACTGATGGTGTCTTTGCCTTCAAAGCTTTCCAAGCAGCAGATTGCCCTTATGCAGGAATATGCCAAGCTGGAAAATGCAACGACTTCGCCGGATTTAATGCCTTTGTCTAAGCTGTCAAATTGATTTTTGTAAACAAAAAATATAAAGAAAGCGCTTCTTTTTTAGGGGGCGCTTTTTTTATGAAAAAAATAAATCTGTAAGTGCGTTAAGGATGGTAGGGGCATGCCAAAGGCATGTTCCGGAGCACAGCGGAGGAATGAAGGCGGAAGCCGGAACCCCGGACAGCCTGACCTGCCTTCAGGCAGGGAACGCCCAAAAAATAAAGTGCTTTTTTTTTCAAATTCTGCCGATACTGTAGTATAATGTTATCGTTAAAAATTATTTTCAATACTTTTTTAGCGATACATGCGAATTTTAAGTATTTGAAATGAAAGACTTAAAATGACGCCTTTCAAAGTTGCCTTTAAAAATTGCTATTTTTAGAGGCTCCCATAGTAGTTTAGAGGTGGTTATGTATAAAAGCAAACGTGTTACTATGCTTATTGTCTCAAGTGCGGCGATGATTATTTTGCTTCTGGTTTTGTGTATCGGCTTGATTCCGCCGATTAAGGCTTCTCTGCCTTATTCAGACTTTTATGCTTTTGCGGTTGTCTGTCTTGTTACGCTGAGCCTTGTTATTGTGACCAGGAATATCCGCGAACTTTTGCTGGAAAAGCTGCAGAGAAAGACGACCAGGGAAGGTGAAACTTCCATTATTTCTGAATTTATTGAAAAACTTCGCGTTTGCTATTCAAATGATGATTTTTTTGAAACTATTTCCTCTGTTCTGGAACAAAAGGGTGACTGTTCTGTTTTGTATGTAGATAGAAGAAATAATTATATTCTTTACAATTCGCCAGACCGCCTTACGACTTCTAAGGAAACTATGGCTACCCTGGAGTTGAATTATAACCAGAACTGGAAAGACGGAATTTTCTTTATGGGAGAAAATATGGGTATTGTTTCTTCGCCAAAGAATGCCCGTGGATTTTTCCTTGTTAACGAAAAGCATCACCTTTATGTTTTCTGCCGTTACATCCGCCTTTTTGATGAAATTATTTATAGTGGTCTTTTTGATGAATATAAGCGTTTTCAGCGCCGTTCAAATACAATTTCTGATTTGTCTGAAATTGCTTCTTTGTCTAAGGAATGGCAGCTTCTGGCTGACACTCAGAAATCATTCCTGCCGCAAAAGATGCCGGACACTGCAGGTCTGGAAATTGCTACTTACTTCCGCCCTCTGGTAAATGTTTCCGGTGACTATTATTCTGTTTTGCCTATTGATGAGCATAAGACTCTTTTGATGCTGGGCGATGTGTCTGGTAAGGGGCTGGCTGCTGCCTTGGTCATGGGTTTGGTTATGAATACGGTAAAGATTCTTGAAAATAAGACTGATTTGCCGGCTATGATTCGCGCAGTTGATAAGGCTATTAAGGGAATGAAACTGCAGGATAAGTATACTGTTCTTTTCCTGGGTATTGTTGATACTCAAAAAATGAAAATTACTTACGTGAATGCCTCTATGTCTGATCCTTTGATTATTTCACGGTCTGCTACGGGCTATAAGATTAAGCCTTTGACTTCTAACTGTTCTTTGGTTGGTATTATTGATTTGGGTGATATAAGTGTTGATGAGCATCAGCTGTACAGGGGCGATGTAATTCTTATGGCGTCGGATGGTGTTTCTGAAGTAATGGATGAGCATGGCGTTGAATTGGGAACGACTTCGCTTTACGAAGAAACAATTAAAAAATCTGCGGCTAAGCATCCTAAGGAATTTGTTGATGATGTTGTAAATTTGATTATGGATTACAACGGCGGCAAAAAACTTCGTGATGACGTAACTATGATGGTTTGTAAGGTACAGAGGTAATATATGGTATTTTTTATTCTGAATATTGTTCTTTGCGGTGTAATGATTGCTGTTTCTTTTAATATTGATACAAGGCATGGCGGTCATAGAAATACAAATCCTCTTATCAATATGGTTCTTTTCCTTTCGGTTCTTTTTGGTTTTATGGCGGCTACCATTGCTTCATGCTTCTGGCTGCCTGAAATTATATGCCGTCTGGTTGGAAAACTGACATTTGTTTTGATTGCCTGGTATTCAATAAGCCTTTGTAGTTATTTGATGACTTTCCCGGATTATGAAAAGACTTCTTTCCTTAAGGTTTTGCAGGTTTTGCTTTACATTTCTGCTTTTGCCTTTATGTTCTTTTTCCCAAAGACTATTTATGCCATAAATATTAACGTGGATGGCCTTTTTGGTTTTTATTCTGAACATATTTTTGACAACGACTGGGGTGATGCACACTTTCCTTTTAACTGGCTGGATGTTTACCTTTTTGTTTATTTGATTTTTATTCCTTTCTTTACCATGATAATGGCTTTGGTCAGGGCTGAAAATGCTTCTACAAAACTTAAGAGCCAGCAGCTTTTGATGGAATGTGCCGGTATAGTGTCTTCATGGGCTGTTTATGCTTTTATTTCTTATTCTATAAAGTACCAGTCAATGATGTTCTCTTTGAGTGTTGTCTGCTTTATTCCTGAAACATTCCTTATGCTGCGCGGAGCCAGGACAAATGAAGTTGCAGACGGTCGTGCCGTCCGGAATAATGTTTTAAAAATTCTTGTCCGCTTTATTATACCTTCGCTGATTGCAGGCCTTATGTGGCTGTGGCTGTGGCCTTTATTTTCTGTTTCAGTGCCTGCTTTTGTCTGCGCTTATGCTTTTATGTTTGCAGTCCTTACTGCTTTGTGGCTTTTGGCAGACAGAAAATTTTCTAAACTTGCCTTCCTTCGTTCCAACAAGTACGAAAAGGCTTTGGAAGCTGAACTATCAGAAATTAACTTTGAAGGCAATTCTAAAGAAATTACGGATATGCTTTTTAAGGGATTGAACAAGTATATGGACACAAGCAGTTTGCAAATGTTAGTTGATAACAGTGAAGGGGAACTGCAGACTTCTTATTCTTCGAATGACAGTCACTATGTTCTTTCCGTAGAAAGTCCTATTTTTGAAAAGCTGTTAAATCTGGAACACCCTGTTGTTTTCCGCGAATGGGCAAAGAGTGAACACAATGTTTCTATTGTAAGGCCTGACCTTTTAAAAATCCTTGATGACAATGATGCTGATGCCCTTCTTGTTTTGAATGAAGGCCGACACGTAATTGGCATGATGATTTTGGGCAAAAAGATTTCCGGCAATCCTTATTCTGATTACGATTATGAAGTTTTGACCCACTTGTATTCTAACTTCTTCGTTGTAGGTTACTACATGAAGAATATTGTAAATGAATCTGTTGTTGGAACTGTAAACCGCGAAATTCGCATGTCTGGACAGATTATTACTTCCATTCAGGAAAATATGGATAAAATCAAGAGCCCTAAGGTGGATGTCGGTTACAGAATGATTCCTGCCCACAACATTGGTGGTGAATTTATTGATTTGATCCGCCTTAATGAAAACCGCCATATTTTTATTATTGGTGCCTTGAACTCGCGCGGTATTGCGGCTTCCATGAACATGGTCATCCTTAAATCCATTATCCGAACTTTCCTCCAGGAAACTGCGGATTTTAAACTGCTGGCAGAAAAAATAAATTCTTTTGTCCGCGAAAATCTTCCTAAGGGAACATATTTTTCCGGCCTTTTGGGACTTTTGGATTTTAAGACAGATACCATGTACTACATAAACTGTGGACTTCCAGCCTTATTCCTTTACACAAAGGCTTATAATAACGTAATTGAAATTCAGGGTGAAGGCCACGTTTTAGGCTTTGCAAAAGACATCAGTCCATTTATCAAAGTGAAAAAGACAAAACTGGCCCCTGGCGATATTGTTGTTGCAACGACTGACGGTTTGCTTGAAACACAGTCTTTGCGCGGTGACTTGTATGGCAAAGAAAAAGTTCAGAAAGTCATCACGGAAAATACAACTTATGAAGCTGACCGTATGGCCCAGTTCCAGTATGATTCGCTGGTTAAATTTGTTTCGACTCAAATTGAAAATGACGTTACAGTTCTTGTAATGAAGTATCTTGGAGGCAAATAATGGAAACACTTTCGATTATAGATAAGAAGGGTCCTAACTATATTTTGATGGAATTGACTGGTTCCTTAAACGGTTACACTATTGGTGAATTTACTGAAAAAATGTATTCTTACATCAAGGAGCAGAATATTGTACTTGATTTGACTGCGGTGACTCAAATTGATTCGTCTGCAATGGGTGTAATTTTTGCTACAATAAATGATGCTGAGGAATACAAGAAAAGAGTTTTTTTGATGAATCCGTCTGAATCTTCCAGAAAGGCTTTTGACAAAACAGGGTTCACTGATGAATTCAATATTATTCACTCAGTAACAGAGGTTTCCGATGTTATGTAATTCTAAAGGAATTAAATTTTTTTTCTTTTGCTTTATGGCTTTTTCTTTTGTGGGATTTTTGAGCTGTAAGGAAAAAAAACAGGCTGTAGTTTTTAAAGATGTCCCTGAAGAAAGTCCGGTGGCAGTTGAAGAAAATAATTCAAATCAAATTGTGATAAATGAAGTGAGTCAGGAAGAAATTGAAAGAAACAGAGCAGTTTCTGTTTATGACAAAATGTCTGACAGGTTTAAGGCTGATGTTAAAATTGATGATTTTGATGAATTTGTAAAGGATTTAAAAATCGTCCTTAATGAAGAAAAAAAATACAGGGCGGACGATTTGCCTCTCTATTACCTTATTGATAAAAAGCATGAAGTTTCTTCAACCTACGAACCAAAGGACTTACTTCTTTTGACAGCGAATGATCACTATTCCTTAAACAAAGATGGCATGTATTTAAGGCCTGATGTAGAAAAGGAACTTAGAAAGATGGCAGATGCGGCTTTGGAAGACGGAATAAAACTTCTGGTAAGTTCCACATACCGCTCTTATGAATACCAGACAAATCTTTTTAATTATTGGGTGGAAGTGGACGGTCTTGAAGAAGCCGAAAGGGAAAGTGCCCGTCCTGGCACTTCGCAGCACCAGTTGGGTGTGGCAATTGATTTTGGTTCAATTGATGATTCTTTTGCCCAGACAAAAATGGGTGCCTGGATGTATGAGCATGCAGCAGAATACGGCTGGAGTCTTTCATTCCCCAAAAATTATGAAGATGTAACCGGTTACCGCTGGGAAAGCTGGCACTTCCGCTACCTGGGCATTCCGGCTGTAAACTTCCAGCAAAAATATTTTAATGATGTTCAGCAGTACATGCTTGAATACATTAATGGCTGGAAAGAAGCAATAGACCTTGAAGAACTTGAAAAAAATACTAAGGTGGAAATTATGTGATTTGAGAGTCTGTTCAGAAAAGATTTTCTGCTTTCCTGAACAGACTCTTTTTTATGGGGGCGCTTTTGTAAACAAGCACTGCTTTCGTAAACAAGCACTGCTTTCGTAAACAAGCGCTGCTTTTGTAAACAAGCACTGCTTTCGTAAACAGGCACTGCTTTTGAAAACAAGCGCTGCTTTTGAAAACAGGCACTGCTTTCGTAAACAGGCACTGCTTTTGAAAACAGGCGCTGCTTTTGAAAACAGGCGCTGCTTTTGAAAACAAGCGCTGCTTTTGTAAACAAGCACCGCTTTTGTAAACAAGCACTGCTTT
>CAVJHV010000042.1:3341-18775 GCA_963649315.1 Treponemataceae bacterium | reverse complement strand
GGGGCTGAAGAAAAAATAAAGAGGAGCCGGCAAATACTGCCTGCCTCTTTAAAATCCGCTTAAATGTGCTCTCTCTCAAATGCAACTTTAGACTCTCTTATATTCGCTTGAATGCACTCCCGCCGGGAAGGTGTCCCACTAGCTCAGCTGGAGCGAAGCTCCAATGTCGCCCCCAGGCAGAACCCCGACTCCGCATATTCAAGCAAGGCCTTTAAAAACACAAAATCTTTTTTGAAAACGATGCGCATTTAAGCAATGTTTTTAAGGCAATCTGCATTTGTTTCGAACAAAAAATTTTCTTTTCATAATGTCACAGAAAAAGGCAAAATTTAATACATTCGAAAGGGGCCTTCTTTACGAAAAGGATTTTCTGTGTAAAAAAACGCTTTTCTTTCGAAGAATCCGCTTTTGTAAAAAACGCTTTTTCTTCAAATCCCCTTAAATTTATAAAAAATTTCAATTCGCATTCTACAATTTTTTTAGTGACAAAAAAGGTTTTTTAAGGGTAAAATTCTTTTTGCAAAAGAAAGTCTGATAAAATCAAATTTTATTTCTTTTACAGGAGTTTTTATGAAAAAGGTTTTTAGAAAAATCCTGCCGCTTGCGATGCTGTCGCTTTTGTTTGCTTCCTGCGGCGGCGATGAACCAACAGGAAATGAGACTGCTACAAACGGACCTTCAACTATTAATTATGATTGCGGCGACTTTGTAATCAACAATACTGGCACTTCCGTAGATTTTGTAAAAAATATGGGAATGGGCTGGATTTTGGGAAATACCCTGGACGCAACTTATTGGGAAACTTCAACTACAGACCGCACATCTTCTGCAGACACAGAAACTGGCTGGGGCATGCCAAAAACAACAGAGTCAATGATAAAAGCCGTTCACGATGCAGGCTTTAAAACTATCCGTATACCTGTAAGCTGGCACGACCATATTTCTTCTGTTTCTGATGGAACTTACACAATTAATTCTGACTGGATGGCAAGAGTAAAAACTATTGTGGATTGGGCTTACAATGATGGAATGTGCGTTATTATAAACATTCACCATGACAATATGCCAATTTCTACTATCAAAAATACAAAGGCTTATGGTTACGCTCTTTCTGATGATTCTGATATTCAAACAACATCAATAAATTACATAACATCTGTCTGGAAGCAGATTGCCACGACATTTGCTTCTTACAGCGACGCCCTGATTTTTGAAGTTTTAAACGAACCTCGCGACAAAGACGGTGAGTGGAAGGGTAACGAATGGTGGACAAATTCTTCAGAAATGATAGATGTAATCACAAAGTACGAAAATGAAGCCATCAAGGCCATTCGTTCAGTTAGCGGAAACGAAAGTCGCTACATCATGGTGCCAGGTTACGCCGCAAGTGGTTCAGATTCTGGCCAACTTTCACTTTACACTTTCCCAACAGATTCAAATACTGATAACGGAACAAAGAAACTTATTCTTTCTGCCCACGCATATTCACCATACAATTTTGCCATGTCTGATTTTACAGACACCACTTTTGATTCAAGCGACGCCAGCCAGCTGACAACAATTTTCAATTACCTTAAAAACAATTACGTTTCAAAGGGAATTGGCGTTGTTATGGGAGAAGCTTCTGCTTCTGATAAAGACAACACAGCAGAACGTGTAAAGTGGGCAAAGGACTATTATTCAAAGGCGACTGCTGTCGGAATTCCTGTTGTTTTGTGGGATAATATGTGTACATACGCAAGTACTGGTGATTCAAAATCTGGTGAAAACCATGGATATTTTAACCGCAAAACTTTGAAATGGTACTTCCCGGACATTATAAAGGCAATGGGCAGCCAGGTTTATGATGATTATGCAGAAAAAGTTTTAATTGCCGGCAAAAGTTCAAGTGATTCTGCCGATTCTGGAACGAGTGGAGATTCTGGCAGTTCAAATTCTGAAGATTTTGATGATTCTGCAAAGACTTTAACTTCACTTTTTTCCGGAACATACGAACTTGCCTGGGGAACAAATAAAACTTTAGAAGCAAGCCTTTTTTCTAATGCAGATGAAAATTCATATTTGAAATTTGAATCAACTGCCACAACTTCTTACACGGCAGACTATGTAAATCTAAAACTGCAGGCAGGTGACTGGTCAACAGTTTTTTGCAATGGAACGTGTAAAGGTGGAAAAACTGGAGAAGATATTCTTTTGCCGACATCGGCAGAAGGAACTTTCTATTACAAACCTGCAAGTTCTGAATGGACAGAAATTAAATCTAAAGGAATGGTTGTTTACGGTTACGGTATGACTATCACTGACATTTCTCTTGCTTACTAAAAAAATAAGACAAAAAAGAGGCCGCTTTGCGAAAGCAGTGGTCTCTTTTTTTAGCTTCAAGGCAGGGCCGTGCAGCAGCGCGAAGGCAATTTCAATTGCCTGAAGCGAAGAAAAGTGCAAAAGAATTTCTTTTGCACTTTTCTTTAAGCGATAGCGCACTGCGGAAGGGCCCTTTTTAAATGCGCCTGCCCCATAAAAAAAATAATTTACAAAACGGCGTTCAAGAACTGCTTTAAGCGGTCGCTTTTTGGGCAAGTGAAAATTTCTTTCGGACTGCCTTCTTCGGCAATGTGACCGTCATCCATAAAAATAATTCTTGAAGCAACTTCGCGGGCAAACCCCATTTCGTGGGTAACGACAATCATGGTCATTCCGTTCTGGGCCAGGTTTTTCATTACATTCAAAACTTCGCCGACCAGCTCAGGGTCAAGGGCAGAAGTCGGTTCGTCAAAGAGCATGACTTTTGGATTCATGGCAAGGGCGCGGGCTATGGCAACACGCTGCTGCTGACCGCCGGAAAGTTTGTTGGGGTAAGAATCAACTTTGTCTGCCAGACCTACTTTTTCTAAAAGGTCAAGGGCCCTCTGGCGGACGACTTCCTTGTCTTCTTTTAAAACGTTGAGGGGGGCAATCATGACATTTTCAAGAACTGTCTTGTGGGGAAAAAGATTAAAGCGCTGGAAAACCATGCCTATGTCCAGTAAAAGTTCCTTGCGCTTTTTTGCAGGAACGTGGCTGATGTTTTTGCCGTTCTGGTAATCTTCCAGCAGGTGGTCCATAATCCAGATTTTGCCGCTTTTGATATGTTCCAGATTGTTAAGGGAACGGAGGAAGGTAGACTTACCGGCACCAGACGCTCCTATAATACAGACAACTTCGCCCTCCTTTACTTCAAGGCTTACGTTTTTTAAAACGTCCAGTTTGCCAAAGGAAAGACAAATGTTTTCTGTTTTTATCATTGATTTTCTTTCTGTTTTATTTTCCTGATTTTCAGATTTTTCAATTTGATTGTCTGACATAAAAACTCCTTATAAAATTCCTTATAAAAGTTTGCCCTGAGGGCAGCCTGTACTCTATTTGTAAAGAGGTGCCCTGAGTTACTCGTAAACTGAATATTTCTTTTCCAAAAGGTGGAAAATCAATGTGAAAACTGCTGTGATAATCAAATAGAGAATCATGGCTGGAATGTAAACCAAAGAAGATGCTGTAGAAGACTGAATGCTTCTTGTTACTTTCGTGATGTCTGAAAGAGCAATAAGGGAAACAAGAGATGCATCCTTTAACATCATAATAAATTCGTTTCCTACAGGCGGAATAAGGCGGCGGATGGACTGTGGCAGAATGATCAGGCGCATTGTCTGGAAATAGCCCATTCCCAAAGCTTTACTTGCTTCTGTCTGCCCCTTGTCTATGGACTGAATGGCAGCACGGATTATTTCGCAGCAATAGGCGCCGGAGTTTAAACTGTATGCTATAAAGGCTGCCAGAAAGCGGCTTTGAATGGTTAAATGCACATTGATTTCAGGCAGGCCGTAGTAAACAAAGTAAAGTTGCATCAAAAGAGGTGTGCCACGGAAAAAGAAGACGTAAATCTTGCAAAGAGTGTTTAAAATCTTCGACTTAGAAATTTCGCCCAAGGCTAGAAAAACTGAAATGATAAGTCCTGCTGTTACAGAACAAAGTGTAAGCAAAATGGTGATTTTTGCACCGCTGAGCAACTGGGGAATCCAGTTTAAAATCTTTGCAAACATAATTAGTCCTTACAAAAAAAATATTTTAGAAAACATTTTAAATCACATATTTGTGTCTGTCCAGAAAAAAAATCCTGGCGGGTAAAAACCTGCTTTTACAAAAAGGGCTTCTTCGAAAGGGAAAGCGACTTTTACAAAAGCGACTCCTTCGGAAGGGAAAGCGGCTTTTACATAGAAAAGTCCCTTTACAAAAGATGCCCCCTTCAAAAAAAGAAAGGCTGCTCCCCAAATTTTTCTAATCATGGAAAAACAGCCCTAAAAAGAGACTTAGTTTGTAATTGTATCAGAAAGGTCTACGCCAAAGATGTCAATGTAAAGCTGCTTCATAGTACCGTCAGCCTTCAGCTGGTCAATTACCTGGTTAACCTTGTCGCGGAGTGTGTCATTACCCTTTTTCATGCAGACACCAAAGTATTCGTCTGCTGTACCCTGCCATACGCACTTAAACTGTGTGTCAGGCACACCCAGATAGCTGACTGCAACCAGGTAATCTGAAACAACTGCATCTACGCGGTTCAGGCGAAGGTCGTCATAAGCGTTCATTACCTTGTCATATTCGCCCAAGTTGCACTGAAGTCCAGCAGCCATCTGTTTTTCAACAAAGAAGTCAGACGTTGTTTCTGCCTGATAGGCAACCATAAGTCCTTCAAGGTCAGCAGGACTTGAAATTTCAAGATTGCTGTCTTTTCTTAAAATGATTGACTGGCCGTTTCCAATGTAAGGCTGAGAGAAGTAGTAGTTTTCTACGCGTTCAGGGGTGATTGTAGCTGCAGACATAACAAGGTCATAGCGGTCTGTGTCAAGTCCTGCAAAAATTCCGTCCCATGCAACATCAATAAGTTCTACTTCAAGACCCAGGCGATCTGCAATAATTCTTGCAAGTTCCATGTCAAAACCAATTGGAGTAACACCATCTTCATCATAATACTCAAATGGCGGGTAACCAATTTCTGCTGCAACCTTGAGTTTACCCTTTGCAACAGTAAACTCACCCTTTTCTTCCTTCTTAGAACAGCCCAGAAGACTGAATGTCATTAAAAGGGCTGCGAAAGCACATAAAAGTTTTTTCATATTTCCTCCAGCTTTGTTTTTTTCCAGGGCATGTCTAAAAAACTTTAGTTTTTAAAATCCCCTTAACAAAGCAAATTTCCTATTTTGACCGCCGCCTTTCTTCTTCAAGACCAGGCAAAACCTCCGCCAGGATAATTGAAGCAAAAATCAAAAGACAGCCAAAAATCATTCTTTTTGTAAGAACTTCTTTTAAAATAAAAGTACTGAATAAAACCCCAAAGACAGATTCCAGGGAAAGAAAAAGTGAAGCCAGTGGAGCTGCCACAAATTTTAAACAAACATTTTGCATTAAAAAAGCCAGAGCGGTACTAAAAAGCCCCAGGTAAAGCATAGACATAATCACCCTGGGCTGGGCAAGCTGGTCTAAAGGAAAGGGGCCGTTTATTTTAGGATTTTTAATAAAAGGTGAAAGGCACCAGGCAAAGACAGCCGCAAAGGCAAACTGCAAAATGGTTAAAAGAACAGGATCATCTTTTTGCCCCGTACGCGAAACAAAAATAATGTGAAGGGCGTAAAAAAGACCGCAAATCAAAGTAAGAAAGTCACCCACATTCACGCCACCACCAGTTCCCGTAAGAGCCAAAAGACCAATCCCCGTCAGACACATCAAAGCCGCAAGAAAAACATACCAGCGGGGTCTTTTTTTTGTAAGAGGCCACATTATAATCGGAATAAAAACAACATAAACTGCAGTCAAAAAAGCATTCTTCCCGGCAGTCGTGTAAAAGCAGCCTATTGTCTGCAAAAGGTAAGCCATAAAAAGCAAAAAGCCCAGAAAAGCTCCCTCAAGCAAAACCTTCTTTGAAATCATTTTAAATTTTTTAAAAAAAATCAAGGCCAGAACCACAGCCGCAATAGTAAAACGAAAAGCAATCATCCAGATGGAGCCCACATAATCCAGGCTGTCCTTGACAATCACAAAAGCAAAACCCCATATGGCCGCCGTCAAAATAAGACAAAAACTAGAAATCAGACTCACATTTTTTTGCTTCATAAAAACTCCGCAATGGAAACCCTAATATTTATGCACGATAGAATTGTGCCAATGCATAAAAATACAGTTTTTTCATAAAAATCGCAAGGGGATTTTTTTCTGGAGAAAGCTAAAAAAAGACGGCCACTCCAGGGCTAAGGCTTTCGCCCCGGTGCTTCGCACTCAGCCTGCGGCTGCCCCTTACGTGTCCGACTAGTGTTTTTTTTTCTTTTCCAAAAAGTTTTTTTAAAGAAGCAAAGTTTTTATAAAGATCCTGTCATGTCCCTTTAAAATTCAAAAAGCACATGGCAGGAAACAAAAAATCAATCTGCCCCTCTAAAGGGAGTTTTCTTAAATAACTGTGCGTTCCAAATGCCAGATGTCCCTTACATAATCTTCTATTGTGCGGTCAGAAGAAAACTTTCCAGAATTGGCAATGTTAAGCAAAGTCTTTTTTGCCCAGCCCTTTTTGTCCTGGTAAGCCTTTGCCACTTCTTCCTGGGCTTTAACATAAGAATCAAAGTCTGCCAGAAGGAAGTAAACATCCGGCCGCTGACCTTCAACCCCGTGAACAATAGAATCATAAAGTTCCTTAAAGAGGCGGCCGCTTGCATCATAAGTTCCATCAATCAGCTGGTTTACAACTTTAGAAAGTGCTGGTGAACAGTCCAGGTACTTTTGAGGATTATAGCTGTGCTCCCGGTTAATCTTAATGATTTCATCTGCGGTAAGACCAAAGATAAATGCATTTTCCTGACCGGCAGCTTCTACAATTTCAATATTTGCTCCGTCTAAGGTTCCCAGGGTAAGGGCACCGTTCATCATAAACTTCATGTTTGAAGTACCAGAAGCTTCGTAACCTGCAGTAGAAATCTGTTCAGAAACATCAGATGCAGGAATAATTTTTTCTGCAACAGAAACGCGGTAATTTTCTACAAAAACTACGCGCAGCTTTCCACCAACGCGGCGGTCACTGTTAATCTTGTCTGCCACTGTGTTAATCAGCTTAATGATTTGCTTTGCACGGCGGTAACCGGAAGCAGCCTTTGCCCCAAAGATAAATGTTCTTGCAGGAGGGTTAAAAGAAGGATCTTCTACAATGCGGTTGTAAAGGTACATGATGTGGAAGACATTCAAAAGCTGCCTCTTGTATTCGTGAAGGCGCTTAACCTGGGTGTCAAAAATGCTTTCCGGATCCAGGAATTCATTTTGAGAATGTTTTAAATATTCTGCCAGGCGCTGCTTGTTGTGCAGTTTAATTGCCATCAGTTCTTCAAGACTTTCATCATCATCTGCATACTTTTCAAGTCCCTTCAAAAGTTCCAGATTCTTTTCCCAGCCGTGACCAATTCTCTTTGTAATAAAGTCTGCCAGTTCAGAGTTAGAAGCAAGCAGCCAGCGGCGCTGTGTTACACCGTTTGTCTTGTTGTTGAATTTTTCCGGGTAAAGGAAATTCCAGTTTTTAAGTTCCTGTTCCTTTAAAATCTTTGTGTGCAATTCTGCAACGCCGTTTACGCTGAAGCATGAATGAATTGCCAGCCATGCCATGTAAACTTTTCCATCATGAATAATTGCCATGTGATTTTGCTTGTCATAATCACCAGGGAATTTTTCACGAAGTTCAATCATAAAGCGGCGGTTAATTTCTTCTACAATCTGGTAAACGCGGGGCAAAAGGCCCTGGAAAATTTCAATCTGCCACTTTTCCAAAGCTTCTGCAAGAATTGTGTGGTTTGTGTAAGCAAAGGTTCTTCTTACAATATCCCAGGCAGAGTCCCAGCCGACATTGTATTCATCCATAAGGATTCTCATCAATTCAGGAATAGCTACAACCGGGTGGGTGTCGTTCAGCTGAATTACGTGATAGTCAGGAAATTTAGAAAAATCAGTTCCCACATTAGCAACAAAGTGGTGTACCAGATCCTGCAAAGAAGCCGAAGTAAAGAAGTACTGCTGCCTTAAGCGCAATTCCTTTCCCATCGGGCCGTTGTCATTCGGGTACAAAACGCGGCTGATGTTTTCTGCATCATTTTGCCTTTCTACGGCGCGGTGGTACTGCATGTCATTAAAAAGCTGCAAATCAAAACCATTAGGACTAGATGCCTGCCACAGGCGCAAAGTGTTTACAGTATTGCTGCCGTAAGCAACAATAGGCATATCGTATGGAGTTGCAGTAACTTCAGTAGCATTTTCTACCCAGAAGCGATCCTGGCCGTCAGGAGTTTTTCCGTACTTGATTTCCCCGCCGAATTTTACAGTCACGGCAAGGTCAGATCTTTTTACTTCCCAAGGATCTCTGTGTCGAAGCCATACATCCGGATATTCAACCTGCTCACCATTTTCAATATGCTGCTCAAACATTCCATATTCATAGCGAATGCCATAACCATTTCCAGGGTACTGCAAAGTTGCCAGTGAATCCAAAAAACATGCAGCCAGGCGGCCCAAGCCACCGTTACCCAAACCGGCATCCGGTTCTTCGTCTTCAATAATGTCATAGTTGATATCTATGTCTTTAAGTACTTTTAAAACTTCATCTTTAATTTCTGCGTTGATGAGGTTGTTGCTTAAAGCACGACCCATAAGGAATTCTGCGCTAAAGTAGTAGAGCTGTTTTACAGGCTTAGCATCATACACTCTGCGGGTTTCCATCCAGTTAGGCATAATAATTTCAAGGGCGCTGGCACTTATGGCATCAAACAGGTCATGTTTGTTGGCCTGAGAAATGTCCTTGCCGTACTGGCGGCGAAGTCTTGCCGTCAAATTTTCCTTGAACTCTTTTGCATCAAAAACCATTTTAATCCTCCTGTTTTACATGGTTTGATTTTCCGGACCTCAAAAAACTGACATTTTTTTAAGCCCTATAGCTAACTAAAAAGTCTTTGCCCTTTCATTTAAAGCCCCCTAAAAAAGCAGGACTATAAAATCACGTCAAGCATAGCAAAACTTTCTAGACAGTCTTCAAAAAAATTGCTGCCATTTTGCTGCTATTTTGCAATCAAAACAACCAGAGCACCTGAAGGTACCACATACCTGGCCTGTGCCCTCAAAGGCTCTTCCTGGCCTACAATAGTAACAGCATCATCACCTTCTATGGAAGTATCTGCTGCCCTGTACCACTTTTTGCTTTTGTCCATAAGATTAGGCAAAGTAACCACAACATCCTTTCTGTCCGGATTTGCAGCAATGAAAAAATCATTATCGCATTCATTTAAAGCATTTGCCCTGAATGAACCGCCCAAAGAAAAAGACAAAAAGCGTGACAGCTTTTCCCAGTCAGGGCAGGAGCCGTCATAATTATACCATCTTATGTCAGGTTCAGGGCCGGACTTTTCGCCCTGGAAAAATTCATTTCTTCGCAAAGCCGGATGAGCCTTTCTAAAAGCAATGGCCCTTTTCGTAAATTCCACCATGCCCTTATTTTTTTCAGCAAAAGACCAGTTGTACCAGGAAATTTCTGAATCCTGGCAGTAAGCATTATTATTGCCCTGCTGACTTCTGCGGAATTCATCCCCGCCCAAAAGCATAGGAGTACCCTGGCTGATTAAAGTAGTCAAAATAAAAGCCCTGATCATGCGGTTCCTTTGCCTTTCGATTACAGGATTAGCAGTCGGACCTTCATAACCATTATTGTAACTCCAGTTAGAATCACTTCCATCACGGTTGTCTTCGCCATTTTGTTCATTGTGCTTAGAATTGTAGCTGACAAGATCATTCATGGTAAAACCGTCATGGCAGGAAACATAATTTATGGAATGATAAGGCTTTCTGCCGGAAGCAGCATACAAATCACTTGAACCGGCCATTCTGGTTGCAGCCTGAGTTGAAACATGCTCATCGCCACGCCAGAACCTCCTTATGTCATCGCGGAAACGGTCATTCCATTCAGCCCACCTTCCGCCCGGGAAAGAGCCCAGCTGGTAAGCCCCGCCCGCATCCCATGGTTCAGCAATAATTTTTGTGTCCCTCAAAACAGGATCTTCAGAAATGACATTTGTTAATGGAGGAAAGTTTAAAATGTAACCTTCCTGGCTCCTGGTCAAAATGGAAGCAAGATCAAAGCGGAAACCATCCACATGATATTCCAAAACCCAAAACCTTAAACATTCCAGAATAAAAGTTCTGATTACAGGATGATTGCAGTTAACAGTATTGCCACAGCCAGAATAATTCATGTAATACTGCTTCCTGTTATTCACAAGAATATAATAAATGGAATTGTCAAAACCGCGGAAGTTTAAAGTAATGCCGTGTTCATTGCCTTCAGCCGTGTGGTTAAAAACAACATCCAGAATCACTTCAAGGCCAGCCTTGTGCATTTCCTTAACCAGAGTCTTAAATTCCTTTACCGCAGCCCCCGGCCTTAAATCCGCAGCATAAGTCGTTTTAGGAGCAAAAAAAGAAATTGTACTGTAGCCCCAGTAATTTTTCATACGTTCGCCAGTGCGGGGATTCACATTATTATTTTCGTATTCATCAAAATTAAAAACAGGCATAAGTTCAACAGCCGTAATGCCCAAATCCTTAAGGTAAGGAATTTTTTCTGCAAAACCAGCATAAGTGCCAGGATTTTTTACACCTGCATTTTCTCCAGCCGTAAACCCCTTTACATGAGTTTCATAAATAATGCTTTCGCTTAAAGGCCTGTTTATAGGATGATCCCCTTCCCAGTCAAAATCATTGTCATCAACAACAACGCATTTTGGAAACTTATACAGCCTGTTTCCCCTGCTTTCAGACAAAATAAGGTCAGCCTTGTCCACAGGCGTTTTGTAACCAGGAGGAAGATTTTTAAAAATAGATTCTTTTGTTAAAGCCTTGGCATAAGGGTCCAGCAAAAGCTGATTCACATTAAAGCGGTGGCCCTTTTCCACATCAAAAGGACCGTCAACCTGGTAAGTGTAAAGGGCACCAGGCCTTAAGCCCTCAAGAAAAATATGCCATATGTCACCAGTGCGGTTATTTTTCGGCGACAGTTCAAAAACATTGGAAGGCTGTGCATCATCTTCATCATCATAAATATTCAAAAAAACTTTGCATCCGTTTCTACTGAAAACAGCAAAGTTTACACCATTTTCAAAAGGCTTTGCCCCAAGCGGATAAGGGGCACCTCTGGATATTTTTAATCCGTCCATAATTTTAAAATTATAAAAAAAAAGCGCCTTTCTGTAAACAATTCTTTTTGAGCCCCCATTTTCTTTTTTTAAATTTGAAGCATACCGCCTTTTGTTAAACGGCCCTTGCAGCCTTCGCTAGCGCTCATCCCACACGTCTTTGCCGTGTGGGACTTCGGGCTTTCACGGCCGGCTGGGTATTTTTGCAAAAAAGAAATACTGCATTCACAAAACAGCCAGGCAAAAAATAATTTACCTCATTTACTGCACCTGGTAGAAGAAAAGAGTGAAAGTGTAAAAAAAATCTTCTGCCATATTTCTTTTGTGCATGACTTTTGGAATTTTAAAGGCCCGCTAGTGGCCCCTGGAATGGTCAGCCGCAGGCTGAGTGCGCAGCACCGGGCGTCAAGCCTTAGCCATGGAAGGGGCTTTTTAAAAGAGCTTTCTCCAGAAAAATAAAATAAAAATTATATTTTCTAAAGACCAAATTTTTTTTATAATCGCGGCATGGAAAAGGAAATTTTAGAAGAAGAACAGGTGCCTGTGGGACCAAAGACGGCCCTGGTCAGCATTATTGGAAGGCCTTCTGCAGGTAAGTCTACTTTTTTAAATACGGCCAGCGGAGAAAAAATCAGCATTGTTTCTGCCATTCCGCAAACTACAAGAAATGCCATTCGCGGCATTGTAAACACCTCTTATGGTCAGCTGGTTTTTATTGACACGCCGGGCCTGCACTTGAGCGACAAAAAAATGAATTTAAAGCTGTCTAAAATTGCCCAGGACCAGATTGCCGAAAGCGATGTTATTCTTTACATAATTGATGCCAGCCGGGACCACGGGGATGAAGAAAAACTGATTGCGGATCTGGCAAAACCTTTTGTAAACAAACTGGTCATTGCACTAAACAAAAGCGATTGCCCGAATGCGGATTTTGAAAGCGCAAAAAAATTTGTTAAGGAAAATTTTTCGGATTTTCCGGACAGCCGCCTTATTTCCATGAGCGCCATGGAAGACAAAAACGTAAATGATGTTTTAAAGGCCATTTATGATTTGTCTTCGGAAGGTCCCCACCTTTACCCGGAAGAATATTACACTGACCAGGAAGTGGATTTCCGCATTTCTGAAATTATCCGCGAAGAAGCCATAAAGCGCCTAAAACAGGAACTGCCCCACGCCATTTATGTGGACATCCAGGACATGGTTATGGAAAAGGCAAACCTTTTAAAAGTCAGGGCCTGCATTTGTGTAGAAAAAGAAAGCCAGAAGGGAATTGTAATTGGAAAAGGGGCTGCCATGATAAAAGAAATTCGTGTGGAATCAATTAAGGCATGCCGCAAAATTTTCCCCTACCGGGTAGACATTGATTTGCAGGTAAAGGTAAACAAAAACTGGCGGCAAAAGGATTTTGTTTTGGACAAGCTGTTGAAGTGATAAGATGAGGAGTGGTTTAGGAAAGGAATGGGGCTATTCAAAAGAAATATCTGTTTCGTAAACAGGCGCTGCTGAGTGGCGGTTGGTTTACGAAACTAACAATTCTATTCAAAAGAAATACCTGTTTCGTAAACAGCCCGTCGCTAAACCGCCGCCACTTTACGAAAGCGACACCTCTATTCAAAAGAAATACCTGTTTCGTAAACAGCCCGTCGCTAAACCGCCGCCACTTTACGAAAGCGACACCTCTATTCAAAAGAAATATCTGTTTCGTAAACAGCCCCCCACAAAAAAAGCCGCCCCTCCAAAAGAAAGGCAGCTTTCAAAAATCCTGCAAAAAAATCCTATAACTTCAAAGAAAGGGCAAGTCCGCCTTCCTTATCCACAGGATTTATTATAGGAAGGACAGCGACACTCTGTTCTTCGCTCAAACCAAGAGCCTTTTTCAACTTAGCATTGTAGGTATTGGTAACGGCAACACCCGTTCCTGCTCCTACCGCACGGGAAGCAATCATGACAATTCCACAAACTGCAGTCACACCAATCAGCACAATCATGCCAAAAGTGGAACCTAAAGCCTGTTCTGCCTCAGAAGAATCAGTTCCTTTACTAAGCTGTAGGCTAGCAACAAGAAAATAGACAAAGGCAGCAGTCGAAAGCGTATCAACAGTAGCAAAACACAGTCCGTTCACCCACTCACCCTGCAAAAAAGAACCTAAGCCAAAACCAACAAAGCCGTTTAACAAACCAACCAGCGTAGGATTTTTCTTATACTTTTCGTAAAGCAAAGTTTTTTCATCAAAAGACAAAGATCCTGCCTTTTCCCCCAAAATGTCTTCCTTCATAAAAGGACCCGCATTTGAAATCAAAGAATCGGCCTCTTCAAAAGCAGCACTTGTAAAAATTGCATCAGAACTTTCACTTTCTGCCACTTCTGCATTTTCTGTCACAGGAACTTCCTGGGCAAAAAGACTGGCTGCACCCGCAAAAAAGCAAAGCGCAAAAAAAGTATAAAATATTTTCTTCATAATTTCCTCCTTGGATTTTTCCAAAGTCACTCTATTCTAACACATTTTATTTTATTTTCAAATTTTTTAAGAAAGAAGCATACCTCATGACGTTAACCGCCCTTCCAGCCTTCGCTATCGCTCATCACCCGCGACCTAGTCGCGTGTGACTACGGGCTTCCACGGCGGGCTAGGCTGCGAAGCCTGACCCGTTTTCTTTATTAAAGCAATGTTCCTTTCCCAAAGCAGCCTAGCCCGCCCTGTAGTGGTTTGCCCAAGGCAAAGTGCGAAGCACCGAGGCGAATAGCCGAGCCACGGAAGGGCGGTTGAAGAAAAGGCGGTATGCTTCTTCCTTAAAAAAAACAAAAGTTATATAGTAGAAAAAAATTTAATAGGACGAAGATATGAAACTTACTTGTGGAATTGTTGGGCTTCCGAATGTTGGAAAGTCGACTATTTTTAGTGCGCTGACAAAGGCGCCTGCTTCTGCGGAAAATTATCCTTTTTGTACGATTGATCCGAATGTTGGGGTTGTGGATTTGCCTGATGAACGGCTTGATTTTATGGCAAGCGTTTTTAATCCTAAAAAGAAAATTCCGGCCAGTGTTGATTTTGTGGACATTGCGGGTTTGATAAAGGGTGCTTCAAAGGGTGAAGGTTTGGGCAACCAGTTTTTGGCAAACATTCGCGAGACTGCGGTTATTGCTCACGTTGTGCGCTGCTTTGACAATCCGGACATTCAGCACGTAAGGGATGATGCGAAAACGGATGCGCCTATTGATCCGGAAAGTGATATTCTTACAATCAATTTTGAACTGGCTCAGGCTGATTTGGACACGATTTCTAAAAGGCAGGAAAAAATTGTAAAGCAAATTCGCGCTTTGGGTTCTGCCGAAGAAAAGCGGCTGGCTCCTTATTTTTCTGCTGTTGAAAAAATTAAGCCTCTTTTGCAGGATGGTAAGTGTGCCCGCATGGCTGATTTGTCTGATGAAGAAAAAGATGCTGTTTATGATTTGCATCTGCTTACGATTAAGCCTCAGGTTTTTGTCTGCAATATTGATGAAGATACTATTGAAGCTGGAACAAATGCTTATGTGGAAAAGGTTCAAAAAATTGCTGACGAAGAAAAGTCCCAGGCTATTGTGATTTGCGGAAAATTTGAAGCTGATCTTTCTGAAATAACTGATGACGAAGAGCGTAAGGAATTTATGGACAGCGTGGGCTTGAAGGAATCTGGCCTGACGGTTTTGAGCCGCCATGTTTATTCTTTGATGGGTTTAAGGACTTTCTTTACTGGTGGAAGTGACGAATGCCGCGCCTGGACAATTCACGCTGGTGACAAGGCTCCTCAGGCAGCTGGTGTTATTCACACTGATTTTGAAAAGGGCTTTATAAAGGCTGAAGCTTATTCTGTAGAAGATTTAAGAAAATATGGCAGCGAAGCAGAAATTAAGGCAGCCGGCAAGTACCGCCAGGAAGGCAAAGAATATGTTGTCCAGGACGGGGACGTGCTGTTTTTTAAATTTAATGTGACTAAGTAGGATTTTGGGGAGCGGCGGTTTGGGAAGGAGTGTTTCTTTTTGGAAAGATGGTCTGGTTTAGGGAACTGGCACCGGTTTTGAATACCAACACTGCTTTCGTAAACAATGGCTGCTTTTGGAAAGAAATGCTGGTTTCGTAAACTGGCACCGCTTTTGTAAACAGATGGCGCTTTCGAATAGAAGCACATCTTTCGTAAACAAGCGCTGCTTCGTAAACAAGCACA
>CAVJHV010000042.1:0-3288 GCA_963649315.1 Treponemataceae bacterium | reverse complement strand
GGCTGCTTTTGGAAAGAGATGACGGTTTCGTAAACAGGCACCGCTTTTGTAAACACCACCTCTTTCGAATAGATGTGCTGGTTTCATAAACAGACACCATGTTTGGGAAGAGGTGGTGCTTTCGTAAACAGGTGTGGTTTCGTAAACTGGGGACGGTTTTGGAAAGGGGGGGGCTGCTTCGTAAACAAGCGCTGCTCTCGTAAACAAGCACAACTTTCATAAACAGGCATCGCTTTTGTAAACAGATGTCGCTTTCGAATAGAAGCACATCTTTCGTAAACAAGCCCGCCTCCAAAATTAACAATTTAAACTCCCCACATTCTCCCTTCTCAATTAAAATTCCTCAGTCCTCCGCTTCCAGAAATCCTGCACCAATTCCATTCATGACTTTGTAAAAATCCGGGAAACTTACTGAAGCGCATTGGGCTTTGTTGACAATTACGCTTTCACCTTCTTTTAATCCCAGTCCTAAACATGCAAGGGACATGGCAACTCTGTGATCGTCGTAAGATTCTACATGGCCGCCGTGGAGACTAAAGGCTGGGTTTGGACTGCCGTCTTTTAAATAAGGTGAATGGCCGTGGATAATCATAAAATCTTCGCCTTCTTCAATTTGGGCGCCAAGTTTTTCAAGTTCGCATTTTAAAACTTTTATGCGGTCTGTTTCTTTTCTGCGGCAAACGGCTGCGTCTTCCAAAATGGTTTTTCCTTCCGTAAAACATGCTGCGACTGCAAGTGCGCAAATGGCATCTGGGAAAGGTGACATAGCCACATGCAATTCTTTGGCCGGAAGATTTTCTGTAGTAAGACGGCCCAGTCCATCTTTTGATTTTTTTAATCCATTAACATAAAGGCGGCACTCATCTTTATTCCATGTGATGTCAGCACCAATTTTCTGGAAGACAGAAACAATTTCCTGGTCGCCCTGACTTGCACTTGAATCAATTCCTTCTATAATGATCTGGCTGTCAGAAATGATTGCGGCTAAAAGTGGAAAGGCAACTGCTTCCCAATCGGAAGGAATGTTTGTGTCAAAGGATTTTAACTGCACTCCACCTTTAACTTCAATGTGTTTAAAATCTTCACTGATGCTGCAGTCCACTCCAACTTTTTTAAGCCAGTCCTGAGTCATCAAAAGATACGGAGTTTCTTTTGGATCAGTTAAATCAATTTGCAAAATCCCTTTCATGCGGATTGCACTCATCATCAAACCGGAAATGTATTGCGAAGAAATGGCCCCGCTTGTTGTAATTTTTTTTTCTGAGGAAATGGGCCCCTTTATGATCAGGGGGCAGCCCCTTTCTTCCGGCGTACGGCTGTATGCCTGGGCGCCCAATTGTTTAAGGGCATCAATCACGTGGAAGACGGGTCTTTTTCTAATGGAAGCATCTCCTGTAAAAACTGACCAGCCGTCAAAGGTTGCCGCGATGGGTGAAAGAAAATACAAAAGGGAACCAGAATTACCCACATCGATTACATCGTCGCTTAAATGAAATGAAGAACCGGCTCCTTTTACAATCCATTCGTCACTTGAAGGAGTGTCACTTTTTTTTATTTCGACTTCTGCTCCGAAATGAGGCAGGGCTTTCATCGTACTAAGACAGTCTGCACTTGGCAAAGGATTTTTTATGTGCGAAGATCCGTCTGCCATTGCGGCTAAAAGTAACGCGCGGATTGTATGAGACTTTGAACCTGGCACTCTTACACTGCCAGATAAATTATTTTTAAAAGATTTAATTTTCATAGCATAAAGAGTTTAGCATATTAAAGGCACATGTCACAATTTATTTTTTTTCAAAAATGGCTTGCGTTTTTTGCAAGGATTTTTTTCATGCTGTCTTTAAGAGAAAACTTTTATGGATTTTAAAAGAGCCTCTCCTCTTGCGGCTGTCACTTTAAAAAACAAATAATGTTTTTGCCCGTCATTTTTTACCGAAGAAGAATCTTCAAGCAGGACATTTTGTTTTTCAAAAGGATTTTTTAACATGCATATTTTTTTCCAGCCCACAGTTTTTCCTTCATAAAGCGGAAAAGAAGTACCTCCCTTTTCATCAGAATAAATTATAAAACTTTCGATGCGCTGACCACTTTCAATTTTTTCCATCACTTCAAGATATTTTATTTTTTCCACAGGAACATTTATTTCTATGCAAAAATTTTTCTGCATGGAATGACTTTCAATTTTACTTCCGAAAGAATCACATTCCCAGAAATTTAAGGTGACATCATTTGAAAATTCTTTTTTTAAAAATGAATTAAATTCGTAAAGGCGGTCAACATCTCTTTGGGCAAAGAGTCCATTTTTATCCGGCGGAATATTTAAATTAAGACAGGAATTGTTTCCGGCAGAATTTAAATAAATTTTAAAAAGGTCTTCCAGGGATTTTGGATTTTCATCTTCGTGATAAAACCAGCCCTTATGAATAGAAGTATTTGTTTCGCAGGGAGTGAATGTTAAACCTTTGCTGTAGAGGATTGTAGAAAGGTCTCCTAAAGATTCGTGGCTGTTAAAAATAAAAGACAAATTTCCACTGGTGCTTAAAGGAAAGGCTGAAGTTTGAATTTTAGAAAAGCGGCAAAGTTCTACCGGTACTGTGGACCATTCAGCACTGCGGCTACAGCCTGCTTCGTTTCCGCACCAGCGGATGTCTGGACCGTAGTCATTAAAAATTACGGCGTCACTCTGCCATTTTCTTACAAGAGAAATGTAGCGGTCAAAGTCATAGACTTGTTTTTTTCCAAAAAGACCTTCCCCGCAGGCATTGTCCCACCAGACACAAAAAATTTTTCCGTAATTACAAAGCAACTCTTCCAGTTGCCTGCAATAATAGTCGTTGTATTCCTCACTTCCATAGTATTTTGAATTGCGGTCCCACGGCGAAAGATAAATGCCAAATTTGATTCCATATTTTTTGCATGCCTGACTTGCCATTTTTACAACATCAATTTTTTTTACACAGTGATTTGTAAACTTGCTGGGCCAAAGACAAAATCCGTCGTGGTGCTTACAAGTTAAAATCATTCCTTTAAAACCTGTTTCCTTTAAAACTTTTGCCCACTGACAGCAGTCAATTTTTTTTGGATCAAAAATTTTTTCATCTTCACTTCCGTCGCCCCATTCGCGATTTGTAAAAGTATTTACTCCAAAATGAACAAAAGCGTAGCGTTCCATTTTGAACCATTCAATTTGATTTTGACTGGGCTTTACATTCGAAGCCTCTTTTAAACATTCCATAAAATCCATAAAAATATTTTACTCCAATTTTTAGTTTTTGCACTGTTCAAAAT
>CAVJHV010000041.1:0-18856 GCA_963649315.1 Treponemataceae bacterium | reverse complement strand
ACTTTATAAAGGTCAGTTTTTTTTATCTACGTAATTTTTATTACTTCTACAAACTATTAAGTTGACCTCCGGCATTTTTTATCGTAAAATTAACAAAATGGGTGGAGGAAAAAATGTTTAAGCCAAAAAGGATTATAGTGCCTTTTGCGTTAGGCTTTGTACTTTCGTTTTTAATCAGTATAATTTCAACTAAACATTTTGGACATTCTCTTTTAAGGGCCTTTATCTGGGGCGTTGTTATTGCCCTGCTTGGGCTTTTATTTTCTTTTTTATGGGACAAATATCTGGACACGGGAGATTCTTTTGCAGAAGAAGGCTCTCCTGCTGCAAACAAAACTACTGGCAGTCATGTAGACATAACTCTTGCAGATGACAATCTTAGCGATGACGGCAAAGATTTACATTTTGCAGTTGATTTAAACCGCCAGCAAATGGACCATGGAGAGGAAAAAAAGTCCAGTCAAAAAACAGAAGCAAGTCTTTCAAATGCAAGTGAAAGTTCCCTGTCTTCTGAAATTCCAAAAGAAGAAAAGTCTTTTTCTTCACAAAGCCCTGATGTCAGCCGGGAAGAATCTGCTCCCCAGGCATCTTCTTCCTTTAAGCCCATAAAACTGGGCCAAAAGCTGGATAGTTTTCCTTCAATGGAGGAAATGTCGTCATCAAAAAAAGAAAATCATTCTTTAAAAGATGATGAAATGAAAGAAATTGAAGACTTGCCTGACATTTCAGAAATGGCTTCTGGTGGAGAAAGCCTTTTTGGAAGCGAAGCAGGAGGAGAGTCTTCTTCAGACTATTCATCTTTTTCTGAAGATTTTTCGGAAGTTGAAACAACAACTGCCGCTTCTCTTGATTACGGAAAAGATCGTGCTGAAGAAGCAAAAAAACATGATACGGAGACTATGGCAAAAGCAATAGCAACTTTGCTGAAAAAAGATTAGGACAAAAAAATTGATTTTTTTGTCCTTAAAAGAAATTTGTCTATACAAAATTTCGGGTTATAATATAAAATATAAAAAACATTTAAGGGTGTGAATAATGGCTGATTCAGAGATGGACGAAAAGGAAGAAGATAAACTCTGGCGTGAATACAAAAAGACAAAAGACTCTTCCATCAGGGACAAATTCATTAGACAATATATGCCACTTGTAAAATACGTTGCTGGCAAGGTTTCTACTGGCATGCCGGATAATGTAGAATATGACGATCTTGTAGGCTATGGTCAGTTTGGTCTGCTTGATGCCATCAGCAAATTTGATCCGGACAAGGGTGTAAAATTTAAAACTTATGCTGTTACAAGAATTCGTGGTGCTATTTTTGATGAACTCCGCGAAATGGACTGGGTGCCCCGGTCTGTAAGGCAAAAGGCCCGTGAAATTGAAGATGCAATTGTTACACTTGAATCAAAATTGGGCAGAACTGTTTCAGATTCTGAAATTGCTGAATCTATGGGGATGACGGAAAGTGAATATCAGTCAACCGTTATGAAAGTCAGCGGAACAAGTGTTCTTTCCTTGAACGATGTCTGGTATTCGGGTGACGACAGTGATCACATGTCAATTGGTGACTCGCTTGAAGGTCCGTCTTCTTTAAATCCGGATGTAATTGTGGAAAGGGAAGAAGTGCGCCGTGTGATTATTCAGGCAATCAAGGAACTGCCGGAAAATGAAAAAATGGTCATTGTCCTTTACTACCACGAAGATCTTACCTTCAAAGAAATCGGTCAGGTTCTAAAAGTAAGTGAAAGCCGTATTTCCCAGCTTCATACAAAGGCAAATTTAAGGCTCAGGGCAAAACTTACCAGTATGAGAAAAGGAATCTTTTAAGGCTGTCTCTAAGAATCATTTTTAGAACTGCCTTTTACTAAGGAGATGCGGCATTGGTTAATCTTGATAAAATCAGAAGTGAACTTGAAGAAAGACTTTCTATCGATAAAGAAATTACTACGGTAGATGTTATTGCGGACACTGTCGAAGAGTGCCTGCAGGATGCGTCAGTTCAACTGAATACTAAAGTGTCAGATCTCCAGTACGAAGTTATTGAAAAAGGCTTTTCTGGAATTATTGGTCTTGCGAAAAAGCCCTGGAAAATCAAAGTATACGAAAATCCTAAAGTTATTCACGAAAAGAAAAAAGCAGAAGCTGCAGCCCAGGGATTCGATTCTCTTTCTCTGGACGAAGAAGTCAAAATTATTGATAAAGACGGATTTTTCTATGTTCACCGTTTTGCCTCAGACATCTGTCTTAAGGTTATTTTGCCAAAGGGCAAGGGGCATGGCGTAAATCCAAAAGAAGTAATCAATTATGCAAAGAGGGAAGATACCCTTGAAGTGTATGAAGATGAAGTAAAAAAACTTTGCAAGGATGGCACTGACGGGGAATATATTACAATCGGAAAATATAAGCATGTTCCGGCCGGGGACGCCAGTATGGCTGTTGACATTTCAAATGATGAAATGAGTGCTACAATTTATGTTTCTCCGCCATCAATGTCTGGGGCAGAAATTTCACCACAGGCTATAAAACAGGCTTTAATGACTCAGGGAGTTGTTGCAGGTATTTCTGAAGAAAAGATTGCTGAATTTATTGATATGCCTGTTTACAATGCATCTTATGAGGTGGCCCATGCCATTGAACCTGTTGATGGACGTGATGCCTACATTTCATACAATTTTGAAACTGACAGATCCAAATTAAAACTTCAGGAAAGTGACACAGGGCAGGTAAACTTTAAGGAATTAAATCTTATACAAAATGTTGTTGAAGGACAGGCTCTGGCAGAAAAAATGCTTCCTCAAAAGGGTAAGTCTGGAAAAACGGTTACAGGCCGTTACCTTGAAGCAAAAAACGGAAAGGATATAAAGATTCTTCTGGGACAAAATGTCGAATTTGACAGAGACGGCAGAACAATCATTGCTTCTAAAAGCGGTCAGGTTATGCTTTTGAATGACAAGATTACTGTAGAAGAAATTTACGAAGTTAATGGCGTTAACATCAAAACAGGTAACGTTTCCTTCATGGGTACAGTTATTTGTCATGGCAACGTTGAAGACGGTTTTGATATCAAGGCAGATGGAAATATTGAAATTTACGGTTCTGTTGGAAACTGTCGCATTGAAGCTAAGGGGGACATTATTATTTCCCAGGGTGTTATGGGCCGTGACGAAGGTGTCATAAAAACAGAAAAATCACTTTGGGCCAGATTCATCCAGAATACAAAGGTTGAAGTTGGTGACAGTGTAGTTGTAAATGACAATATCATGAATTCAGAAGTCCTTGCCATGAAGAAAATTGTCCTTCGCGGTAAACGTGCCCAGATTATTGGTGGCCACCTTTTTGCAACAGAAGAAATTTCTGCTAAATATATTGGTTCCCCTGGCGGAGGAACAGAAACGCTTCTGGAAGTAGGTTTTGATCCTAAGGCTAAGCAGCGTCTTAAAGAATTACAGGGCTCTCAGTCAAGTCTTTCTAAAAAACTGGAAGACATTGAGTTGAACATTTCTACTCTGGAAAATCAAAAGAAAATCAGGCGCTCTCTTCCTAAAGAAAAAGAAGAGAGTTTAAGAAAGATGAAGGAAGAGCGTGAAAATCTTACCAATCAACTGAGCGAAATTACAAAAGAAATTGAAGACATAGAAAAGCGTCTTCGTGAACTCAAGGTTGTTGGTAAAGTCAACGCTGCTCAAACAGTTTATGCTGGTTCTAAAATATTTATCCGTGACGAAAAAGATGAAGTCAAGACGGATGTAAAGGCAGTTACCTTCTACTACGATCAAGGCTTTGTAAGACGCGGAAAATATGAGGCTAGTGCAGTTTCTGCCAATGTTGAGGTTCCAGATGGCTATACATCCAATTGACCTTTCTACGGTTTACACACAGCTTGATAATGTTGCAAAGTTGACACCCGCTTCTCAAAATCAAAATCAACAGCTTGCTTTTTCCCTGACAATTGCCCAGGAGTCACAAAAAAGTCAGCTGGCAGAAGAAGGGGTAAAGGAACTCAATGAAAGTTCTGAAAGTACTTCAACTAAAATCACTGATGAAAAAAACTCTTCAGGTGAATCTTCTTTTTATGGCAAAAAAAATGACAAAAAAGAAAAAGATGAAGAAAAAGAAGATTCTGCCCCTGTAAGAAAAAAAATCTCAGAGCCTAATTTGGGAAATCATATTGATATTACAGGCTGATTTTCTTTTGGTGGAATTATGGTTTTTAAAATAGTTTTTCTTGTAACGGTAATATTATTTAATATCATCATGTGGGCTGTTTTTCTTGCTAAGTTTAAAAAGCTTTTTAGTGCTGGAAGCGTTGTTGACGAAACAAGGGACATCCTTAATAAAATGCTCATGGATATAAACAATAATGCTGCAAGAAACATAAATCTACTGGAAGAAAAAATTCGGGAATTAAAAGAAGTTTCCGCTATGGCTGATGAGCACATTCTTTTGCTGCAGAGGGAAGTGGGTAAAAAAATCGCAGAAGATAAAATTTATAAATCCATTTCGGAACCTGCAAAAAAAACTAGAAAAAATACAGGCGAAAATTTTGAAGGAAAAAAGCGGACCGGCCTTGACGCCTATCTTTACGAAAAGAAACAGGGGCAGCTTTTTACTGATGAAATTTTTTTGGCAGAAAATCACGTTGCAAAATCAAATTCCAAAAAAAGTCTGTCTTCAAAAAGTAAAAAAAATGCGGCAGATGATGTTAAAATTTCTGTTATGGAAAATGATGCAGTTTCTTTAAATTACACAAAATCTGCAAATCCGGTAAAGGCAAAAAAGACCGTAAAACAAAGGATTTTTGAACTTCATGAAAAGGGAAAAAGCGATTCTGAAATAGCCTATGAACTGGGATTAAGTCTGCAGGAAGTTAAGTTTTCTCTTGAAATTCAGTGAAATCACGTTTATGATTAAATCATGTCAAATATCAAAGTAAAAAAATCAAATTTCGGTCTTTTGTCTGATGGAAGGAAAGTTACCCTTTATACTGTTTCTAACGGAAAAATGTCCTTTTCTGCGTGCGATTATGGCTGCACTTTAACAAGCATTCTTTTGCCAGCAGAAAATGACCATCATGTTGATGTTCTTCTGGGCTTTCATTCCTTAGAAGGTTACCTTAACAGTGACTCCTGCTTTGGAACTGTAGTGGGCCGTTATGCAAACCGCATTGGGGGCGCTTCTTTTAAGGTCAATGGTCAGGAATATCACCTGGATAAAAATGACGGCGAAAACACTTTGCATGGTGGTTTTGATCGTTTTGAAAAGAAAGTCTGGTCTTCAAAAATCGTTAAAACAAAAAACGGCAGCGGTATACTTTTTTCAAGAATTTCTTACGACGGGGAACAGGGCTTTCCCGGTGAATATGTAATTAATGTTACTTATACTCTTAATGAAAAAAATGAACTTACTCTGGATTACCAGGCTATTGGAACAAAAGATTCGCCTGTAAATCTTACAAATCATGCATATTTTAATCTCAGAGGATATAATGGCGGTGATGTAGGAGATCAGCTTTTAAGGCTCAACTGCCCGCATGTTCTGGAAGTGTCAAAATCCTTGATTCCTACAGGAAAATTGCTTGATGTCAAGGGCACTTGTTTTGATTTTACCCAGGAAAAACCTATTGGCAGGGATATTGGTCAGACTTTTGCAGGTTACGACCACTGTTTTTGCAGGGAAAATCCTGATAATTCCTTAGAAGAAATTGCAAAAGTTACAGATTCTTTAAGCGGCAGAACCATGACTGTAAAAACGACAATGCCTGGAGTGCAGCTTTATACTGCGAATTTCATTGACGGAATTTGTGGAAAAAATGGATTTAAATATTCTAACCACGGAGCCTATTGTCTTGAAACTCAGCATTATCCTGATGCCCCGAACAAGGAAAATTTTCCAAATTCGCTGGTAAAGGCAGGAGAGGAATATCATCATCTTACCCAGTACATTTTCACCTGGAAGTGATTTTGTTTTGTAGAAAAAGACTTTGCTTGGACAGACGTTGTCAAAAAGAGCATAAGTCATAAAAAAGAGTAAAAATATCAATATAGAGAGGTCACGATGGACGTCCAGTTACAGGAATTGATTGACAAAATCAAAAAAGACGGTGTTGCCAGTGCAGAAAGCCAGGCAAAAGCAATTATTGCTGAAGCTCAGAAAAAGGCAGTATCAATTATTAGTGATGCGGAAGAAAAAGCTGATGTTATTATCAAAAATGCAAAAGCTGAAACTGAACGCATGGAAAAGGCCAGTGAAGACGCGATTACCCAGGCAGGACGTAATCTTATTATTTCATTTAGAGATGGAATCAATAAAGAACTTTCTGCCATCGTTAACGAAGAAACTCAAAAGGCTTATGACAAGGATATTCTTAAGAAACTGATCCCGGAAACTGTAAAAGCCTGGGCAGATAAAAAAGAAGCTGAAAGCCTTACTGTACTTCTTTCGGCAAAAGACCTCAAAGCCCTTGAAGCAAATTTAAAGACAGCCCTTAAGGCACAAATCAAAAAGGGCCTTGAAATAAAAACAGATTCTTCTCTTTCTGGTGGATTCAGGGTAGGAACAAAGGACGGGCAGGCCTTTTATGATTTTTCAAGCGAAGAAGTGGCTGCTCTTTTTTCAGCATACCTTAATCCTAAAACAACAGAACTTATGAAAAATGCGGCTCTTTCCCTTAAGACTGCCGGTGAAAAGGACCTGGATAAAAAATCAAGTGATGAAGAAAAAGTCCTTCCTGAAAAGAAGGAAAGTCCTAAAAAGACAGTAAAATCTTCGGCTGCAGGAGCAAAAAAAGTTTCTGCAAAGACTTCTTCGAAAAAGGAAAAGAAATAGTGAAACATCTTTATTATTTGCTATCACAATTGCCTTCATTTTCATCAAATGCTGATTCAAATAATAAGCTTCCTATCACTTCTGACTATTTTAAAGATTTGTGCCAGCGTTTTATGTCTGAAAAAGATGCAAAAATCGCTAGACAACTTTCTTTGGAGCCTGGCAGAGAAGAAGAAAAGACTGGTTCGGTTTTTTTGGACACATGGTATGAGCAGGAAAGAAAATTACGTTTTGCACTTGCCCAGCTGCGTGCTTTGAAAATGAAGAAGGATGCAAAAGATATTCCATCTACAACAGATGCTGAAATTGTACAGGCTGCTAGAACTGCAACCGGTATGGATTCACCTTTAAGTGCAGAATTGTTCTTAAATGAATACAGGCTGTCTGTTTTGGATAAAATTGCACCGCTGGATATTTTTTCTGTGGATGCGGTATACAACTACGGTTTAAGGTTGCTGCTTGTTGAAAGAATGAAAAAATTCAACAAAGAAGAAGGTATTTCTTCCTATAGAAAAATTTATGATGAAATTCTTGGAGAAAATAAATGACAGATACAAAAGGCAAAGTTCTTGCTGTTAACGGAAACATGGTTTCTGTTGAGTTTGAAGGAAAGGTTTCTCTCAACGAAGTAGCTTATGTTAAAGTTGATGGTGTTAATCTGAAAGGTGAAGTAATCCGCATCCGTGGAAATATTGCACAAATGCAGATTTATGAAATGACAAATGGTATTTCTACGGACTGTCCGGTTGAATTTACCGGCGACCTTTTAAGTGTAGAAGTAGGTCCTGGTCTTTTAGGTCAGGTTTATGACGGTTTGCAAAATCCTCTTCCTCTTTTGGCAGAACATTCAGGCTACTTTTTGCAAAGAGGCCTGTATCTTCCTGCTCTTGATGAAAATAAAGAGTGGGATTTTACGCCTCTTGTAAAAGAAGGCGCAAAACTTATGGCCGGGGATGCTTTTGCTACAGTTCCGGAAGGTCCTTTTACCCATAAAATTCAAGTGCCATATTCTTTTCTTGGCACATATACTGTAAAAAAAATAGCAAAGGCTGGAAGTTATAAAATTCATGACACAGTTGCTACACTCCTTGACGAAAAGGGTAAAAGCCACAATGTGTCTATGTCATTTAAGTGGCCTGTAAAGCGTGCGGTTAACTGTTATGCAGAACGCCTTATGCCAAAGGACACAATGGTTACAAAAGTGCGCCTTATTGATACATTCTTCCCGGTTGCAAAAGGCGGAACATATTGTATTCCTGGTCCTTTCGGTGCTGGTAAGACTGTTTTGCAGCACACTACATCAAGAAACGCGGATGTTGATATTGTAATTGTTGCAGCCTGCGGAGAACGCGCCGGTGAAGTCGTAGAAACGCTTAAGGAATTCCCGGAGTTAAAAGATCCTAGAACAGGCCGCTCTCTTATGGAAAGGACAATCATCATCTGTAATACATCTTCAATGCCTGTTGCTTCCCGTGAAGCTTCTGTTTATACAGGTGTTACTCTGGCTGAATATTACAGGCAGATGGGATTAAATGTCCTTTTGCTGGCAGATTCTACTTCAAGATGGGCACAGGCTATGCGTGAAATGTCCGGCCGTCTGGAGGAAATTCCTGGTGAGGAAGCATTCCCGGCATACCTTGAATCAACAATTGCTTCTTTCTATGAACGCGCCGGTATTGTAAAGCTTCGTGATGGAAGTCTGGGCTCTGTAACTATTGGTGGTACAGTTTCACCAGCGGGCGGTAACTTTGAAGAACCTGTAACTCAGGCAACTCTTAAAGTTGTTGGTGCCTTCCATGGATTGAGCCGTGAACGTTCAGATGCACGCCGTTATCCTTCCATTGATCCTCTTGAATCATGGTCAAAGTATCATTCTGTAATAAATGAAGATCTTGTTGATTTTGCCCGTGACCTTTACAAGAGAGGTGCCGAAGTCAATTCAATGATGAAAGTCGTTGGTGAAGAAGGTACAAGCCTTGCTGACTTTATTGTTTACCTTAAGAGTGAATTCCTTGATCGTGTTTATATGCAGCAGGATTCATTTGATGAAATTGAAGGGGCTACTGGCATTGACAGACAAAAATATGTCTTTAAGAAAGTAGTAGAAATCCTTGCATCAGATTTTGAAATCCAGGAAAAGGATGAAGCAAGATCTTTCTTTAATAAACTTACCCAGTTTTTTATTGATATGAACTATAAGGCTTTTGAATCTGCTGAATTTAAGTCTTTGGAAAAGGAAATTGATAAGGCCCTTTCAGACAAAAAGGCTTTGTTAAATGATGATGTTAAGAAAATGCTTAAGAATGCCAGGTAAGGGAGTTAAGTTATGAATAAGGTATACAGTAAAATTGAAAGCATTAACGGTTCAGTTATTACCGTTCGTGCAAATGGTGTAAGACTTAATGAACTTGCTGAAATCACAACCAGATTCGGGAAGTCATTGGCAGAAGTAAATAAAATTGACGGAGACCTTGTTTCCCTGCAGGTTTTTGCGGGAGGTAGAGGTGTTGCTACAAATGACCAGATTCGCTTTTTGGGTCATGACATGCGCGTTTCTTTCAGCGACAATCTTTTGGGAAGAATTTTTGACGGTTCGGCACAGCCACGTGACCACGGTCCAAGTCTTTATGAAAACCTTGTACCTATTGGAGGCCCGTCTGTAAATCCTTCAAAGCGTATTCTTCCAAACAGAATGCTGCGCACAAACATTCCGATGATTGATGTTTTTAACACACTCGTTGTTTCACAGAAGATTCCAATCTTTTCCATTTCAGGTGAACCTTACAACCAGCTTTTGGCACGAATTGCAATGCAGGCTCAGGCAGATGTAATTGTTTTGGGTGGAATGGGTCTTAAATACGACGATTATCTTTACTTTAAGAATACTCTGGAAGAAGGTGGCGCTTTAAGCAAAACAGTTATGTTTATTCATACTGCAGCTGACCCTACAGTAGAATGTATTAAGATTCCTGACTTGTCACTTGCTGTAGCAGAACAGTTTGCCCTGCAGGGAAAAGATGTTTTAGTTCTTCTTACGGATATGACAAACTTTGCTGATTCAATGAAGGAAATCGCCATTACACAGGAACAGGTTCCTTCTAACCGTGGTTATCCTGGTGATTTGTATTCCCAGCTGGCCAGCCGCTATGAAAAAGCTGTTGACTTTGCGGATCAAGGTTCAATTACTGTTCTTGCAGTAACTACAATGCCTGGAGATGACGTTACTCATCCTGTTCCAGATAACACTGGTTACATTACAGAAGGTCAGTATTATCTTAAGGGCGGACGAATTGAACCTTTTGGTTCCCTTTCGCGATTGAAGCAGCAGGTAAACTCTAAAACAAGAAAAGATCACCGCGCCCTTATGGATGCAATGATTCGTCTGTATTCACAGTACAAGGATACTCTTGAAAAGAAATCAATGGGTTTCAATATGTCTGCATGGGACGAAAAGCTTTTGAAGTACGGTCAAATGTTTGAAGATCAAATGATGGATTTGTCTGTAAACATTTCTCTTGAAAAAGCGCTTGATAATGGCTGGAAGATTCTTTCCCTTTGTTTTGAAAAGGAAGAAACAGGTCTTAAAACAGAATTGATTCAGGAATTCTGGCCAAAGAAATAGGCCTTCTTGTAAAATGATTTTTTTCACATTCCAAAAAAAATGTGATATTAAAGAGGATGATTAAATGGCTAAATTAAAGCTGACTAAAAATGAGCAAAAGGCACAAAAAGATGCGCTTAAAATGTACCAGCGCTATTTGCCGACTCTTACGCTCAAAAAACAGCAGCTGCAGTCAGAAATCCGTAGCATTGATGAAAAGGCAAAATCTGTTCGTGCCCAGCGTAAAAAACTGGAAGCTGAATTTGAAAGCTGGATTTCAGTCTTTGGAGAAAAAGAAGCCTTTAAGCCTGGAATGGTAAGTGTAAAAAATATCAGGAAGGGCTGGGGTAATATTGCCGGGGTAAAAATTCCAGTTTATGAAGGAGCGGATTTTTCCCGTGGTGATTACGATCTTTATTCAACTCCTTTGTGGATAGATATGGCTGCAGACCGTATGGAAAAGGCCCTTGAACTTGATTTGCAGGCGGAAGTGCTTGATGAACAGGTGCGTCTTCTTGAAAAAGAACTGCGCACCACAAGCCAGCGTGTAAATCTTTTTGAAAAGGTTAAAATTCCAGAAACTAAAGCTAATATAAAGAGAATTGGTATTTTCTTAGGTGATGAACAGGTTAATGCTGTTGTGCGGTCTAAGATTTCAAAGAAAAAACTGCAGTCACTCAATCAAAATGATGACGTGACTTGTGAATCTTAAAAGGGAGGTAAACTTATGGCAATCGTTAAGATGAAAAAGGTTTCCCTCGTTTTAATGAATGAAGGAAGAAAAGAATCCTTAAAGGAACTTAGAAAGGCTGGACTTCTTCATTTGGAAAGTCTTGAAGGTAAGGGACAGGCTTTTCAGAATTTTAAAGAGACTTACACTCTTTGTGAAAAGGCTCTTTCTATTCTGGAAGAAATCAAAATCCCTAAAAAGGAACTTTCTAAATCTGCAAAACTTAAAGATGATGAATGCAGCCAAAAGGCCCAGGAAATTATTTCTTTAAGTGACAGAAAAAAATCTCTTTTTGATTTGATTAATCAGGATTTGCAGGAACTTGAAAGAGTAAAACTCTGGGGAAATGTAAATCCTAAGGATTTTGAAGATTTAGCTGAAAAAGGTATTTATCTTTACATGTATGAAATACCTGAAGATAAGTATAAAAATATTCCGGGAGAATTTAATACAATTCTTGTGAATAAAAGTGGAAAAATTGCGCGTTTTCTTTTGCAAAGTCCACAGGTTCTTTCTTCAAAACCGGCAGACCTTCCGCCAGAAGCATATCTTTTGCCTATGACAAAGGCTTCTAGTGATGAAATTAATGAAGAAATCAGAAAGTCAAAGCAGGAAATTCTGCGTATTGACAGAAGATTGGCTGACAGTAAAAAGTTTACTTCTGCAATAAAAGACCATCAGCAGAAACTGGCAAAGGATATTGAATTTGAAAGAGTTTACAGTGGAATGGAACACGAGGAAAATTCTGAAGAAAATAAAAAATCAGAACTTGCCTGGGTGACTGGCTACATTCCAGTAGATTCGCTTAAGAAATTTGAAGATCTCTGCAAAAAAAATCAGTGGGCTTATGCTGCAAGTGATCCGGAAGATGATGATGAAGCGGTTCCTACAAAACTCAAGAATAATAAATTTGTAAGTCTTATTTATCCTCTTACAGACTTTCTTGATGTTACGCCAGGTTACAGGGAATTTGATATTTCAGCATGGTTCCTTTTCTTTTTCTGCATCTTCTTTGGAATGATTTTTGGCGATGGCGGATATGGGGCAATCATAACTGTCCTTGCAATCTTTATGATTTTTAAGGGACTGATTTCTAAGAAAAAGGCTAGTCCTTTGTCTGGCCTGGTTTTGCTTTTGGGCTTGTCTACTATGATTTACGGTGCTTTGACTTGTTCATGGTTCGGCATTGAAAGTGAAAAACTGCCTTCTTTCCTGGTAGATATTTCATTTGCTCCAATTTCAAAGGCAAAGGTTGGTGAAGATTTAGCAAATACTAATCAAAAGATATTCTGCTTTATGCTGGCTTTGCTTCAGCTTAGCATTGCTCACATAAAGTGTGCCATAAATGACAGAAAATCTTTAAGGTGCCTTGGAGACATAGGGGCCCTTCTTGAACTGTGGGGAATGTTTTACGTTGTAATGAGCCTTGTTGTTGATTCCGTAAAATATCCGCTTTTTGCTTCTGATACGGCATTTATCTGGATTGGAGGAAAAATTCCTTTACAGTATATTGCTTTGGCTACTTTGCTTTTTGGATTTGTCTTGAACTTTATTTTTTCAAATTATGAAGGTAGTGTTGGGAAGTCAATTCTTGAAAGCTTGAAGAACATTATTTCTGTTTTGCTGGGTGTTGTGAATGTTTTTTCAGACATCGTTTCTTATATAAGGCTTTGGGCTGTTGCTTTGGCAGGTGCTGCTATTTCAAGTACAGTAAATTCTATGGCAGGTCCAATGCTGGGTAAGGCTATTATGTTTGCTTTGGCAATACTTCTTTTAGTCTTTGGTCATGGCTTGAACAATATACTGAATCTTCTTTCGGTAATTGTTCATGGTGTTCGTCTTAATACGCTGGAGTTTTCACAGCATCTTGGCATGTCATGGTCTGGAACAAAGTACAAACCATTCAGTGAAGACTAGTTTACAAGGGGTGCAGCTAAAAATTACAATTTTTAGGGCACAAATGCTTAATGTGAGAGTTTTTGTTTAACAAAATCTTTCTTTAAAGGGAGCCTTTAAAAATTACAATTTTTAGAGGTAACTATGAAAATAAAAATAAAAGAAAAGTTCCGTACGCGGAGTTTTTAAGGAGTAATTATGAACTGGGGTATGATTGGTGCCGGTTTGGTTATGGGAATTGCTGCAGTGGGCAGTTCGATTGGTATTGGAATTGCTGGTCAGGGAGCAATTGGTGCTTGGAAAAGATGTTATCTTAACAATAAACAGGCTCCATTTTTGCTGGTAGTTTTTGCCGGTGCTCCTCTTACACAGACAATTTATGGTTTTCTTTTGATGAATTCAATGAAAACAAAACTTGCAGCAGGTGAAATGGAACCGCTTTTTGCCCTTGGTTTGGGAATTGCGGCTGGTCTTGCAATGTGTATGTCTGCTGTTGCTCAGGGAAAGGCCGGAGCTGCGGGTTCGGATGCGCTTGCTGAAACGGGTAAGGGGTTTACTAACTACATTATGGTTGTAGGTCTTTGTGAAACTGTTGCTTTGTTTACAATGGTATTTGGAATGATTGCTTAAGGTTTTTTGCCTCTAAGAATTATTATTTTAGAGGCTCCCTTAAAAAAATTATTCTTTGGCTGCAGCCGTCACGCAATGCTGAAAAAAAGTGATTTAATTCTTTTTTTTCACTTTTACAAAATGTAACTTGCTGGCGGTTGCTTTTTTTTATTTCAGGGCAGTTCAAAAAAAAAGTCAATTTTTTTGAAGAAGTGCATGAAGGAAGGAAAATAAAAATCCTCAAAACTCAAGATCCTAAAATCAGGAAGAAAACATGGCAAAAACTAGAGTCGTAAAAATAGGGGCTTTTAACAATGTAAAAGAAATTTTACTGGGCGGTGGAAATCCTGTTACCATACAGACAATGTGGAAAGAGGGCATTAAGGAACTGAAGGAAAACAGTGACCAGTTAAAGGCAATCCTTTTAAAAATCAATGAATTAAAATCTTTGGGCTGCGATATAATTCGTTTTGCTGTTCCTGACATGGAAAGTGCCAGCGCTTTAAATTTAATTTCAAAAAATACAGACATGCCTTTAGTTGCAGACATTCATTTTGATTACCGCCTTGCCCTTGAATGTTTAAAAGGTGATGTTGCTGTTATAAGAATTAATCCTGGAAATATTGGAAAAAGGGAAAGAGTTGAAGCGGTTGTAAATGCATGCAGGGAAAAGGGACGGGCTATTCGAATAGGAATAAACTCTGGTTCAATTCCCGGTGACCTTGAAAAAAAAGTTGAAGAAAATCTTATTTCAAGAACAGATGCTTTGGTGGAAAGTGCCCTGCGTGAATGTGAAATTTTTGAAGAATTGAATTTTAAAAATTATCTTGTAAGCATGAAAGCATCTTCGGTTGGCGAAACGATTGATGCTAACCGCAAGTTTTCAAAAGTCAGTGATGTTCCTTTGCATATTGGGGTAACAGAAGCAGGCCCTCTTATTACAGGCATTGTAAAATCAACTTTAGCTTTTTCTAAACTTTTAGAAGAAGGTATTGGAGATACTCTTCGCGTAAGCCTTTCTTCGAGTCCTGAAAATGAAGTTATTACCGGAAGGGAAATTCTTCATGAATGTGGCTTAAGAAAAGGCGGGGTAACAATAGTTTCCTGCCCCCGCTGCGGAAGATTGGGCTTTGACGTTCATTCTTTTGTTGAGCGCTGGCAAAATAAACTTTTGTCCATGAAGAAAAATATTACTGTTGCCGTGATGGGCTGCCTTGTAAATGGTCCGGGGGAAGGTAAGCATGCTGATATAGGAATTGCTGGTGGTGGAAATAAGGCAATCATTTTTAAAAAAGGAAAAATTGTGCGAACAATTGATGTAAAAGATGCCGATAAAGTCTTTGAAGAGGAGCTTGAATCACTTTGACAAAAAAAATAGTTACCAGCTTTATTTCAATTTTTTTTATTCTTTTTTTTGTAGAAAACCTTTTTGGACAGACAAAAATTCGCCGTGTCAGTGAAGAAAAAAAAGATTACAGGCTCTTAAAAGAAGCTCAAAATTTTTTTGAAAGCGGTGATTATGCCCACGCAATTTCTTATGCAGAAGAGGCAAAGGAAAGTAGAATCCTTGAATGTAACTACAACACTTATGTTTTGCAAAATATACAAAGGCATTCTTATGTAAGAAAGGCTGGTGACTATATAAGTGATTTGCTTGATGTTTTAAAAGACCACAGCCAAAATGAAGCTTATAATTTAATCAATTCTTATTTTGAAAAATACGGACAAGGCACTTTTAAAAATTCATATTCCTATCTTTTAACATTTATTGATGAACACATGGAATATCCTGAAGCAGATTTTCTTTTGGGAAAAATTTATCGCCTGGAAGGGGAAAATAAACTGGCTGAAAGTTATTATCTTAGGGCTTATGAAAATGAAAAACTTCTTGATGTAAATGATGTCAAATATGAAATTCTTTATGAGCTTTCAGATTTATCTTCTTATTCTGATGACAAAAGTGAATATGAAAAATACCTTCTTTTGATTTTGAGCGAATCAAAATTTTACAAAAATGACAGTTTTATGAATGCTCTTGTCCGTCTTGTAAAACAAAACAAGAGGGAAAATGTAGAAAAATTATTTATTATGTATCGCTCAGATGAATATTTTACAATAAAGGCTTTAAATCTTTTGGCAATTTATTACCTTCAGACAAATGATTTGGATAAGGCTTTAAAATGCGCATGTCTTGGTTCAATTACAGGAATAAGCAGAATTGAAGAAATTTTAAAAGACAGAATGATTTTTTATAAATATGAAAGTTTTTCTGACATGCTGAAAAAAGCTTCAAAATATGCTGACATAAACCGTTGGGCAAACAGCAATGGTCTTTGGAATTTGATTTTTAATCTTGGACAAATTGCAGAAGATTCAGGCAACGGGGATTTTTCTAAAGAACTTTTTACATTGCTTTCAGAAAATCCCTGTGAAGGCTATTATCAGGAAAAGGCAAAAATTAAAATTTCCCAGGAATAAAATTTTTATCTTTTACAAATTTTTCAAGGCTGTCTGTCCACTTTATTTTTCTTACTTTTAGTCCCTGCATGATTTTTTTGCAGTCAAGGTTTAAGTATAGCGGAAGAAAAATATCCATGGAATCATCCTGTCCGTAAATGGCAGAAATGTCACAGTCGTTTGTAATTTTTTTGTAGCGCTTTGAATAATCGTAGAGTTTGCCGGCAAGATCGTAGAGTGAGACAGAATCGCTTGAAGCAAAATTGTAAATGCCGTAAGGAAGACCTGCTTTTTTTCCAAAAAGGACTTTTGCTTTTTCTGACGTTAAAATTATTTTTAAAATCAGATTTGCTAAATCTCTTGCAGAAAGAGGCATGCCGAATTTGTCATTTAAGACACTTGCGTTTGTGGCATAGGCGATTTTTCTTATCAGATTATAAATCAAATTATTTCCTTCAAATCCATAAAGCCAGCCTGGACGAATGATATAATATTGATTCATTTCTTTTTGAATCGCTTCTTCTGCTAAAACTTTTGTCTTTCCGTAAAAAGTTAAAGGAGTTAAAACCGATTCTTCTGTGTAGGGATTTTGATCTGCACCTTCATAAACATAGGCACTTGAAATGTGAATAAGTTTTGCTCCAAGCTGGCGACTTATGCGGGCAATATTTAAGGCACCTTTCACGTTGAAATTTTCAGCCTTTATTTTTGCTTCGTCTGTTTCGGAAAAATCCTGATATTCAAGACAGTTTATGATCCATGTAATTTTTTCAGGAACTTTTCCTTTTTCTACGGCACTGCCTGTTCTGCCTGCTTCATGGTCATGGGATAGAACAAATTTTTCCAATGCATGTGTGTCGCAAATATTTAATTCAGCATCTGATGCAATCCATGAAATTTTATTTTCTGTTAAGACCTGGCATATTTCGCTGCCACTTTGTCCTTTATTTCCAAGAATCCAAATCATTTTCCCACCTGCATTTTACAGTATAGCAGTTTTTATTGATTCTAACAAGTTTTTGCAATATTCAAAATTTTCATAACATTTATGGAAAACTTAAAAATTGCAATTTCCAGAAAGTCCCTTATTTTATTCTGTCTTTTATTGAGTAAAAGCATTTTTTTAGGTAAAGTAAGTCAATATGAATATGGAAGCTTTTGTTCTTGGGTGTGGAGGAATGCAGCCACTTCCTTATAGACATTTAACATCAGTTTTACTTAGAAGGGACGGGGATCTTTTTCTTTTTGATGGAGGCGAGGGGACTCAGGTTTCATTAAAAAGATTAAATCTTAAATGGAAAAAGATTTCAGCAATTTTTGTTTCACATACACATGCAGATCATGTTACCGGCTTGCCTGGTATTCTTATGCTTTCAAGTCAAGTGGAAAGAAAAGAACCTCTCTATATTTTCGGTCCTCCAAAAATCAAGGAATACATTGAAACAAGCCGCAGAGTTTTGGATATGTACATCAACTATCCAATCATCGTAAAAGAAATTGAAGCTCCATGTACAGTTTTTGAAGGCAAAGATTTTTACGTAAGGGCCTTTCCTCTTGAACATTCAAAAACTTGTGTAGGTTACACTTTGGAAGAACTGGACAGACCTGGTGAATTTAATCCGGAAAAAGCCATGGAATTAAAAGTGCCGAAAGGTCCTCTCTGGGGAAAACTGCAGAGGGGAGAAAGTGTTTTAAATGAAGAAGGCCTAGAAATAAAAAGTGAAGAAGTTGTAGGCAAAAACAGGAGCGGCAGAAAATTCAGTTTTGTAACTGACACACTTTATCTTCCTTCAATTGCGAAAGAAGTTATGGGAAGTGACCTTTTGATTTGTGAAGGAATGTTTGCCCAGGATTGTCTTGATCAGGCTAAAGAAAAAAAACACATGACTGCCATGCAGGCTGCAAGTATAGCACGAGATGCAAATGTAAAAAGAATGGCAATGATTCATTACAGTCCCCGCTATACAGACAAAGAATTAAGCATTTTGCTTGAAGAGGCAAAGTCTGTCTGGCCTGCTTCGGAATTAACACATGACAGAATGCATTTTGAAATTCCTTATGAAGATTAATTTTTTTTAAGAAAAAAATGGCGGAAAAATTAATGAATGATTTTGTTGAACTGAAGAATTTTTCAAAAATATATTCTAAAGGAAAAGAAAAAATTACTGGTTGTAAAAATGTAAACTTGAAGGCCCAGCGTGGAAAAGTAACAGGCCTTTTGGGATTAAACGGTGCCGGTAAGTCTACAATTTTAAAAGCTCTGGCAGGGCTTCATTATGCAAGCCATGGTGGAGTTTTTGTTTTTGGAAATGATGATAATTCTTTTATAAGAAGTGTCAGTGGTTATGTTCCGGAATTTCCTCAGTCTGATCCTTCTTTGACTGTTGAAGAAACTTTGATTTTGGAAGGACGGCTTTATAATCTTAGTAAAAATCAAATTAAAGAAAATGTTGAAAATGCAATAAAAGTTTTTGACTTAGATGCTGTTCGTTTTCAAAAAGTTTCAACTTTATCAAAAGGATATTTGCAGAGAACTGTTTTTGCAAAAGTTTTATCTTTTAATCCACAGCTTTTAATTCTGGATGAATTTTCAACCGGTCTTGATCCGGCTCAAATTGTAAGCATGAAAAAAACAATAAAAAGTCTGGCAAAAGATAAAGTTGTAATTCTTTCAACACATCACATTGATGAAGCCAATGCCCTTTGCGATTACATTTATATTATTTCAAAAGGTTCTGTAG
>CAVJHV010000040.1:0-19150 GCA_963649315.1 Treponemataceae bacterium | reverse complement strand
CTATCAGCTGGCAAAGAGCGGAACGTTAAAAGAAATTAAAAATGCCATAAAGTCTAATTCCGGCCTGGTTAACCAGAAATTTGGTGACAATAAGGCTTCTTTTTTAATGCTTGTTTTGAATTGTGACAGGGATTTGGAAATTGTAAATCAATGTTTAAAGTCCGGCTGTAAAATTAATGATGCTACGAGTGATAAAATTACACCTATGATGTTTGCCTGTCAGTATGAAAGTCACGGGGATGTTATAGAAAGAATCCTTTCTTTTGGGGCCTCGTCTAAGGCTGCAAAAAGGCGAAGGCTTTTGGAAAAGGACTCATATGGAAAATCAAGTATTGATTATGCAAAGCTGAATGCTAAATTTGACTCTCTTTCCGTTATTTCCCAGTATCTGGAAGAGGGGGATTTACCAAAAGACGGAGACTCTAAAAATCATACAATTTCTGTAACTTATGATGCTAATGGCACGGGGGCCCAGCTTACTCAAAAGGAAAGTGAAAGTCCTGCAGAAAAAAAATTTACTGTTCTTGATTCTGTGGATTCAAATAAGGCAAGGGAACTGGCTTTAGCTAAGGAAAATGCTTCTGCCAAAAAAGAAGAAGATGTGGCTGTTTCTTCGGAGGTGGTTACTCCTGTGAATGAGGGGGGTGCTTCTTCAAAAGAGACTGTCGCTTCTACAAAAGAGAGCGCTGCTTCTTCGAAAGAGACTGCCACTTCTGTAAAAGAAAGCACTGCTTCTTCGAAAGAGACTGCCACTTCCGTAAAAGAAAGCGCTGCTTCTTCGAAAGAGGCTGTCGCTTCTTCAAAAAAAAGCACTGCTTCTTCGAAAGATGCTGCTCCAGGTCAAAGCAAAAGTCCTGCCATAGTGTATGATGTTTCACAAAAGGGCAACGACGGACTTACACTTCTTATGAAGGCTGCAAAATCCGGTAATGACTGGGATTTGGAAAATTTAATCAAAAATGGGGCTGATGTTAACGCAAGGGACAGTGACGGCTGGACTGCCTTGATGTATGCTGTCCGCTATTCAAACTCTCTGTCTGTTTTCCAGACACTTGTAAATGCAGGGGCAGACAGGGATGCAAAGAGTGTTTATAGTGCAACACCTCTCCTTCTTGCAGCAGATTATTCTCAGAATCCCAAAATTATAGAAAGTCTGCTTTCCGGCAAAAATAAAAATGATGCTGAAGTGTTTAACGCTTTTATTTTGGCCATCACTTCAACAGAAGGCCCTTCCCACGTCAGAAAGACAAAAATCAAACTTTTCTTAGATAAGGGGCTTTCCGTAAACACAATATGGAAGGGAAAAACACCTTTGATGTATGCTGCCCTTTACACTGATGACACGGAAATTATTGACTATCTTTTACAATGCGGGGCTGTAAAAGATCTTTGTGATGAAAGGGGCAAGTCTGCCTTTGACTATGCAAAAGAAAATTCTAAGTTAAAACATGACAATGTTTTCTATTCACTGGATGTAAGTCCTAAAAAGTGATTTTTGATTAAAGGGAGCCTCTAAAATTGCAATTTTTAGAGACAACTATGAAAACGCGACATTTTAAGTCTTTGTATTTCAAAGACTTAAAATTCGAAGGCATCTCTAAAAAAACATTAAAAATGATTTTTTAGAGATGCCCTAAATTGGAAAGTTAAAAAAAGAAAATAAAAATGCAGGTAAAAGATGCGCATTACAGGTGGAAAGTTAAAAGGCAGAGTTACAGAAACTCCCAACGGAAAAATGGCTATTCGTCCGGCAATGGACAGAATGCGTGAATCGATTTTTGACATTTTGGATTCTAAGCTGGAAGGTAAATCTTTTCTGGATCTTTTTTCCGGATCTGGAACTATTGCAATTGAGGCTGTGAGCCATGGGGCAAGCGACGTTAGTCTTTGCGAAATGGACAAAAGCAAAGCCAAAACAATTTTTAAGAATGTTAAAATTGCAGAAGATGCCGGTGTCAGAATTAAATGTCATTTTATGGCTGTGGAACTTTTTCTAAAAAGATGCAGGGAAAAATATGATTACATTTTTTTAGACCCGCCCTTCCCTTACAAATTCAGGCAGGCTCTTTTGGAAACTATTTCCGAAAGGGAAATTCTTAACGAAGGAGGATTTGCTTTAATCCATTTTCCTTCAGAAGCTCCTCTTCCAGACAAAATTGGAAATCTTTCAAAAACAGATACAAGGGTTTACGGCCGCTCAATTGTTAACTTTTATCAAAAAAAGGCGGATTCTGACAATTAAATGGAAAAATAAAGCATTGTTGGAATTATTATTCTTGACAATTAAAATTTTAGCGATAAAATTATGATAGATTTATGAAGGAAGATTTAAAAAAACAGATCGATTCTATCCACGAAGCTTTTGGCTTTATAAAAGTCACGGATAATCCGGTTTCAGGTTTGAATGATCAGCAGAAAGTTCTTTTAAACCGCAAGGCCAATGAACTCTACAATGAGGGCAAGCTGGACATGGCAGAAAGACTTTATATTACAACAGGCTATTCAGATGGTCTTTCCCGGATAGGCGAAAAGTATCAAGAAAAATCTGAATATATGAAGGCTTTAAGGATGTTTCTTTTAGCCCACAATTCCAGAAGGTCAGAAGCAATAATCGAAAGGATTGCAGCTCTTCTTTCTGAAATATTAAAAAGTGAGTCTTGACCCACATTTTATTTAAGGAATTTAAAAGGTAAGTTCAAAAATTTATAAGGAAAATTGAACTGCCGGATAAAGTTTTATACAAAACAGCGAGGTAAAAAAATGAATCCAAATTTTGGTGAATCACAAGATGAAATCATGGAAGAACCATTGATGAACGAAATTCAGGAAATGGCCCATGATGAAACTATGAGCAACGAAATTTCTGAACTTTCAAAACAGGGCTATGCTTATCTTAAAGAAAACAAGATCAATGAAGCAGTTGCGTCTTTCAGGAAAATTCTTACCATCGAGGACAACAATAATTATGCCCTTGTTGGTTTGGGTGACTGCCAGAGAAAGCAGGGCCACTACCAGGAAGCCATTAATTTCTACCAGGAATGCCTTTCATTCCATCCGGGCAACAATTATGCCCTCTTTGGTCTGGCTGACTGTTACAAGGCCCTTAATCAATATCACAAAGCAATTGATATCTGGGAACAGTATCTTACCCACGATGACAGAAATATTACTGTCCTTACACGCATTGCAGATGCCTACAGAAAAATACGCGACTTTAAGAAATCAAAGCAGCTTTATCTTCAAGTTCTTGATATGGAAGAAAACAATCCTTACGCCCTCATTGGTTTAGGTCACCTTCACTATGATTTTAAGGAATATAAAGACGCTTTGTACTATTGGTCAAAGATGATTGAATCTAACCCGCAGAATGTGGACATCCGCGTGCTTACATCAGTTGGTAACTGCCACAGAAAGCTTAAGACTTTTGACAAGGGCCTTGTTTACTTTGAAAAAGCCCTTGAAATGGAACCAATGAACTTTTATGCCCTTTTTGGTATTGCAGACTGCTACCGCGGTATGAACCAGCAGTATCGTTCTTTTGAATACTGGAACCGCATCCTTCAAATTGATCCAAACAATAAGGTTATTTTGACACGCGCAGGCGATGCTTACAGAAATACAGGCGATTACAAGACAGCTGCAACTTACTACAATCGTGCCATGAATATCGATTTTGATATTTATGCAGCTTTGGGCCTGGCCCTTATCTGTAAGGGTGAAGGAAAATACAACGAAGCCATTGAAAGACTTTTAAAGCTTATTCAGGATGATGAAAAGAATTATCGTCTTTACATTGATCTTGCTGACTGTTACGTAAGAATCAATCAAAGGGATAAGGCTATTGAATTGCTTGAAAATTTCCAGAAAAAAGGTGCTAAAAACCAGGCCATTTCTGACATGCTTGAAAAAGTCCGCAATCCTCCTGTAAAAAAATAAATCATGGATTCAAAAATTTCTTTATTTGGCTTAAGTGCTGAAGAAATTTTCTCTGAACTGGGATTAAGTGCAAAGTTTAGGGCAAGGCAGGTTTTTTCCTGGATATATAAGGGTGTTTCGAATTTTGATGAGATGAAAAACATCGATTCTGCAACAAAAAATATTCTTAAGGAAAAGGCCTGTCTTTATTCTTCAAGTGTAAGCCAGGTTTTAAAAGATCCTGACGGGACAATAAAATTACAAATCACTCTAAATGACAAAAAGGCTGTAGAAACGGTTTTACTGACAGACCGTGAAGGCAGAAAGACTGCCTGTGTTTCATGCCAGGCTGGTTGCCCCATGAAGTGCGCCTTTTGCCAAACCGGTCACCTGGGCTTTTCCAGAAACCTTACTGGCGGTGAAATTATTGAAGAATTCATGTTTCTTGAAAAAGAAGCAGGCAGGCTGGACAACATTGTCTTTATGGGAATGGGCGAACCTATGCTGAACCTTGACTCCATTCGCAAAGCTATTGCCCTTTTAAGTGATGCCCAAGGGCGGGGGCTCAGCACAAAAAGAATTACCTTAAGCACATGCGGTATTACAAAAGGCATTTATGATCTTGCGGACAATGGCCCAAAAATCCGACTGGCCATCTCATTGACAAGCGCAAATGAAGAACTAAGAAACAACCTTATGCCAGTAAATATTTCAAATCCCCTGCCAGAATTAAAAAAGGCAATCGCCTACTATATTGAAAAAACTGGCAAACGCGTTACCCTTGAAGCTGCCCTCATGCATGAAAAAAATACCAGCCTTAAGAGTGCAAAAGAAGTGATTGCTTTTGCAAAGGGCCTGGATGTTTACGTAAATCTTATCCCCTGGAACCCTGTTGCATCTTTGGATTTTACAAGGCCCAGCTATAAAGAATGTGAAAGTTTTTTAAACTACCTTAAGGATGGCGGAATAAATGCAGGTTTTAGAATGCAACGAGGAAATTCTATTGCAGGAGCCTGCGGGCAGCTGGGAAAGGTTGACAATGAAGAAGAACTTTAGGTCTAAACATTGATTTTTTTGGACAGCAATTTTCTGCTGCTTTTAGGGCATCTCTAAAAAATCATTTTCAAAGTTTTTTTTAGAGATGCCTTCGCATTTTGAATCTTTGAAATACAAAGACTTAAAATGCCACATTTTCATACTTGCCTCTAAAAATTGTAATTTTTAGAGGCTCCCTTTAAGAAAATCAATTTTAACAATATTTTTTAAAAATCCATATTGATTATTTAAAATGTCAAGTTTATAATTATTTAAGGTAATGTTGCTTAGGTTTCCTTACCGAGCAGGATTTCTTATGTGGCTCAAAATTGGGCTTTAGGGGTACATCAATGCAAAAAAAAATATATGTAACAGGTATGAATGATGCAGCAATGGCAGGACAAGTTGATGCTGCGGTTAAAGCTGTAGCTGGAGTTACATCTTCAGTTTCTAATGTTGACAAGTGTCAGACATGCGTAGATTTTGACGAAGGAGTTGCAGGCATTGAAGATGCAATCAATAATGCAATTTCTTCCACTGGTGTAGTCGTTTTGGCCTAAATGAAAATCACGGTTCTTGACGGCAATGCTTTAAATCCCGGGGATCTTTCCTGGGATTCTTTAAAAGAATTTGGTCAAGTTAAGGTTTTCCCTCGAACAAGTCCAGATGAAGTTGTAGAAAGAATTGCTGACAGTGAAATTATTCTCTTAAACAAAATAAACATAAACGAAGAAATCCTTTCAAAATGTCCTTCTCTCAAATATATAGGTGTCCAGGCAACAGGTTATAATGTTATTGACATTGACGCATGTAAAAGACATGGCATTACCGTAACAAATGTACCTTCCTACAGTACAGCCGGCGTTTCTCAAATGGTTTTTGCCTACATTTTAGCCTTTGCCTGCAGGGTTGACATGCATTCCAAAAGTGTTTTTGACGGAGAATGGTGTAAATCCCCGGACTTTTGCTACTGGAAGGCGCCATTAACAGAGCTGGAAGGAAAGACTCTCGGCGTTTTTGGATTTGGTCACATAGGCCAAAAGGTAAGCCAGATTGCAAAGGCTTTTGGAATGAAAGTGCTTGTTACTACAAGGACTTCTAATCCTCAAATTGAAAATCCTGTCGACTTTGATACTTTGCTGAAGAAATCCGATTTTTTAACTTTGCACGCCCCTTTAACAGATAAAACCCGGGAAATAATCAACAAAGAAAGTCTTAAAAAAATGAAAAAATCGGCCTTCCTTATAAATACAGCAAGGGGGGCTCTGGTAAATGAAGAAGATGTTTCTTCTGCCCTTCTTTCAGGGCAAATTGCCGGATATGCATGTGATGTTTTAAGTGAAGAACCTATGGAAAAAGATAATCCGCTTTTAAAAGCCAAAAACTGCATTATTACCCCACATATTGCCTGGGCAGCAAGGGAAAGCAGGCAGCGTCTTTTAAATATCGTTATTGAAAACATACGGGCTTTTTTTAATGGAAAGGCTCAAAATTTAGTTACGTAAACCTTTTACAAAGGAAATATAAAATTTCGAGGAAAAAACTATGGGAAAGACAATCGCACAAAAGATTTTTGATGCCCACATGGTAGACAAACCATTTGAAGGCACAAATGTCCTGAAACTGGACAGAGTTTTCTGTCATGAAATCACAACACCAATTGCAATTAACGACCTTGTTGAACGTAACATGGATCGTGTTTTTGACAGCAGCAAAATCAAGGCTGTCATTGACCATGTTACACCTGCAAAAGATTCAAAATGTGCTTTGCAGGAAAAAATTCTTCGTGAATGGGCAAAAAGGAACAATATTAAGGATTTCTTTGATATTGGTGCCAACGGTGTATGCCATGCAATTTTCCCGGAAAAGGGTTTTGTAAGACCTGGTTTTACAGTAATCATGGGGGACAGCCACACTTGTACACACGGAGCCTTTGGTGCTTTTGCAGCTGGTGTAGGAACTACTGACCTGGAAGTTGGAATTTTAAAGGGTGTCTGCTCTTTTAAAAATCCAAAGACAATAAAATTCATTCTTAATGGCAAACTCAAAAAGGGCGTCTATGCAAAAGATGTAATTCTTTACCTGATTGGACAAATTGGCGTAAATGGCGCAACAAACTGCGTTGCTGAATTTACAGGACCGGTTATTGATGCAATGTCAATGGAAGAAAGAATGACTGTTTGTAACATGGCAGTTGAAGCTGGAGCCACAAGTGGCATTTGCTTTCCGGACATGACTACAGTTGATTATCTTTGGCCTTTCATAAAGGATGAATTTTCTTCAAAAGAAGCTGCCCTTGCAGAATACAGCAAGTGGATTGATGACAGTGATGCAGAATATGAAAAAGTTCTTGAATATGATCTTTCGTCACTTGAACCAGTTTGCACTGTTGAATATAAGCCGGATCAAATTAGAAAGATTTCTGAAATGAAGGGAACTAAAGTAGATCAAGTTTACATTGGTTCCTGCACAAATGGCCGCATTTCTGACCTGAGGGTTGCGGCCCAGATTCTTAAGGGTCACCATATTGCTCAAGGAGTACGCGGAATTGTAAGTCCTGCCACTCCTCACATTTATGAAATGGCACTTGAAGAAGGAATTATTAAGATTTTTATGGAAGCAGGATTTTGTGTTACAAACCCGACATGTGGAGCATGCCTTGGAATGAGCAACGGTATTCTTGCTGAAGGTGAAGTTTGTGCTTCTACAACAAACCGCAACTTTAACGGCCGTATGGGTAAGGGCGGAATGGTTCACTTGATGAGTCCAGCTTCAGCTGCAGCTACTGCAATAGCAGGAACAATCGTAAATTCTGAAATTTACGAAGGATAAAGAAGGAGTTAAATTTTGATTTTCAAACATAAAAATGCTTTTTTCAAGGTAAGTATTTTGCAAGTTACTAAAAGAAAAATTGTTACTTTTTATGCTTGATTTATCGGAATTTAAGTAATAACTTAGATAAAAGGATATAAAAATTCTTATGTAAGTTTTTTATATCTTAAAAAAATCGAAGCATCATAAAAGGGGAAATTTATGAAACAGTTCGGTGGAAGTGTATTGTTTTTGGATCGTTCAGACATTAATACTGACGAAATTATTCCTGCCAAGTATCTTACAGAAAATACAAAGCAGGCTTTAAAGCCTTATCTTCTTGAAGATTTGAAGTTGGACGGTTTTAACCCGAAAACTGACATCTCTGGAAAAAAAGTAATCATTACACGTGAAAACTTTGGCTGCGGTTCAAGCCGTGAACATGCGCCTTGGGCTCTTGAAGTTAACGGCATTTATGTTGTAATTGCTGTAAACTTTGCACGCATTTTCCGCCAGAATATGTACAACTGCGGTCTTCTTGCCCTTGATATGTCTAAAAAAGATATTGATGACATGTTCAGGACTTTTGCAGACAAAGAAACTGAATGCAAAATTGAACAAAAGGAAGATGGCAGCTGGAAAGTAAAACTGATTGCAGGTTCTCTTTCAACAAGTTACCCTTTTAAACTGGAAGGTTTTGAAAAGGCTCTTGTAGAAAATGAAGGATGGATCGGTTACGCTGATTCAAAATACTAGTTGCTGGTAAAAAAATGACTTGTCTTTTTAGGGCGAGTCTTTGCGTAAGGGGCTGTAGGGGCGCCGAAGGCGTTCCAAGTTTTGACTGGAAGCGAAAGCTTTCAGTCAAAACTTGGAATGAGCGAATAGCGGAACCCCGGAAGACCCGGCCCATTTTTTTGAGAAGCAAAAAAATGGGATACGCCCAAATAAAAAAAATAAAATTAAATTTTTGAAACTAAAGCCAGATGTTCCAGCATTTCAATAATCTGCTGGGCAATTTGCTCCGGGTTAAAGCAGGCCGTGTCAATGATCATGTTGGCAAAGGCGTAATCGTTATTGTCAATATTGTAAAGTTTTTTGTAGCGGCGGCTATCTTCGCTGTCACGCATGACTGTAAAGGCTTTAATTTTTTCAAGATCGCCACCCTCACGGGTTAAAATGCGCTGGGCCCTGACATCATCTGGGGCTGAAAGGTAAACTTTTAAATCTGCTTCTTTTAACATCCAGATAGCAAGGCGACTGCCCAAAACACATGATTCTTTTTTTGCAAGTTCGACTTGTCTTGTGTCAACGGCAATGTCATAGGAATCGTCTGTTTTTGCATTTTCAATCACTTGTTCAAGGGTAAGGCCTTTTTCCTGGGCCAGCTGGCGAAAAGTATAGTTGATGAGCTTAATATTTAAAAGCTTCGACAAAAGGGTGCATACGGTTGTGTTTCCGCAGCCTGATTTTCCGCTGATGGCAATTCTAAGCGGGCCATTAAGTTTGTATGGCATAAAAAACCTCCTCTACTCTACATTCTTAGACTGTTCACGAATATTTTCAAGTGCATCTTTGGCACTTATGACTTTTGCGCCAACTTCTGTAAATTGATTTTTGCTGCCGATTGTATTTATTTCGCGGTTGGCTTCCTGACAAATAAAGTCTATTCTTTTGCCAGGTACCAGATTATTGTTTATTTCATCCCTCAGGGCGGCAAGGTGACTTTGCAGGCGGATGATTTCTTCATTGATTGTATATTTTACAAGCATGGCTGCTGTTTCTGTCATGATGCGGTTTTCGTCTGCATGCTCTCCAAGTAGTTCCTGGAATTTTGAAGTGATTTGATTTTTAAATTTTTCTTCCATCTTGGGCTGCCATTTTTTGAAAAAGTCTGCGCAGTCATCAAGGACAGAAAGTTTTTCAAGTAAATCGATTTTTAAATTTTCCCCTTCCCTTCTTCTGTCTTCAAGGAAAGCTTTAAAAGCTTTGTCAAAGACTGTCTGAATTTTTTTCCAGTAGCTGTCTGCGTCATAGTCGTATGTGATGTTAAAGACGCCTTCCTGGGACAAGATGAATGTGAGGGGGATTTCATCTGCTTTGCGATTTAAGGCTTTTGCGACTTCAAGTGCTGCATTCTGGTACATGAGGGCGGCCTGGGAATCAACTGTTACTTTTGCAGGAGATGTTAAGTCTTTTACACGGATGGATAAATCAATTTTTCCACGGACAACTCTTTCTGTAACGATTTTTCTGACTGTACTTTCGAGGGGGCTTAAAAAGTATGGCAAATTGATATTTAAGTCCAAAAAGCGGGAGTTAACGGATTTTATTTCAACTGAAATTTGAGTGCCATCTACAATTTCTTCCTTGTAGCTGTAGCCGGTCATGCTGTTCATTTTTTATTCCTTTTAGGGGAGCGACGAATGGTAAAAAATTACATTTGTGGTCCCCCTCATTTTATTTTTGCAGATTTATTTTTTTGCAGATTGAAAAGACAGTTTTTCTAAAAGTTTTTGTCCAACTTTCCAGTTGTCACCGGCCCCCATTGTTACAAAAAGATAACCGTCCGGGTATTGTGGTCCAGAATCATCTTTTAAGAGCTCGTAGGCCTGGCAGGCAGCTGTATCAAAATCATCTGCGTAAATGACATGCTTGTGATATTTTTTTGCATGTTCCGCCAGAATTTGACCTGTAACATTTGCTTTAGAGGCATCTTCCCGGGCTGAACCGTAAATTTTATTTATGATAACGGTGTCTGCGTATTTAAAACTTGAAGCGAATTCTTCAAGCAGGGCCTGGGTACGTGTATAGGTGTGACTCATGAAATCCACAATGATTTTATGGTTTGAATAAAAATCACGAAAGCCTTTTAAGGTGGTGTTTATGGCTGTAGGATGATGACCGTAATCATCAAGGACAATTAAATCCTGACCTGAAGGCGTTTTTGTATGGGCAATAATTTCGCTGCGCCTTTTTCCACCGGAAAAATTTTCCAGGGCTTCTTTGATTTTTGAAGTGTAGTCACAAATATTTTTTTGATCTTCCAGAATAAATCTTGAAACAAGGGCAAAGGCTCCGCAGGCGTTAAGCACATTGTGGTCACCTGGGACAGAAATCTGGCAGTCACCTAAAAGTTTTATGTTAAAGGAATGTCTGCCATTTTTTATCTGTCCAAAAGTTAATTTATAATCGCCCGTAGCTTTTGTGCCGTATGGAATAAAGTTGATGTCTGGTCTTTTTGATTTTGCAATTTGGGCTGTTTCTACGGCGCCCGGGTTGTCTGCACAGTAAATTAAATCCTGGCCCTGTGGCAATTTTAAAATGTATTCTACGAAGGCATCGCGGATGTCCTGATATGTGGGATAGTAGTCCTGGTGATCACTTTCTACGGATGTGAGGAGGATTTTCTTTGGGCAAAAGTCAAGAAAGTGTCTCTGATATTCACAGGTTTCTGCCAGGAAATAATGTTTTTTTTCCGGGTCGAATGAAGCTGATGTCATTGTGCATGAATTTCCAAAGGAAGAAATGATGCTGCCGGCCAGAGCCTGAGAGTTCAAGTCAAGGTATTTTAAAATTGTTCCTGCAAAACCCGTTGTTGTTGTTTTTCCGTGAACACCGCATATTCCTGCGCTAAAGGAACTTTGGCTTACAAGGCCCAAAGCCTGGGAATACAGGAGCATGGGCTTGTTTTTTGCCTTTGCTTCTTTTAATTCCTCATTATTTTCCGGGCTGTATGCTGAAGAATAAATTACATAATCTATGCTGTCTGTGATATTTTCTTTTGAAAAAGGAAGAGCTTTTAGACCGAGTTTTTCTATAATTTGATCTGTGTAAAATCTTTCTGCTACGTCAGAGCCTGTGATGATTGCGCCTTTAGCTTTTAAAAGCTCAACAAGTGCAACCATACCTGTTCCCTTTATTCCAACAAAATGTAAATGTTTATTTTTAAAATCGATTGGTAAAGAGTCTGTCATGCAAAGAATAATACTCTTTTGCTGAAGATTTTACAAGGAGAAGATTTTTAAGTAATTTTTTTAACGCTGACCTGAAAGTTCAAGGTAGATTTGATCTGCAAAGCCGAAGCTGGCAGATTTTGTCAACTGTTCTGCGTAATTGTCATAGAGCATGTCTTCATACATGTCTCTTGCGTAGGAATTTTCGCTACCTGTTAAATCGCTTTTCATGATTGTGGACCGCATTGAAGAAAGCATCATCTTTACAAGATAATTTTCCATTTCCATTGCTGATTCGTACAGCTCTGATGTTTTGTCGATTTCAGGCTTTTTGGCATTTCCATAATAGGCCTGGGCAGCCATGCCTGAAGGAGAAGCATGCTTGTCTTTTTCAGAAGTAAAGGTTCCTTCAAAGCCCTGGGTGTAGTCACCATTTAATCTTTTTCCGGAAGATACCTGCGAACTTGAAAGATTACTTGTTCCTGTGAAGCCAGCGTTTTTTTCTTTTTTTGATTCAATATTTTCCAGAAGTGATTTAAAATTATTGTATTCAGAATTTTTATATGTTTGAGAAATAGTGGCAGAGCCGTTTGAAAGAGTGCCTGTTATATTTGTTCCTGAAATTCCATTTACTGCCATAAAAACCTCTAAATCAATATTTGAAAGTAAGCTGCCACATGCAAATTTTAAATTTTACACATGCCACTAAATGCTAGAAATTATCTTTTTAAATTTGCGGCTGTCTGAAGCATTGTGTCACTTGTCTGAATGGCCTTTGAATTAAATTCGTAGGCTCTCTGGGCTACAATCATTTGAACCATTTCGTTTACAACAGAAACGTTGGACATTTCCACAAACTTATGCTTTACAAGACCCATTCCTTCAAAACCAGGGCGGCCTGCAATTGGTGCACCCGAGGCATTTGTTACTTTGTAAAGGTTGTCCCCTTCACTTTCAAGCCCTACTGCATTTGGAAAGCGGTAAAGTTCAAGCTGACCTACCATTGTTGGTTCATTAGAGCCATTTACTTTAACACTTACGCGTCCGTCATCAGAAATGGCCAAAGTTTCCAACTGAAAACCTTCCGGCAAAATGATTTCTGGAACTACGCGAAGTCCATTTGCTGTTACCAGCTGACCTGTCATGTCAACTTTAAAAGTACCGTCGCGAGTGTAGGCCCAGCTGCCATCATACTGCTGCACCCTGAAAAATCCGTCTCCAACAATTGCGATGTCTGTGTCTACGCCTGTTGCCTGCAGGGAACCTTGTGACATTACCCTCTGTGTGGCAGCAAGTTTTACGCCAGAGCCCATCTGGAGGCCTACTGGAGTAACTGTGTCTTCTGTGGCAGGAGTGCCTGCAAGTTTTACATTTTGATAAACCAAATCTTCAAATTCTGCGCGATGCTGTTTAAAGCCTGTTGTGTTTACGTTTGAAAGGTTATTTGAAATTGTATCAATTGCGGCCTGCTGACCGTTCATTCCTGTTGCTGCGTTCCAAAGACTTCTTACCATAACTTATTCCACCTTTTACCCTTAAGAATTAACTCTTACAACCTGGCTCCAGAGAGTGTCCATCATTGTATCTTCAGTTTGAATTGTTTTTTGATTCATTTCATAGGCGCGGTTTACTTCAATCATTTGAACCATTTCGTTTACTATGTTCACATTGCTTGTTTCTGTATAGCCCTGGAGCATTTGAGGTCTTTCACTGCCTTCTGCAATATGATAGTCACCTGCAATATCATTTGTGGCATAAAGTGAAGAGCCCTGCTTTTCCAGGTAGCGTTCATTATCAAATCGGACAATTTTAAAACGATCAACTTCTTCATTTGTATTTTCTGTATAAATCATGCCGTCTTTGTTTACGAAAAATTTATCATCTTCCAGTTGAATGGGACCATTTTCGCCCATGACAGGATAGCCTTCTTTTGTAAGAAGAATGCCTTCTTTGCCTATGTGAAAATTTCCGTTTCTTGTAAAGCGTTCGCCATCTGGTGTGTCTACAACAAAAAATCCCTGGCCGCTTAATGCCATGTCTGTTTTTCCTTCTGTTGATTTAAAGGAACCCTGGTCAAAATCTGTGTAGACTTCGTTTGTTTCAACACCTAAACCTAACTTTCCTACACTAGGCATGGAATCTACAGAACCGGCAGCAAAAGCGTAAACTCCGTCATCTCTTGTTCTTCTGATGAGGAGTTCACTGAAATTTTTACTTACTGCAACGTCTTTTTTGTAACCTGTCGTGTCAACGTTTGCCAGGTTGTTTGAAATAACATCCAGTCTGTTTTGCTGGGCATTCATTCCGCTAGCACCAATATACCAACCGCGAACCATACTTTACCTCTTGTATTCATTATCGGAAGTTAAAAAATTGACTTAAGCATTTGAAAAAAATATTGTTCTAAAAAAAGTACAGCGGGCGTTGCGGGCCGGCGACTGAGGCCCGCAGAAGGGGTAGCGGAAGACACGAAGTGGCTGGAGCGAGGGGAAGGCTTTCCCCGTTAAAAATTTAAAAAAAATAGTGTTTTTAAAAAACATATAACTTGCAAATTAGAGAATTCAGTTTTATAATTTCTTCAAGTAATAAATATAAATCACAAAAAAGACTTTATGGGCAAGCGCTCGACTGGAGCCTTTTTAAGGAGAATTCACATGGCAGCATCAGATTACTCAAATGAAGAACCACGCGTTCTAGCTATTATTTTGGGCGGTGGTAAAGGGACTAGGCTTTACCCTTTGACACAGGAACGTTCTAAGCCGGCTGTTCCTTTTGGTGGAAAATATAGGATTGTTGATATTCCGATTTCTAACTGTATCAACTCTGGTTTTAAAAAGATTTATCTTTTGACTCAGTTTAACTCGGCTTCTTTGCACTTGCACATTATTAATTCTTATAACTTTGACCGCTTTAGTCACGGTTTTGTTGAAATTCTTGCGGCTGAACAGACTCTTGAACATTCTGGCTGGTATGAAGGTACTGCTGATGCGGTAAGAAAAAATTTCCAGCATTTTAAAGTACAGCGCCCTACTCATTACATTATTTTGTCCGGCGATCAGTTGTACAGAATGGATTTAAAGGCTTTTATGGATGCCCACATTAAGTCTGGTGCAGATATTACTATTGCTGCAAAGGCTGTAAACCGCGAGGATGCTTCTGGTTTTGGAATCATGAAGGTTGATGCAGACAAGAGGATTACTGAGTTTATGGAAAAGCCTGCTAAGGATGCAGACATTTCTGAATGGAAAATTCCTGAAGAGTCACGCGGTGATTTGCCTGCAGACCTTGAATATCTTGCTTCTATGGGTATTTATATTTTTAATTCTGAAACTATGGATGAAATGCTTAATAATGAATACATAGATTTTGGAAAAGAAATTATTCCTATGGCAATTCAAAATAAAAAAGTCCAGTCATATATTTTTAATGGATATTGGGAAGATATTGGAACAATTAAGTCTTTCTACGAAGCAACAATTGACCTTACAAGCCCAGTTCCTCATTTTAACTTCTATGATGAAGCAAAGCCTGTTTACACTCACATGAGAAACTTACCGCCAAGCAAAATTAATAATGCTGACCTTACTTCAACTTTGGCTAGTGAAGGCTGCGTAATTACAAATTCACGCATTCAAAAATCAGTAATTGGTGTGCGCTCAATCATTAATGAACACAGTGATTTGAATGGAGTTGTAATGATGGGTGCTGACTACTATGAATCTGAAGAAGAAAAGGCAGCTAACCAGAAGAAGGGAATTCCTAATGTTGGAATTGGTGCTAACTGCAAAATTGAAAAGGTTATTATTGATAAAAATGCCCACATCGGTGACAACTGTAGCATTAACGCAACAGGTAAGCACTATGATGATGGGGATCACGGATTATTCTACAGCGCAGACGGTATAATTGTAATTAGAAAGGGCGCTGTAATTCCTTCAGGAACTGTAATTTAATTTTTTCCTGAAAAACTTTCTTACGAATTTTAATCGGAATCTTACGTTGTGGGGTTCCGATTTTCTTTTTTTAAAGGAGTTTTTTAGAGGCCGCCTGTAAAATCAGGTGGAAATAAAATCAATAAGAAGAGCGTAGGCTTCAACCACCTGCCTGGTTTTGTCAGTTGCGACTTTTTCCATAACAGGATTATTCTGGAATTTGTCCGGATGATAGTATTTGATTTTTTCTTTGTAGGCTTTTTTTAAATCTTCAAGATTGGCACTGGGTGTAATATCCAAGAGGCGAAAGGCTTTTGAAATTTCCGGGGTGATATGTTTGTAGATTACCCTTTTTCTGGTGAAAGATGTGGATGTGGAGTTTTTTGTGGAAGAGGTGGTACGATTTGTGGAAGATGTGGCGCGGTTTGTAGAAGAAGCTTCCTCTTTTGCATAAGAGTAAGCCCGGTTCGTTGAAGATGAAGTACGGTCTGTGGAAGACATTGGGACTTTTGTTGAAGATACAGTCTCTTCTACAGAAGAATTTGCGCCATCCGCTGAAGATGTGCCTCCTTTTGTTGAAGATGAGTTCCCGTTCGTTGAAGAATTTTTTTTCCCCCCTTCCCCAGCAAGTTCTTCCCTTTCCAGGCGAATAAAATTTACCTGTCCGGCTTCAAGAGTTTCTGAAAGCAAATCCCCCAAACGATCATAAAATGAACTTTTCTCTTCTTCCATTTCTATATTTTAATCTATATTTTTTTAGAACTCAATGCAAAAAAAATTATTCAGCTTTTTCCCCTTGACCTTCCGAATTTTCACTTTGTGAATTTTCAGAATTTTCTGCTATGCCCCACTCTGCAAGTTTTCTTTGCAAAGTCTTTCGTCCTATTCCCAAAATTTCCGCTGTTTTACTTTTGTTATTTGAATTTTTAGCAAGGTTTTCTGTAATCACGATTTTTTCAGCTTCTTCCAGGGTAAGGCCCAGAGGAACGCTGATATTTTCGCGGCCACTTGCTTCACTAACAACTGGAGGCAAATCATCAAGCTGTATTTCGTTCGAAGAACACATGACCACAGCACTTTCTACACAATTACGCAATTCACGAATATTTCCAGGCCAGTCGTATTTAAACATGCAGCTCTTTGCCCTGCCGGAAAATCCTTCAATGGACTTGCCGTTTTCTTCATTAAATTCAGAAAGAAAAGATGCCATAAGCAAGGGAATGTCCTCTTTTCTTTCCCTTAAAGGAGGAACGTGAATGTGAATAACATTAAGGCGGTAGTAAAGGTCTTCCCTAAAACGACCGGCTTTTACTTCCTCTTCAAGATTTCTGTTTGTGGCACAAATAACGCGAACGTCTACATCAATTGTTTTTTCTCCACCAACGCGCTCAAATTTTCTTTCCTGTAAAACCCTCAAAATTTTTATCTGAACATTCTGATTGATTTCACCAATTTCATCCAGAAAAATGGATCCCTTATGGGCAAGTTCAAAGCGACCTTTCTGCATTTTTTCTGCACCGGTAAATGAACCTTTTTCATGACCAAACAATTCACTTTCCAAAAGAGTTTCACTTAAAGCAGCGCAGTGAACTTTTATAAAAGAATTTTCCTTTCTGGAAGAAAGATTGTGAATGGCATTTGCTACAAGTTCCTTTCCAACACCACTTTCGCCTGTAATTAAAACTGTAGCTTTGCTGTCTGCAACTTTTTTGATTGTCTGCTGAACTTTTTGCATGGCAGGACTGTTGCCAATCATTTCGTTTAAAGCTTTTTTGTCTCCCAGTTCCTTTTTTAACTGCTGACTTTGCAAAGTAACTTCCCTGTTTTCCAGAGCCCTCTTTACAATCATATTAAGTTGATCCAGATTAAGAGGCTTTGTTAAAAAATTATAAGCACCATTTTTCATAGCTTCAACGGCAGCGTCAATACTGCCATGGCCAGTTAAAATGATTACAGGAATTGCAGGCATTTCACTTTTTATTTTTCTAAGCACTGTTTCCCCAGAAATCCCCGGCATCCTCAAATCTGTTATAACGCAATCTATGTCACCATTGGCAAGTAGTTTTAATCCTTCTTCACCATTTTCGGCCGTCTTTACATTATAATCTTCAAGTTCAAAATTCGAAGCAAGACCTTCTCGAATATTTTTTTCATCATCAATGATTAAAATTGTAAACTTCATTTTTTTACCGCCTAAAAACAAAGATATTTTTTAGGAATTATTTTCCAAAAGCATAGTTTTCTTTTGTGGAACAGGAAGTGTAATTGTAAAACTTGTTCCATGTCCCTTTACGGAATGAACTTCAATATCTCCGCTGAATTCTTTAATGATTTTATAAACCATTGTCATTCCAAGGCCTGTACCATTGGATTTTGTAGTGTAGTAAGGTTCAAAAATTCTTTCAGCAGTTTTATCATCCATGCCGCAACCGTTATCTGTGATGGTCAAAATGTATTTTTCATTTTTTATAAGTGATTCAAAAAGTAAAGTACCGCTATTTTTTTCAAGGGAACTTTCATTCGGTAAAATTTTATTTTTATTTGCAGCCTGACCATTTTCTGAGGCAAGAATCTGCTCTTGCGAAGCAAAAGCTTTGTCTAAATCAACTGACTGGGATTTTCCAAAGCGCTCTTCGATTGCAAAAAGGGCATTTTGCGAAATGTTAACCAAAACCTGTCTAAAAAGATTTTCATCGATTAAAAGGCGTGTCTGACTGTCAATCAGGTGACATTCAATATCGATATTTTTAGAATTAAATTCCGGTGTAAAAAATTTTACTGTTTTTTCAACAGCAGCATCAACATCAACTAAAGAATACTCAGGCTGAACAGGTCTGACGGCAAAAAGAAAATCTACAACTATTTTGTTCAGATTTTCAATTTCTTCGTTTACAACATCAAGGTAATTTTCAAGAAATTTTTCCTGAGGCAAAAGACCATCACCTTTTCGTGCCTTTTCAATGGACTTTTGCAAAAGTTGAATGTGAATACTTATTGCGCCCAGAGGATTTTTTATTTCATGTGCCACAGAAGCAGCCAGGTTTGTTAAAGAACGAAGGTTTTCCATTCTGTGGGAAAGAATTTCTTTTTGCTTTTTTTCTGTAATATCATCAATGGTGATAATGGTGCCAGCTATAAGATTTTTAATGCAGTCTTTTTCTGCATCATTTATTTTTTGAACAAAAGGAACAATGCGCAAATTTATAAAATGAACTTTATCATTTAAAGTAAAACTGAATTCATCACTAATATTTGTTTTGTCATTCTTGTAAGCTGCATACAAAAAATTTGAAATGTAAGCATCATCAATTAAATCCCAGATATAGTGTTCATTTTTTTGTTCAACTTGATAAAGCAAAAAAGGCAAATTTCTTTCAGCAGCTTTGTTAAGAGAAATTATTTTCCATTCAGGATCCAGAATAATAATTCCAGAAGAAAGACTTTCCATGACAGAATCAAAAATATTATTCTGAGACATAACGCTTTCAAGAAGCTGCTCAAGCT
>CAVJHV010000039.1:0-19448 GCA_963649315.1 Treponemataceae bacterium | reverse complement strand
CCACAATGCTGATGATTTTGATGAAACTGTTTTGATGAGATTTTTTCAGGGATCTTCAAAACTGTCTGGCATTCAAAAAGAAAGAAATCGTTTTTTCAGGCCACTTTTAAAAATCCACAGAAGTGAAATTGAACAATATCTTTTGGAAAATAAAATTGAATGGCGGACAGATAAAACTAATTTTGACAATAAGATGTTTAGAAATAAAATCCGCAATAAAATTATTCCTTTTTTGGATGAAGAACTTGTGGGCTGGAGAAGTGGAGTAGAGCATCTGGCAGAAAAAAATGCTGATGACGAAGATTTTTTGCAAAGCTATACGGAAAAAGTTTTTCTTAGTCTGGTGGAAAAAAATATTTCTGGCGGGGAATTTATTTTTTCTTTTACTGCTACTTCTTTTGAAAAAGAAAGTGCTGCCATAAGACGGCGCCTGCTTTTAAAAATATTTTTTGAACTGGGCTTAAAAGAGCGGCTTGCTTTTTCTTTTGTGGGTGAAATCCTTAGGAAAAATTCGCTTGAAGAAGAATTTACTATTGAAAATAAAGAAGTATGCCTTTGTAAAAAAAATGATAAAATTCAAATCCTGAAAAAAAATCATATTTTAAAAAAGAAAGAAGTAATGGAAGATTTTGAGGGATCTTTTGAAAGCGGGTATTTTCTGCTTGTGAAAAAAAGTGGAAAATTTAATGTAGGAAATTGGCGCTTAACTGTAGAAAATGCCGATAATAAAATGAAGCTTTGTCTTTTTGACGGAGAAAAAAATGAAAGTATAAGTCTTGAAAAATTGAAATTTCCTTTTGTTTTCAGATCGCCGCAAAGTGGTGACCAGGTAAGGCAGGCGGATGGTTCTTTTAAGAGTCTTTCAAAGGTGCTTTCGGATTTTAAAACTGGGGATTTTAGAAATAAAATTCCTGTTCTGGAAAATATTTCTTCTGGTCAAAATGAAATTGTTTTGCTTTGGGGCAGCATTTTTGCTTTTAAGAACTGGATTTTGTAGAAGGTATTTTTTTTTAGTGGAAACTGCCTTTTATAAATTTTTGCTTTTGGATTTTTTTGATTCTAGTTGTCTTTAAAAATTGAATTTTTTACAGGCAGCTTTTCAAAGTGAATTGGAATGTTTTAGGATTGTAAAATGAAAAAAAATTTTTTTTCTTTTCTTTTGATTTTGTCTGTATGGATTTTTCCTTCTTTAGGATTTTATGGTCTTGCTCCGGCTAAGGGGGATAATCAATTGGAAAAATCTCTTTCATCTTCAAATCAAAAATCGGCCCTGCGCTGCCTGAACCTGGCAAAAGATTCTGCTGAGATAAAAAACTGGAATGCGGCTGCTTCACAGGCATCTTTGGGTCTTTCTTATGATGATTCAATTTCTGACTTGTGGTACATGATGGCCCTTTGTGAAAATAATAGCGGCGGGGCAAAGGCTGATGTAATTCCTTTAGTAAAAAATGCTTTGGAAAAAAATAACTGGGTAAATTATTTTCGTGACGCTGCCCGTCTTTTGTATGCAGATTTACTTTGTGACACTGGCCTTTTTGAGCAAGTGGAAAGCATTTTGGACCAGGAGCCAAAAATTCTTTCATGCGATGCGGATTTTGTAAGGGCAAAATCTTATTACAGAATGAATAGGTCTGATTCGATTTTAAAGGCAAGAAAAAAAATTGACACTGCCAGAAAACTTTACCCACAGGACACAAGATTCCCTTATCTTTTTTTTACGATGGAAAATCCGGAAGATAAAGATGAAAGTCTTTCTGTTATAAAAAATTTTTATATAAAACAAATTCTTCAATATGACAGTCCTTACCCTGACGAAAATGCCGGACTTGAAATTCTTGCAGCTTCTTTTGCAAGTGGGGCAGACCGTTTGCATTTGCTTGAGTCCTTTAAGGCAAGAAATTTAAGTCATCCCCTTTACGCAAAACTTGCAATGGAAGAAGGCCTGTTTTCTGAAGACGAGGCACTTTCTTATTTTACTTCTTTTTCTGACAGGGAAATTGATTTTAAATATCTTGTGGATTTTTTGTCTTCTTTGACAGAGGAGGATTCTGTAGAAAAAGCAGCTGACTATCTGAATGCTTTTTCTGGCAGCATTTTTCGTGACACTGATGGTGACGGCATTTACAACATGTATGTGAAATATTCCCGGGGACGGCCACAAATAATTTCCTATGATAAAAATCAGGATGGAAAGGAAAACTGGAAAATTGTCTGCGACTTTGGTCAGCCTCTTAGCGGTCATATAAGCGAATACAAAATGGATTTTTCATGGGGAACTTACCCCTATCTTAAGTCCTGTGTTTTTAAGGACCAAAAGGGGAATGATGAATATACTTTTGATATTGTGGAAGATACTTTTGCCTGGTCACCATTTTCTTTGATTGACGAAAAAGAAATTTCTTCTGTGACAGGAAAAGTTTTTTACTTTCCTCAATTGAATTTAAAAGGTGCGGATTTAACACAGGAACTTTTGCTTGAAAGTACCCGTGGTTTTTCCACACCAACACTTGAAAGAAAAGATGGTCAGATTTATTTTGCTACTCTTGATGGAAAGCTGCAGTCTGCAAGGTACAGCCAGAATGGAAAAGTTTACGCCCATGCTGTTTTTGAAAATGATTTGCCACTTTACCGTTTAGTTGATAATGATGGGGACGGAATTTTTGAAACAAGTGAATTTTATGCCTGTGACGAAAACAATGAAATGATTCATTCTATGGAAGATGAAAGGGCGGTTTTAACAAAGATTTACGGTCTGCCTTCAAATGCCAGTCCTTTTTATCTGCGCATGATTCAAGTGGATCGTGACAAAGATTCAGTGGCTGATTACACAGAAGAATACACTGGCGGTAATGGAAAGATTTCTTCATGGGACAATGATAATGACGGTAAGTGGGAAGTGCGTTATGTGCGTTACGGAAAGTCTTTTGATGAAAGCGGAAATGAAGAGCCTTTAAAAGAAGATGCAATGTTTTATCAGAATAAAAATGGCCATCTTGTTACGATTACAAGTTTTAATAAAATTCCAAAAATCGTAAAATGCGGTAATAAAGTTCTTAATGTAACTAAAGATTCTGCTTATATGTTTTACTGGGTAGGCAAGGAAGGAGACGGTGATTTTGCAAAAAAAATTTCTAAGGCTTTTGTAAATATTGAAGCAGGTCAAAGTCTTATGATTAACTCTGACGGCGGGGCAAGGGCTTTGCTGGTAAAAGTAAATGGCTGCAATTTTGCAAATGTCATAGAATGATTTTCAAGATGCCCGTAAAAAAAATGCCAAGGAATTTTTTATGAAAAAAAGCGATAGTTCAAAATACTTTTTAATTTACCTTTTGATTTTTTTTCTTGCAGCAAGTGATTTTTTTATTTCCTGCAATACAACTTTTGGTCTTGCAGAAGACCAGGTTTTTACAGCACTTGATTACAGTCTTGATGACATTGTGAATGAAGAAATAAAAAGGATTGAAGAATTTAAAAGCAAGGATTTTGTAAAAGCTTTGTGGAGGGCATGGCTTTTAAATGAAAACAAAAAAATGCCTGCTGCAAAAGAATGTTATGACGAATGCATGGCATTGACTTTGGAAAAATACAAGGCTGCCCTTGAAGAAAAAAATTATATGGAGGCTTATAGAATTTATTCTTCTCTGGAAAGTTTGAGTTACGAAAAAATCGATGAAGTAAAAAAGGATTTTTTTGATTTGGAAAAAAACTTTTCTAAAGATATCAGTTCTTTAAAATCTTCGTTTAAAGAAAAAGCGTCGATTTCGGATTGTGTAAAAGGAACTGTAACTGTCTGGGTGGACAGGGGAATTAAAATTGAAAAACGGCTGGGCTTTGCAGATGTTGTTTTGGGAAGCGGATTTTTTATTTCTAAAAACGGTTACATTGTTACCAATCACCATGTAATTGAAAGCTGTGTTGATCCAAAATACGAAGGTTATGCCCACCTTTACATAAAACTGTCCGGTGACACAGAAAACCGCATTCCGGCAAAAGTTGTTGGCTACGACAAAACCCTGGACTTAGCTCTTTTAAAAACTGAAGTTGATGCTCCTTACTATTTTGATTTGGGCGGGGACAGCCACCTGGAAGTGGGGGATAAGGTTTACGCGATTGGTTCACCGGTGGGCCTTGAAAGTACTTTGACAAGCGGCGTCATTTCTTCTACCGCCAGAGATTTGAATATGAGTGCAAAAGTTTTCCAGCTGGATGCTGCTGTTAATTCCGGAAATTCAGGCGGTCCTTTGATTGACCAGGATGGAAAAATTCAGGCGGTAGTTTTTGCATCTGTTCAGTATTATGATGGATTGAATTTTGCCATTCCAATTGAATATTTAAAAAACGATTTGCCTTTTTTGTTTGCCGGCGGAGAAAAGAAACACATTTGGATTGGCTCTTATGGAAAGACAAAAAGACTGCCGGGGTCTGGAACAAAAGAAGAGGGGGTTCTGGTAAATTATGTTCAGCCGGGGTCCAGTGCTTTTCTAGGTGGCATAAAGGAAAATGATTTGATTTGTAAATTGAATGGTAAAAGCATTTATTCGATTGATCAGTTGCACAGTGAATACATCCGTCTTTCTGCCCGCTCGATTGCAAAATTTTCTTTTGTTGATTCTGAAGGCAATGAAAAAGAAATGCCTCTTTACCTGGAAGAAAGACCTGCACAGCCAGGCTATTCAGTTTATAGTCATGACATAATTACTTCTTCCCTTTACCCTATTTTTGGAATTAAACTGGCCACTGTTTCAAGTTCAAATAAAAATTTGTATGTGATTACGGATGTGATGAAAAATTCTACAGCTGACTTAAGCGGTTTTTCTGAAGGTGACACCATGCAGCTGGTGAATGCTTATACGTCTTCGGATAATTCCCTGCTTACGATTGAAGTGTATGCAAAAAAAAGAAAGAATGGTTTTGTGGACATGGGAATTGGTCTGGCTGTAAATTTAAATAGCCCTTACTATTTTTAAAAAAGATTTTTCTTTTGTAAGGGCCTTTGATTTTTTTGAAAAGAAGTGCCAGCGACATTTTTCTGCCCGCTGTTTTACGAAAGGCGTGTTTCTTTTTTTATGCGGTAGCCGTGATTGTAGTGAGCATGAAGCCAGTTTCAGGTCTTTTACGAAAGAAGTATTTCTTTTTTTAATGCGCCTAGCCGGCCCTGGAGCCAGGCCGGAGGCCGTCCGAAGGACCGCGCGCAGCAAGTGGCGGAAGGGCCGTTTAACAAAATTCGGTATGCTTCAAAAAAAATAAAAAAAGTTATCACGATAGACGACTTTTTTAAGATGTCTTATAATTGGTTGAGTTTAAAAAACATTTTTAAATATTTTGAGGAAAAAAATGACAGACATGAAATACAAGCGCAACTTTTGTATTACGGCCCACATTGACCACGGAAAGTCGACGCTGGCTGACCGCTTGATTCAAAAGGCGCAGATTATTGAAGACCGCCAGATGATGAACCAGATTCTTGACAACATGGATATTGAAAGGGAACGCGGAATTACTATAAAAAGTCAGGCGGTGACTATTCCATACCACGCAAAAGATGGTCACGATTACGAATTGAATTTTGTTGACACTCCGGGCCATGTGGATTTTTCTTATGAGGTTTCGCGCGCTATTGCTTCCTGCGAAGGGGCCCTGCTTTTGATCGATGCGACTCAGGGGGTGGAAAGCCAGACTGTTTCGAATATGTATATGGCCCTTGAGCATGATTTGACAATTGTTCCTGTCATTAACAAAATTGATCTTGCAAGCGCAGACATTCCAAGTGTTAAACATCAAATTGATCACGACCTGGGCCTGGATTCTTCTGACGCCCAGCTGGTGTCTGCAAAAACTGGTGAAGGCATTGACGCTTTGCTTGAAGCAATTGTTACAAAATTTCCGCCGCCAGAAGGTGATGTAAATGGTCCACTGCAGGCTCTTATTTTTGATTGCCACTATGATGAGTACCGAGGTGTTATTGTTCACATCAGGGTAAAAAATGGCCGCATCAAGGAAGGTGATACCCTCAGCCTGATGAGTAACGGCGAAGAGTATAAAGTTGAGCAGGTTGGAATTTTTAAAATTAATTATGAGCGCACAGGCCTTCTGGAAGCGGGGGATGTTGGGTACATTATTTCCGGCATTAAAACTGTTTCTGATGTGAGGGTTGGTGACACTATTACGAATGCGGCAAATCCGGCCAGCGCACCTTTGGCTGGTTTTAAGGATGTAAAGCCGGTTGTTTTTTCTTCAATTTACCCTATTGATTCAAATGATTATGAAGAATTGAAGGATGCCATGGAAAAGTTGAAGTTGAACGATGCTTCTCTTGTTTACGAAAAAGATAATTCTCTGGCTTTGGGAAATGGTTTCCGCTGCGGATTTCTGGGTCTTTTACATCTTGAAATTATTCAAGAAAGACTTGAAAGGGATTTTGATCAAGTTGTAATTTTTACGGCACCTAGTGTCCGCTACAAGGTAAAGCAGCCAGGCAAGGATTGGATTTTAGTTGATAATCCTGCTGATTTTCCGGAAGGAAAAATTGATGCTTCGGAGGAACCTTACATTCGCGCAAGCATTATTACTCCAAGTGAGTATCTTGGTTCCATTATGGAATTGTGCCGCATTAAGAGGGGAATGCAAAAGGACATGCAGTATCTTGATGAAAAGCGTGTTGAACTGACATACGAAATGCCTCTGGCAGAAGTGCTTTTTGATTTTCACGATAAGCTGAAATCTTACAGCCGCGGCTATGCAAGTTTTGATTATGAAGTAATTGATTACAGGCCTAGTGATTTGGTCAAGATTGATATTTTGATAAACTCAAAACCTGTTGACGCTTTGGCCCAGTTGTGTTACAGGCCTAGTGCTGTGGAAAGGGCAAAGGTTGTTTGCGAAAGGTTGAAAGGTGAAATTTCAAGACAGCAGTTTAAGATTGCAATTCAAGGTGCCATTGGGGCAACAATCATTGCACGCGAAACTGTAAACCCAGTCCGAAAAGATGTTCTTGCAAAGTGTTACGGTGGTGACGTTACAAGAAAAAGAAAACTGCTTGAAAAACAAAAGGCCGGAAAAAAGCGTATGCTTATGGCAGGTAATGTTGAACTTCCGCAAAGCGCCTTCCTTGCCGTTTTAAAGGAAAAGGAAGACAATTAGTTTTGCAGGAATTTCTAAAAGTGATTTTGGTTTTGACTAAAAAAATTATTCGATGAATGAAAGGGCCAGTTTTTGGATTTTTATAAAATAGTCCAGTTCGGCCCTTATTCTTTTTAAAAATGATTTTTCGTTTTTAAATTTGTTTCCGTCTGGAAAATGAAGGAAGAGATATTCGCGTTTTGAAAGTAGATTTTCTATTTGACTTTCAAGACTTTTGTCTTTGTCAAAAAAGGCTGAGTCCTTTCCCTTTGACAAAAGATCCCTGGCGATTTGTAAGGAAGTCACTTCTTTTTCCAGGTAGGACTTTATTTTTTCTTTTGGAAAGGAGAGGGGGGCGTCTTTTGCAGGACAGGCAGCTTCTTTCGTAAACAGCCCCCCGTCTTTCGAAGGTCCAGCATTTGTAAACATACCATCATCTTTTGCAGGACAGGTAACCTCTTTCGTAAACACGCCTTCGCTTTTCGAAGGACAATCATCCTCTTCATTAACAACCTCATCCTTCAATCCCAGTAAATCATCCAAAGAAAAACTGGCAAAGCCCTTTTGTAAAGAAAAGCCTTCTATTTCAAGAATTTCATTTTTGTGCTTTTCATTGCTGGCGTAAGAGGCACAGAGTCTGGCATAAGAAAGCAGGGCCTGGCTGGTGAAAATTTTATTTTCGCCTTTATCATTTATGCAGACAGAAGAAAAAGAGGCATCATAATTTTCCAGGGGGCAAAGGCGATTTGTTTTTAAAAGTTGATTTTTGTGGGCCGGGCAGCCATTAGCGTGGGTCTTTCCCAGACTGTAGGAAAAATCCAGACCAAAAATAAAAATCTTTTTAGAAGATTCTTTTAAAAGAAGGGCTGCTTCAAGTGCCATCAGCCCCACCGACCCCAAAGGAGGAAAAATCGAAGTAAAGGAAAGTTCTTCCTCTGCCTTTTTTAAAAAAGCCGCCTGGGCATATTTTGAAAGATACAAAAGTGGCCTTGCATTTATTAAAGAAGCAATGTCCGGCCTTGAACACAAGTCCTGGATTAAAAGAGGAACTTTATTTTTGCTTCCAATAAAAGCCTTTGCAATAGCCGCCTGCCCTTCCATTAAAACAGCCGCGTCCACCTTTATTCCCATGGCAAAGAGGGCTGGCAGGGCAGCATCCACCGCAATAACAAAAAAGCTGCGGTTAATTTTTTTTATGAGGGCTTCTTTTTTTTCAAAAGAAAATATTTTTTCAAGACTTTCTCCTGCTCCAAAAAGAATGATGTTTTTTTTAATAGTGCCGGCTAAATTTTCCAACTCATCACTATAAATCAATTTGGGTAAATTTAAGAAAAAGTTTTTTGAATAAAGGCGGCCGAATTTTTGCAAAGTGATTCTGTTTTTCCAAAAGCGTTCAACAATTTCCTGGCATGCCAGATTTACTTTCTGGTAAAGGGGCCTTTCAAAATTTACGCCTGCGCTAAAGTCTAATGGAATTACTCTTTTTAAGGATTTTTCTTCCACTTCTTTTCTAAGAAAGTCGTCAAATTCGTCTAAAGAATCAGGGGAAAAAAAGTGTATTTTACCTGCAAAATCTTTTTCTTTAAGAATGTCCTTTGAAAAAGCAAAAAGTTCCCTGTCTGCTTCAAAAGCGCACACTATTGAAGTGTCAGAAATTTTTTCAAGAAGTTCTTTTGCCCCATACCAGAGGGCCGGAGATTCCAGTAAAAAAATGCTGCTGTCCAAAAGAGTCTGCTTTTCTACAAGGGCCTTAACCGCCTTGTCAGGAGCATATTTTGAATAAAGAGCTTTACCCCTGTAAGTGACGCTTTTTAAAACAGATAAGCCCTGACTGCATTTAAGCAGGCAGGGCTTAGATAAATCACTGCTGCTCATTTAAATTACTGAGCGCTGAAAGATGACGGCATGCCAAAAGTATTGATGTAAGTAGACCAGAAGTTGTCTTTTACTTTTGGATCATCATTTAAAGCGTTGCTGAGCGAAAGCTGGTTATTTGAAACAATTGTAGAGTTATAAGAAGACTTGTCAATGTCAGCCACATTGTCCTTTTGAAGACCAGTGCACTTTACAAGGGCAACATAAGAACCAATAACCATAGGTTCGCTGATTTCGTCCACATCAAGGGCAAAAATCTTTTTAAGAACATCTTCGTTTCTGGAAATGTTTGCAAAAGCCCCCTGTGAAGAAACTGAATCAAAGAACTGCGAATTTCCGTAGTTTAACGGGAAAGGATCGCAAGTTACAATTTCAAGACCTGCATCGGCTGCTGCTTCTTCAAAAGAAGAAACCTTTGCCTTTGAAGCAATAATCTTTGCTTTGTCCATAAAGTAATTTTCAATATGACCTGCTTCATAAGAAGTCATGTAAGTTTTTACAACAGTAAGAATTTCAGGCAGGCTTTCTTCTGCCTTTGCTTCTTCGTCATCGCTTATTGCAGTTGCTTCGCTTTCTGAAGGCAAAGTTACATTAAAGTCAGCCACTGTCTTTTCACCGTCACAACGGAAAATTGTCCAGCTGGATTCAATTGAATAAGGCTGCTTTGTTTCAATTACAGCAGAAAGGGCATCCTTTGCCAGACTGGTAATTTTTTCAAAATCTTCCTTGTTTACAAGAATTTCATTTTCGATGGCATAAGAATAATTGCTTGTAAGCTTTCCAAGCGCATCTGTGTAAAGTTGTGAAGAACGTGTTGCCGCATCTTCAAAAGTAATTTCGTTAGAAGTCAGCTGCTTTAAAGTAGTTTCTGCAGTTTCTTTTGAATCGAAGGTAAGGGCAGACATGTCATACTTTGTAAACTTTTCAGCATTTGCCTTTCCAAAAGCCAGAACTTCTTCTGCAGGGTAGTCAGATTTTGCCCACTGAAGCAGCTGGAATGAATGTTTTTCTGCACCCATTGAAGCAATAAAGTCCACTTCCTTTGAAGAAACCTTTGCGCCATACAAAGACTGGCCATTTACCATTGTAGATTCGCCCAAAAGGTCATCTGTGTAAGTGCCTGCAAGAATTGAATCCTTTACAGAAGCCTTGTAAGAAGCCAGAGAGTCCTTGTCTGCCTGATCATAAGAATTTTTGTCAAAGTTGCCGTCTGCATCTTTAAACTGCTGCATTATCTGGCGGTCAACTTCTTTTGAAGAAACAGTATAACCTGTTTTTGAAACCTTTGCTGAATATGCATAAGTTTCAAGTGTTTCCTGGTAAGACTGCTGAATAATCTGATCGCGGTACTGGGTGTTTTGATTGATGTCAATTCCATACTGCTGGTAAAACTGGGCATAATTTGAAACCCTGTTTACAAAATCTGAACCCTGTTCCCAGGCAATTTTTTTGTCACCATAAGAACCAAAAACAGCCTTTTCTTTTTCAGCCTTGTTAGATTGAATCAACTGCACAATACTAACCGAACCAACCGGAATAAAAACTACAACTGAGATAATCAAAATTATCACAGCACCAATGTTAACTTTTCCTTTCTTTTCTGCCATAGGAATTTTCCTTATACTAGATTTTAAATTATAGTGGCTAAGAGTTTACCATTGTAAAAAATCGCTGTCAATGTGAAGACAGTTTTTTTTTGAAGCATACCTGCTTTCCTTTTACCGCCCTTTCGTGGCTCGGCTGTTCGCCTCGGTGCTTCGCACTCTGCCTGCGGCAGCCCACTTCACGGCGGGCTAGGCGCATTTAAAAGGAAAATTTCTTTTTCAAAACCAGCATTCCAGCGGTTAGTTTAAAGAATGCGCCCTCCATGGCGTAACTGCTTTACGAAAGGATTGCTCTTTTTCAAAACCAGCATAGCCGGCCGTGAAAGCCCAGAGTCACCCGTGGTGCAGCCACGGGTGATGAGCGTTAGCGAAGGCTGCAAGGGCCGTTTGACAAAAGGCGGGATGCTTCAAAAAGAAAAAGTTTTTGCCTTGAAAATGGCCTTCTTGAATTGACTAAAGGGGTGGAAATCTATAAAATAATTGCTCACACTGTCTAGTGTGGATAACTGTAGGCGGCTTTTAAAAAAAATTGAAAGCGGCTTTGAAAATCTGGGGTCTTAAAATAAGATCTTATGGAGGAATCAATGGTTAAAATCAGACTTAAGAGGTTTGGTACAAAAAAGCGCCCTGATTACCGTATCGTAGTTCAGGACTCACGCAAGCCTCGCGATGGAACAACTATCGAAGAAATTGGTGAATATCATCCAATCGCTTCTGACGGTCAGACTGTTCTCAATGCTGAAAGAGCCAAATATTGGCTTGGTGTTGGTGCTCAGCCTACTGCAATCGTTAAGAAGATTCTTAACACAAACGGCTTGTCTGTTAACGGAAAAGCTATCACAAAGTAACTGTAAAAAAGGAGACAAGTCATGGAAAAAGACCTGATTGAATATATTGCAAAATCATTGGTCGACGATCCAGCTCAAGTCACTGTTACAGAAACACAAGGTGAACGTGGACCTGTTCTTCAGTTAAGCGTGGCTCCTGGTGATATTGGCAAGGTTATTGGCAAGTACGGTCGTATTGCAAAGGCTCTGCGCACTGTTTTAAGCGCTTCTGCAAATAAAGACGGCAAGCGTTACAGCCTGGAAATTCTGGACTGATGACAGAGCAGTTTGTAGTTGGTATTGTCCGTGGGACTCATGGAGTAACGGGCGAATTTAAGGTGGAAAGCACTTCCGGCGAGTACGATCATTTTGAGCGTATGGAAGAAGTGACTTTGACAGATGGAAATGTCAGCAAGGTCTTTAATATAGAAGAAACTGCTTTGGCATCTGGCATTCTGTATATGAAACTGGCAGGGATCAATTCACCTGAAGAAGCTGCAAAGTACAACAGGTGGGAAATCGTAGTTCCCCGCAAATACGCACATCCTCTGCAGAAGGGTGAGTGGTACATAGAAGACCTTAAGGGTTTGTCTGTGGTTTATAGTGATGCAGCGGATTTTACCGCAACGACAGAAAATACTGTCGGAACAGTCACAAACGTAATGGAAGGCGGATCAGGCTATCTTGTTGAGATTTTGCTGTCCGAGAGCTCTACGCTTTTAGCGGATGACGTTAAGTTTGACAAAAAGGGCTGTCCCAGAAAGGTTTTTGTTCCTTTCAAGGACCAGTTTATTGGCAAGGTTGATGTGGAAGCTAAAATGATGCAGCTGATGCACCTCTGGATTCTGGAGTAACTCCAATGAAATTTACTGTGCTGACCTTGTTCCCTGAAATACCCCGGGCTTTTTTTGAAAGTTCGATCATGGCTAAGGCGGTAGAAAAGGGAATTATTGCCTACGATTTGGTTAATATCAGGGATTTTGCCTTTGATAGACACCACACATGTGATGATGCACCATACGGCGGAGGCGCTGGACAACTTTTATTGCCAGAGCCTTTAGGTGAAGCTTTGGATTCTGTAGAAGCTTATAAAAAGACGAAACATGTTGTTTATGTTACGCCAAGCGGTAAGCCTTTTACTCAAAAAAAAGCTTTAGATTTAAGTCAGAAAGAAGAAATCGTTTTTATATGCGGCCGTTACGAAGGTATAGACCAGCGTATAATTGATTCTTATGTGGATGAAGAGATTTCCATTGGGGATTATGTGATGTCCAGTGGGGAACTGGCTGCTACTGTGATGATAGATGCAATTTATCGTCTGGTGGATGGCGTTATCACCCATGAATCGCTTGACGAAGAAAGTTTTTCTGACGGACTTTTGGAATATCCTCAGTATACAAGGCCAAGTGTATACCGTGGCATGGAAGTTCCTGCAGTTTTGACTGGGGGAAACCACGAAGAAATCCGAAAGTGGCGCCTTAGAAAGAGCCTTCAGAAAACTTTGCGCAATCGTCCTGATTTGATTGCCAGGGCTATGGAAAATGGTACTCTTTCTTTAGAGGCAGAAAAAATGATCGAAGAACTTACGGATTTTGTTACTTACAAAAATGACCGTAAGAAAAGCAGGTTTCTTAGAGCTTTAAGAGCTAAAGAGGCCCGCAATAACCAGGAGAAATAAAATGGATCTTATTAAGACTATTGAAGAACAGCAGAAGAAAGAAAATGCTTTGACTTTCCAGGTTGGAGATACTGTTAAGGTTTACTTCGAAATTATTGAAGGTAAGACCAAGCGTGTCCAGATTTATGAAGGTCTTGTTCTTTGCATTAAGAATAGCGGTGCCCGCAAGACATTCACTGTACGCAAGGAAAGCTACGGTGTTGGTGTTGAACGTGTATTCCCAGTAAACAGCCCACGCGTACTCAAGGTAGAAATTGTCCGCCCAGGTAAGGTACGCCGCTCAAAGATTTACTATGTTCGTGACAAGATTGGTAAGGCTGCCAAGATTAAGGAACTTATTGGACCTAAGGCAAATGCCCGCGTTGCTGCTTCAAGGGCTGCAAACAAGGCTGCTGACCAGAAGCTTGCAGAAGTTAAGGCAGAAAGCAAATAGTAATTTTTCTTTCCCTTTACGTAAATTGTAAATTTTAAGCCGGATTTTCTTTTGAAGGTCCGGCTTTTTTTTGTCCGTTTTTTTTTGTCTGGGATTTTTTTATTGCGACTTTTTCCTTAAACTTTTAAGATGTAAAGGAAATGGCAGGTCAAATCAATTTTAATCAATTAAACCAAATAGAAAATATTTATGCATCTGCCGGGGGGCGGCCCCTTAAGGAAGGGGATCAGGTTTTTGTAAGAGTTTTACAAAGGCTTGAAGGGGACAATTATCTTGTTTCCATGGCTGGAAAAAGGGTGAATCTTAAAAGCAGCCAGGCCTTAAAAAAGGGTGAAACTTTTACTGCAAGGCTGTCTTTTGAAAAGGGGCTTATTGCTTTGACAAAAATAAAAGATGCTGCTTTTTCAAAAGTGATTTTAGACGTGCCAGGTGGAAGTCAGGAGGCTTTTTTGGAAAATCTTTTTTCTGCAGGGCTTTCAAATGATCCTTTTACTTTGAACATGCTGCGCTTTTTTTTGCAGTCTGGTCTTAAGGTGGATTTTTCTTTGATGAAAGAGGCTTTAAGACTGGCAAAGAAGTTTCCGGGTAAGGAAAAGATGGCTGGGGAAATTGCGGCTTTGCTTTTGGAAAAGGGGGTTGACCCTGGTGAAAGTGAAATTGCACTTTTACTGGAAAGTTTGTCTGTGGAAGAAGATGGTGAAAATCCTGAAAGTAATGACAGGGAAAATCTTCAAAAAGAAAATGACTTTTTGACAAAAGATGGCATGGAAAATTTTTTGTCTTTTTTGTATGGAAGGGAAAGTGAAAAATCTTTTGAAGAAAAAAAGGCAGGTCTTTTGACTCTAGTGAATCAAGTAAAAAAGGACCGCTACCACTGGTGTTTTTTTCCTTTTGAATGGCAGAAAAGTGCAGATGAGGGGCCTTTTAAAGGTATAATCCGCATTTTGCTGGACACTTCCTTAAACAAATGTGAAAAAATTGAAATCAGTTTAAAAACTTCCTTGAAAAAATATGATTTTGTATTATATTATAAAGAAGGCAAGGTGAAGGAAATTCGGTTCTGTACATTACCTGCTCTTTTGTCCTCCCAGATTTTACATGAGGAAAAGGAGATTGGAGAATTGCTTAGTTCCGGCATGAACGTTGCAGATTCTGTGCCAGTAACCTATTCCACCTCTGCTTTAATTGAAGGCCTTTGCGCTCTTGAAGAAAAAATGCCTTTTGTTAATTTAAAAGCCTGAAGATTTTAGGGTTCCTTTGCTATGGCAAAATATTTTGATTCTTTTGATGGTAAAGAAAAAAAAATTGATCTTTTAAAAAAGAAAAGCGATTTGAAAAATCTAAAGGCCCTTGCTTTGAAATATCCTGAAGGGGCAGATGCTCCTTTTATAATTGCTAATGAAAGCGGTTTTCTGGCCGGAAAAATGCTGGAAATTGCTGAAGAAAATAATATTCCGCTTGTGGAAAATGCGGATTTAACAAATGTGCTTTCCTTTGCGAATGTTGGAGACTGCATTCCAGAGGAAACGTGGATGGCTGTGGCGTCAATCTTTGCCTATATTTCAAAATCGGAAAAGAGGGAAAATGAACCTTATGAATAAAATTGCCTGCAACCGCATTAAGGAAGGTCTTTCTTTTACGGATGACCTTTATTTTGATGATGGTGAAAATCTGTTTCTTTCAAAGAATAAGGCGGTAAAGCCTTATCACGTTTATTGCCTTAAGCGCTGGGCTGTGCCATTTTTGCTTTCCAATGGTCATGAAATTCTTCCAGGCGAAAAAACTAGTTTTGCTGGTTCTAAAAAAGATAAAGTGGAATTTGAAAGCGTAAATCTGGGGGACTTCGGTCTGGATGATGATTCTTCTTCTGAAGTTACTTCAGTTACCAGTGCAGGCTCTTTTGCTGTGACAAATTCACGTGCTGCGACAGGCGGGGCAAATCTTTCAAATGCTTCTTCAACTGTGGCGGGGGCCAGGGCAAATCCTGCTTCTTATTCAATTATTTCTGATTCTGATGATGTGGAAGAATTGGAAGAACTTGAAGAATTAGATGATGCTGAAGAATTAGAAGAACTCTAGGCAAAAATCCCTGAAAAAATCCTTAAAAAAATTAAGTTTCTAACTTAATGTCATATTCTCCTTTTATGCCTATAATTGATTTATGGGAGCCTCTAAAAATTGCAATTTTTAGACCTGTCTTTTTTGTGAAAGGGGGATTTATGGAAAAAGAGATTTTTGATAAAGAAGGCTTCTGGGTAGGGAAAGAAGTTTTTCCTGAGGGAAGGATTTTTTATCAGGACAGGGGCTCTTTGCCTTTAGAATGTTATTTTTTTCAAAAAGATGAATCTACCCACGAAAAGGGAATGACGGGGGAAAAGAAGGCCTCTTTTTATCTTAAGGAAAAGGGCTACCAGATTCTTGAAAGAAATTTTCGTAACAGGCAGGGGGAAATAGACATAATTGCCTTGGAAAAGAAAATTGGAAAAAATGGAAAGGAAAACAATGTTCTGGTTTTTTTTGAAGTGAAAAGTTTGCCCCACGGAGATTTAGACACACTTGGTGCAGAATTAAATAAAAGAAAACAAAAAAAGATTGTTAAAACTGCTAAATGTTACCTTGAAAAACATCGAGAATATAGTAAGGGGTACATTAGATTTGATGTGCTTGCTATGGATGTTCCGGGGCTGGAACCTGTTCATCACATTACTAATGCTTTTGTGGAGTAAATAATGTCAACTTCAAGGACAAGGGGTACAAAATCTATGCTTGCAGGGGAAAAACTTGTGGGAAGCAGCGTAGAAAGTGGGATTTCTCCGCGAATACTGGAATTACAGCGTAAAATCCATGATGAAAACTACCTGGATTATGCAATCGACAGAATAGCAGTTATTATGAGTCGGCATATTGTGGAAAGTAAAAACATCTCTGGAAATAATGCTGATTTTTTAACGATGTAAAAGGTAATAGTTCTGGTGGGAAAATCTTGTGGGAAACTCTAAAAAAATCAGCATTTTAGAGTAACCTTTTTTGGGAAGACCTTCTGTTTTGTCAGGAGGTCTTTTTTTGTAGAGCTGTCCTTTACGGGGAAAAAAATTGTGAAGCTTTCAAGCTGTTTTAAGATTGCACTTTTTGCCTGCCGTTAGGGTCAGTCTTAGCGACAAGAAAAAGTGAAATCTTTTTACAGGTTACCTTACAGGAAGATTATGCCAAAAATGGCACCCAGCAAAACAATTACTACGGGGTGCAGTTTTGTCCTGAAAAGGATGACAAGGGCAAGCTGGTAAAGGACAAGGCTTTTGAAATTTAAAAGGGCGTTCAGGGTTTGGCCTGGAGCTTTTGTAAACTGTGCGAAAAAAGACTGCAGGCTTGGAAAGGCGCCTGTGTTTAAGAGGGAAATTGAAATCACTTGAACCAGAGCCACTAAAACCATGCCGCTTGTGACCGGGCGGATTACAAGAAAAACGGATTTTACAAGAGGTTTTTCTGAAAAGTTAGAAAAAACTTTTGCTATTATGATAATTACTATGATTGAAGGAAGAACTTCCCCCAGCGTTGTGATTATGCCTCCCACTGGTCCGAAAAGTTCACAACCAATGTAAGTGGCAAGGTTTATACCGATTGGGCCTGGTGTGGATTCAGAGATGGCCAGCATGGAATAGAATTTTTCTAAAGAAATAAGATGGTACTGGTCAACGAGGGCCTGCTGCATAAATGTTGCTGCTACAAGACCGCCCCCTATTGCAAAAAAGCCTATGTACATGAAAATAAAAAACAGTTTGATCAGTGTCATTTTTCTTCCTCCGAAGATTTTGCATTCTTTTCGGGACTTTCTGTTTTACCGCCTGCTGAATCATTTTTAGAATAATTTTTTTTCCATACGGAAAAATGTAAAATGACTCCCAGACTTATGGCAGAAAGAATTATTATGACAGAATGTACTTTGAAAAAATAAATAAGGCAAAAAGCTGCAAGATAAAAAATCACGCTGTACCATTTTTTTAATGTCTTTTTGCACAAATTGATTACAGAATATGTCAAAAGGGCTGCAACAGATACATTGATTCCGCGAAGGGCCTTTTGAATCCATTCAATGCTTTCAAAATTTGAAATAAATTCTGCAATTAGTGTGATGATTATGATGGAAGGAGTTACAACTCCCATGGTGGCAATTATTCCGCCTGGAATGCCGCGTTTTTTGTGACCGATGAAGGTGGAAACATTTACGGCTATTACTCCGGGGGTGCACTGGGAAATGGCATAATAGTCAAGCAGTTCTTCGCTTGTGGTCCATTTTTTTCTTTCGATTAATTCCTTTTCCAAAATGGGCAGCATGGCAAGGCCACCGCCAAATGTAATGGAACCGATTTTAAAGAATGTAAAAAAAAGTTCAAATAAATCTTTTATCATTTTAAAAATCCCTTATGCGTTTTTTTAAGGCTTAAGCAGTTTACGGTAAAGACGTCAGTTTGAAAAGAGAGTGGCAGTTTTTGTCCACGATGGAAGAAAGTTCTGTCATGGTGATACCCTTTATTTGTGCGACAAAGGCGTATGTGTATTTTACTAAAGACGGATTGTTTGTTGTTTTTCCGCGGAAGGGTACCGGGGTTAAATAAGGGGAATCTGTTTCCAGTAAAAGACGGTCATCTGGTATGTATTGAATGAGGGCTTTGCATTCTTCCATTTTGTTTTTTTTGGTGTATGTTTGGGAGCCGCTTAAACTGATGTGGTAACCTAAGTCCAGAAAGTGACGGGCTTCTTCTATGCCGTAGGAATAGCAGTGAATTATTCCACATGTGGAGCCGGCGCTTTTTAAAACTTCAAGGGTGCCCTGGAAGGCGTCGCGGGAATGCACTATGAAAGGAAGATTTAATTCTTTTGCAAGGTGCAGCTGCATGTGAAAAAGTTCTTTTTCGCCAAAATAAGTTTCCCTGTCAAAGTCTGCTTCATTTCTTCCGTCAGCGCCGGCGGGGTTCCAGTGGTGGTCAAGTCCGCCTTCTCCAATAGCGGCAAGTTTTTTGCAAAAGGGATTTGCTTCTTTTTTAAATTCTTCAATTTGATTTTTGAGGATTTCCATTTTTGCAAATCGATTTTTAATGGAATCAAGGTCTGGCCAGATGCCTGCGCTGAAGTGAATCATTTTTTTGATTTTTGATTTATCTTCTTCTTCAAGATTGTCCAGGGCTTTAAGAAAAAAATTGCCTCTTTCCTTAAGGTCGTCTGCCAGGGTTCCTACATCCATGCCAAAGTAGGTTTCTTCCAGGGCCATTTCATGTAAAAAATCTTTGACAAATCCTTGTGTGGAATTTGCGCATGTCTGCCGAAAATGAAAGTGTGTGTCAGAAAACATGACCACATTTTATGTTATCTGTAAATTTTCGTCTATGATGATTTTTTTTTGTAAAGGGAGCCTTAAAAAAATTGCAAATTTCAGGGATGCCCTAAATTTAATTTTCAGGCTTTTCCTAAAAGGATTTATATGACTTTATTCTATGTGATTATATGTCTTGCAGCTTTTTTCTTTGTGGGCATGTACTTTATTTTGGGGGGAATAAAGAATTCTGGTGATGATAATTTGCGTTTTCTTGAAAAGATGAAAGCGCTTGAGGCAAAGACTGCGGCCCTTGACGAAGAAATAAAAAAACTTGATGACGAAATAGCTGTTGCTGAATATCTTTCGCTTAAGAAAAAACTGGGCCGCATTGTTCACAAGGGTTTTATTGCAGAAGTTTTTTTTACATTCAAGGAAAATAAAAATCTTTATCTTTTGACAGGTTACGCTGACTGCGTAACTTTTAAGCGTTTTTCCATGATGAATTATTATGATGAAGAAAGGCCCTGTATTGACGGTCAGGAAAATAAATTTAAATATCTTGATGATCTTTTTGAAAGTGATTTAATTGACGGAATCAATT
>CAVJHV010000038.1:0-19663 GCA_963649315.1 Treponemataceae bacterium | reverse complement strand
AAATGACTTTTTGATTTTCATCAATTTTTAAAGTAGCATTTTGAATATTTTCTATGAAAGTCTGAATATTCTTTTTCAAATCTTCAAAAGTTTTATTCAATTTGTAAAGTTCAGAATTTTCTTCATCAATTTCTTCGTTGTAAGATTCAATTTTTTCATTAATATTTTTTATTTTATTTTCAATCTGTCCAATTGACCCCTTTATTTCAAGCTGCCGTCTTTTGTGAGTATCAACTAAATCCTTTTTACCCTGCTGCTTTGTGTGAGTATCTGTAAGGTCAATCTGCTTAGAATTCAATTCATCATTTAACTTCCTGATTTTTTCCGTATTTTCAGAAAGTTCTGCATAAACATTGTCCAGTTCTTTTAAAATGCCGGCCCTCTTTTCTTCGGCATCCCTTTTGCTTTCCTGCCTTCTGGCCTTTTCCTGGGTAAAATCCTTCAACTTCAAAAGCTGAATATCAAGTTCCAGGTTAAAAAGCTGGTCTTGAAACTTTCTGTATTTGCTGGTTTTGTCAGCCTGAACTTTTAAAGTTTCGTAATTGCGCTTGGTTTCCGCCAGCCCCAAATCAATTTGACTCAGATTAGCCCTGGTTCTTTCCAGTTCGCGCTCAGCTTCCTGAACTTCAGCCTTACTCCTTGAAATGCCGGCAGCCTCTTCAAAAAGGTAGCGGCGGTCTTCAGGCTTAGAAGAAAGAATCTGGTCAATCTTACCCTGTTCCATAACAGAATAAGCCGCCTTACCAACACCGGTATCCATAAAAAGTTTTTTAATTTCGCTGGCCTTAGCCTGACGGTCATTTATAAAATATTCATTTTCACCGGAACGATAAAGACGCCTTTTAATGGCAATTTCTGAATCCGCAATAGGCAAAAGCCCATTATCATTAGCGATTGTTAAAGTAACTTCAGCAACAGAAAGAGAAGGGCGGGTTTCCGTACCATTAAAAATAACATCTTCCATTGACTCAGCACGAAGATTTTTAGATTTATTTTCTGCCAGTACCCACTTTATGGCATCAACAACATTACTTTTACCACAGCCATTAGGTCCTAAAAGCGCTGTAATTCCATCTGCAAAGTTAATGCGCGTACGATCTGCAAAAGATTTAAAGCCGTATATTTCAAGACTTTTTAAGAACACTTGGAATCCCCTCTATTAGAACTAAGTCTTTTCATTATATAAAAAAGCCCCTCCTTTAACAATAGGAAGGAATTATTAATTTTTTTTTCTTTGAAGCATACGGCCCTTTGTTAAACGGCCCTTGCAGCCTTCGCTACCGCTCATCACCCGCGTCATAGCCGCGGGTGACTATGGGCTTCCACGGCCGGCTAAGCGCTTTTTAAATAGAAATGCAGTTTTCGCAAAGCATTTGGAAAATTATTCCTTTGACTTCATAAAAGGGAGCCTTTAAAAATTTCAACTTTTAGAGATGTCCAAAATATAAAATTAAAGAGGGCAGGCTGGAAATAAAAGTACCTGCTGACAAAAAAGGCGCAAAAGGAAAGGCCTGGTCTTTTTTGTAAGAGGCAGATTTTCTTTTAAAAGCGTAAAAAATTCCTGCAAAAATTGCTGCTAAAATAAATCCCACAAAAACCGCAATCGGTCCTGCATAAGAAGCGCACATGGCACCATATTTTGCGTCCCCCAGGCCTAGTCCCTTTTTTGTAGCAAGTCTTACTGTCAAAAGCAAAAGAAAAGCCATAATGGCAGACATTATATAAACCAAAGCCTCTTTTTTGTCCACAGAAAATCTGTAGCAAAGCAAAATAACTATTCCAAAAAGATTAAGGGCGTCAGGAATTTTTTTTGTCCTTGCATCAATTATTGAAGATGGAATGGCAAATAAAAGAAAAATTACTGCACTTACAATTTCCGGGTTTTTTAAAATAATATCTGTAAAAGTCATTTTTTTCCTCTGGTACATGAAAAGTCAAATTTTTATTTTTTTGCGGGCGCCTCTAAAACTTCTGGTGAAGAAAGTTTCCCCCTGTAAAGCACTTTTGGGTAAACCGTAAGCCCCAGTTTTTTTTCCAGACGCGCATATTTTTCAAGTTCCATTTCATCTCCAATCACCATGTTAATTCCACATTTACCGGCCCTGGCAGTTCTTCCAGCCCTGTGAATAAAAAAATCTTCGTTTTCATTAAAATCCATCTGCACCACATGGCTGATGTCATTTATATCCAGTCCCCGCGCCAGCAAATCACTTGTAACTAAAATCTTTATTTTTCCGCTTTTAAAACGGTCAATAACAGCCTTTCTTTCTTTTTTGTCACATTTTGCGCTAAGTCCCTGGCAGTCAATTTTTTTATATTTCAGTTTTGACACAATATTTTGGATCTGATCACTTTTTGAAGTAAATACAATCATTTTTTCAGGTTCAACTGCCCTTATGTATGAGCGCAGGGTATCAATTTTGTCCCTTCTTTCTGCAAAAAGAGCCTGGTGACTTATTCTTTTTCTAAGAACATCTTCTGGCGGCAAAAGCACAAGTTCCAGTGGATTTTTTTCAATAAAATCTTTTTCTTCTTCCAGATTGCCCCTTATTTTTTCGCATTCCTTTTCTTTTGCATCAAGACGGATTTTTTGCAGGGTGTTTTTTGTGTATTCGTTTACTGTTGCAGAATTGCCAATCACTTGAATTTTGTAAGGAAGGTATTCCAGAAGTTCCTGACTTGAGTCCCTCAGTTCCATTGCTAAAAGGCGGTCTGTTTCATCTAGGACAAGGGCCTGGCAGTGGTCAATTTTTAATTTTTTTAAGTGAATCAATTCAAGAATGCGCTGGGGACTGCCAATAACAATTTCAGGCTTTTCTTTTAAAAGTTCAATCTGCCTGTTTAAGGGAGAACCACCAATCAAAAGTGCGCATTTTACAGCGCTTATATTTTGAATTTGACTTTTTATTTGCGAAGCAAGTTCGTATGTTGGCGAAAGAATTAATATTTTTACCCTGGATTTTTTTTCTTCCCCGGTGGAACTGTCATTTTTTAAATTTTCCAGGAGTGGCAAAAGGTAAGCAAAGGTTTTTCCTGTTCCTGTTTCGCTTTGAAAAAGAATATTTTTCCTTTCTAAAATAAGAGGAATAACTTTTTCCTGGACATTGCTGGCTTCTTTTATGCCCATATTTTCCAGCCTGTCAATTAAATCCTTTTCAATTCCCAAATCTGCAAAATTTTTACTCATGGCCAAACTATAGCATATTTTCCCCTAAATGTGATATAGTAAAAAAATGAAAATCGGAATCGATACATTCGGTTGCATGCACGGAAGATCTGGTCTAGGTTCATACCTTCTTTCCATTTTGCAGAATTTGCCGGATTTAGAAAATGTAGAATACGAATTATTTGGTCCGGAAATGGATCGTTTTACATATCAGTTTGAAAACATAAATTATAATCCTTTAAACATTCCTGACAGCATTAGGGCGGAGCGCTTTTGGCATAAAAGACGATCAAAAAAATTCTTTAAGAAAAATAATTATTCTGCTGTAATTTATACCGCCGCTACAAAAATGCTGCCAAAAAAATTTAAAATTCCGGGCGTAGCAATTGTAAACGACCTTGTTTCTAACCGCATAAAAAATGGTGATACATGGCTTCAAAAGACAGTAAAAAAATCTCTTTCGAAAGTTGACTGCATTATTGCTTCAAGTCAGTGTGTAAAAGATGATTTACTTAAAGCCGGCTGTAAGTGCCAGCACATTGAAGTAGTTTATTCCGGGGTGGATCATTCCCTTTTTTATCCCAGCCAGTCACTTTCCCTTACTCCGGAAGTTTTGGAAATTAAACCTTTTGCCATCAAAAGACCATACATCATTTATGCTGCCAAAATGGAAAATGCCGACAAAAAACACATTGAATTAATCAAGGCCTTTACACTTTTTAAACAAAAAACGTCACTGCCACACCGCCTGGTTTTGGCAGGAGCAGAAGGCCCTTTTAGTGACGAAGTTCACAAGGCAGTTTTTTCTTCTCCAAACGCATCAGATATTTTTCTTACAGGATTTTTTCCTCACGAAAGTTTTGCCGAACTTTACCGTAATGCAGATGCCTGCATAGTTCCATGTATTGATGACGGTTCGGGTCTTTCTGTTTTAGAAGCCCTGGCTACAGGGGTGCCGCTTGCCTGTTCTGGAAAAGGCGCATTCAAAGAAGTTGCCAGAGACGGCGCACTTTATTTTGACAGTGGCAATGTTGAAGAAATGGCTACTGCCATAGAAAAAATCATTACCGATACGGACTTAAGACAGGCTTTAAGCAAAAAGGCCCTTGCAATTTCAAAAGATTTTTCATGGGAAAAGTCCGCCAAAGAAACCATCGAAATTATTCAAAAGTTGCAGTATTAAGGTAAAAGTAAAAAATAAAAAAGCCTGGGGAAATAATGATTTTGCAGCTTTCTTGTAAATTTAGTGGTAAAATTAGTGTTGATGGGGTTAAACAAACTGCTTTAATATTCCTTTATATCAAAAATTTTGATAAATACAAATTCTGTAATAAAAACTGTACTATCTGATAATGATATAAGGGCATCTCTAAAAAAAGCATTGAAAATGATTTTTTAGAGACACCATTAACTTTCAGGCAGACTGATTTTCCGTCAGCAATTCATTTACATCGAAATTCTTTTTTCCGTCAACAATGTCTTTTGTAATGACAAGTTTTTTCTGACCAGGAATACTTGGAATTTCATACATGATGTCAAGAAGAACTTTTTCTACAATAGCTCTTAAGCCACGGGCTCCAGTTTTGCTTTTTATGGCAATGTCTGCAATTTCCTTAATGGCTTCATCATCGAATGTAAGGTCAACATCATCAATTTTAAGGCTGGTGATAAACTGTTTTACAATCGAATTTTTTGGTTCCGTAAGGATGCGCTTTAAATCTTCATTAGTCAGTTCTTTTAGAGCACATGTAATTGGCAGACGGCCAATCAATTCCGGAATAAGACCAAACTTTACAAGATCATCTGGAGTAACTTGATTCAAGAGTTCCATTCTTTCTTCGTCAGAAAGATTTTTTCCGCTTGCACCAAAGCCAATTGATGAAGAAGAAACGCGTTCTTCAATGATTTTGTCCAGACCAACAAAAGCTCCTCCGCAAATGAAAAGGATGTTTGTTGTGTCAATATCAATATTTTCCATAAGAGGGTGCTTTCTTCCGCCCATTGGAGGCACAGAAGCGTGCGTTCCTTCAATAATCTTAAGAAGTGCCTGCTGTACACCTTCACCGGAAACATCCCTTGTAATGGAACGGTTTTCGCTCTTACGGCCAATTTTATCAATTTCATCAATAAAGATGATTCCCTTTTCGGCCGCAGAAACATCGCCGTCAGCAGCATTAATCAGTTTGAGCAAAACGTTTTCTACGTCATCTCCAACATATCCTGCTTCTGTCAAAGTTGTAGCGTCTGCAATGGCAAAAGGAATCTTTAATTTTTCAGCCAGAGTCTTTGCAAGAAGAGTTTTACCGCTTCCGGTAGGTCCTAAAAGTAAAATATTTGACTTTTCAATTTTTACTCCCTGCTTTTTCTGTTCTGCAGGAGACATAGAAAGCTGCTTATAGTGGTTGTAAACTGCAACAGAAAGAACTTTTTTTGCATAGTCCTGACCTATTACGTATTGGTCCAAATGTTCCTTAAATTCTTTTGGAGTTGGAACATTGTCCATTTTTATAGAAGCAGTCTGACCAATATCGTCTTTTAAAAGCTGGTGGCATGAATCTATACACGCGTCACAAATGTAAATGTTTTGTAATGGGGACTTTATAACCTTCTTTTGTTCACTTGAAGGTAAACCGCAGAAGGCGCAAAAATGTCCGTCTTTTTTTATATTTCTTGGCATTATGATTTTCTCCTACCATTATTTACTTGTCTTTGTAGATTTTCCCTTTGTCGGATTTTCCATAATGTGATCTACAATTCCGTATTCTTTTGCTTCTTCAGCTGACATGTAAAAATCTCTTTCCATATCTTTTGCAATTTCTTCGATTTTTTTACCTGTTTTTTCAGCAAGATACTTTGTGCTGAGTTTTTTAAGCCTTACCATTTCCTTTGCCTGAATCTGAATGTCGCTTTCCTGTCCTTCCATGCCACCGCGTACCTGGTGAATCATAACACGGCTTGAAGGAAGGGCATATCTTTTGCCTACAGTTCCACCGGCAAGAAGAATGGCAGCCATAGAAGCAGCCTGTCCCATGCAAATTGTCTGAATGTCACATTTTACGTACTGCATTGTATCGTAAATGGCAAGCCCTGCCGTTACAACTCCGCCAGGTGAGTTAATGTACATGTTGATATCTTTTTCCGGATTTTCGCTTTCCAAATAAAGAATTTGTGCAACAATCAAATCTGCTGTTTCGTCACGGATTTCTCCGTCAATAAAAATAATTCTTTCTTTTAAAAGACGTGAATAAAGGTCAAATGCCCTTTCGCTGTTTCCGTCTCTTTCAATAACTGTAGGAACAAGCGTGTTCATTCTTTCTGTCATCATATTGATTTCCCCTTTTTCTAGATAAAATATAAACAAAAAAAGGGAAGTCGACAATTAAAATCAAATAATTTGTCAACTTTCTTCATAGAGCGGCTGCTTTATGGTTAAATCAGCAAATTACTGCCATCAATCATCGATTCCCTTTTTTTCTGCCCGGATCTAGAAAACTTTATTCCAGGCAGAAAAGTCTTGAAAGCGATTGTCGCTTAATTTGATAAGCTATCTTTCGTTTTTAAAGAGTTCTTCAAAAGTCATTTTGTCGCCTTTTGAAACTTTTACTTCTGAGAAAAGTGCTGCGTAAAGTTTATTTTCCTTTGTATCATCAATAAGATATTCTTTTGCGCGGGCATCCTTGTAATGATCTTTTACCTGGTCAACTGTAATGCCATTTTCATCTGCAATTTTTGCATATTCAGCATCAATTTCTTCTGGTGTAACAGAAATGTTTCTTTCGCGAATAAGAGTGTCTACAATGATGCGACTCTTGAGCATTTTTTCACTGTCTCCAGTCCACTGCTTAAGCATGTCTTCGCGTGTCTGGCCAGAAGCAAGAATCATTTTGTCCAGCTGTTCAGGTGTTGTCTGGAACTGCTGAGCCATCATAGACCAGCGGCTGTCGAGTTCTGCCTGAATCATTGACTTTGGAAGGTCAAATGGATTTTTTTCAACAAGCTGTTCAAGAAGTGAATTGTTCTTTAATTCCTTAATCTTACGATCCTTTGCCTTTTCAAGGTTCTTTTTGATATCTGCCTTAAGATCGTCAAGAGTCTTATATTTTTCGTTTACATCCTGTGCTAAATCATCATCAAGGGCTGGAAGATTTCTTACCTTGATTGCAGTAACGCTTACACTGAGCTTCACAGTCTTTCCTGCAAGATCAGGGTTTGCATCTTTTGCGTCGTATTTCTTTGTGATTTCCCTGCTTTCACCTTTTTTCATTCCAAGAATGTCATCATCAATCTTGTAAAGGTTTTCGCCTGTACCAACAGTAAATACGTAATCCTGTCTTTCGCTGCCTGCTACAGTTGAACCGTCTTCATTAAGTTCCTTGTAGTTTACTGTTACAATATTGTCTTTTTCAACAGCTGCATTGTCATCTTTGTCCAAAACAGCGGCATTTCTTTCCTGGATGGATTTAAGTTCTTTTTCCACTTCTTTGTCACCGACAGCAACCTGGGCTTCCTTTACTGTGATGCCTGAAAAGTTCTTTACTTCTACTTTTGGGAAAACATCATATACAACAGTAAATGTTAAATCCTTTGTAAGGTCCAGGTCAGGCAATTTGTCGCCTTCAAGTCTTGGCTGTGAATATGGAAGAGGGCGGAAGTCCTTTGAAGCATCATCCTGGAGAATGTCATTTAATGTTTTGTCAATTAAATCGCCAAAAATTTCTGCTTTAAGTGATTCGCCGTATTTCTGTTCAAGAATGTGTGCAGGAACATGACCACGTCTAAATCCTGGTATCTGGATATTCTTTGCATATTTTGCAAGTGCTTCTTTGTAGTTTTGTGCAACATCTTCTTTTGCAACTGTTGCTGTAAGTTTTACAGCCGAATTTTCGATACGAGTGATTTCTTTTGTAACGTTCACTTTATGACCCCTTAAAAAAAATTGACTAAAAAAAAAGCGATTCAGTTTAACCCCAAATCGCCTTACTTTAGAGCAGGAAACGGGGATCGAACCCGCGACATCGACCTTGGCAAGGTCGCGCTCTACCACTGAGCCATTCCTGCAAAAAAATTTTTGACAGTTCTTGGAATTCTGCAATACTGTCGATTTTGCTTACATGTTAAACTGTGACATAGTCATCTGCTTAGCATCTAAACTAGAGCAGGAAACGGGGATCGAACCCGCGACATCGACCTTGGCAAGGTCGCGCTCTACCACTGAGCCATTCCTGCAAAAAAGATATATGCGAGGGAAGGGACTTGAACCCTCACGCCTAAGGCACCAGATCCTAAGTCTGGCGTGTCTGCCAATTTCACCACCCTCGCAAGATGCTGACCGGCTTGACACCGCCTTGCAAATCCGAATTGAGCGATGGGAGGATCGAACTCCCGACCCACAGATTAAGAGTCTGTTGCTCTACCAGCTGAGCTAATCGCCCTTGATTCTTTCGGTTTTACGGTTTTTAGCCGTATGCCTGAATTACGCCTGCGCCCGACAGGATTTGAACCTGCAACCTCCGGATTCGAAGTCCATTGCTCTATCCAGTTGAGCTACGGGCGCTAATCTTAGGTTACAAGACCTGCTGATAAAAGTATCTATCCTAAGGCGATAGGTCTGGGTGCCTGGTGGGGTTCGAACCCACGACAACCAGATCCACAATCTGGGATTCTACCGCTGAACTACAGGCACCATGTAATCGATGTGTTAAAATATATAATAAAAGTAATTTTTGTGTCAAGGTCTAATGAGTTTTTTTGCGAAAAAAATATTTTTTTTCATCATTTTTCTGCTGTTTTTAAAAGGAAAAAAAGAAAATCTTTGAGAGAAAAACTTTTCTTCCATAAAAAACTTGCGTCCGGGCCTGGACTACCCGCGAAGGCAATTTCAATTGCCGAAGCGGAAGAAAAAAGCTGCACAATTTGTGCAGTTTTTTTCTTTGAGGGTTAGCGAAGTAGGTAAGGACCGTTTTTAAATGCGCTTTCGCCCCTAAAAAAAATATTAAAGTGAAAAAATCAAATTCCGATAAGTGAAATGTAAAGTTGTAATTTTTGCAAAAGGGGTTTTTATGCTGACTGAAAAGAAAAATGAAGTTTTGGAAATTTTGAAAAAGGAAGATGAGCTTTTGGATTCCATGCTGGCTCTTCAGGCAAAGATTCACATGAATATTCGCGAAAAAAAATGGGTGGAACTTGAAGATAATATTTATCAGTCAAAATTGATTTCGGATGCTTTTGTGGAGGCGGACAGTCTTCGTGACCAGTTGGTCGGGGACAATGTTTCTTTATATTTTACGGATGAAGTTTTGCCCCTTTTTACAAGCGTAAGGTCTAAACTTTCAAAGAGCAAAATTGAAAATCAGGCGCTTTCTTCTTATGTTGATGTGAGCAGGAAATTAATTCAGAATTTTATAGATGACTGTGCGGATTCAAAAAATGCTACAACTTATTCGCCGAAGGGATTTGTAAAACCTGAAGTTAAGAGTGTGATGGTAAACAGAGTTTTTTAGTGGCAAGGTTAAAGACAGGAGTTTTGTATGGCAAGTTCATTTGCAGGAATTGAAATTGGTAAAAGAAGTATTATGGCTCATTCAAGTCAAATTCAAACTGCGGGTCACAATATTTCTAATGCAGATACGGAAGGTTATTCAAGGCAGCGGGTTAATGTTACAACTTTTGAGCCTTTGTACAGACCGGATCTTGAACGTGCTGAAGTGGCAGGGCAGATTGGCCAGGGTACGGCAGAGCAGAGTGTGACCAGAATCCGTGACCAGTTGCTTGACACAAGAATTATTGCTCAGACAAACCAGGAAGCCTACTGGTCTACAAGGGATTCTTACTACCAGATGATAGAAGAAGTTTACAATGAACCCAATGATGTTTCTGTCAGGACGAACATGGATAAATTCTGGCAGGCATGGCAGGAACTTTCAATTTACCCTGACAGTGATGCTGCCCGGCAGGCTGTCATTTCACGCGGTGAAAGTTTGACAAATACAATTAATCAGCAGTACAAGAGTTTGCACGCAATTTCTGATCAAGTGAATTCGGATATTATTGCGACTGTTGACCAGGTGAATGATTATTCAAGGCAGATTGCTGCTTTAAACGGAGAAATTGTCCGGTCCCAGGCTATGGGGGACAATCCTAACGATCTTATGGACAGGCGGGATTTGCTTGTAGAAAAACTGGGTAATCTTGTAAATGTTACTGTGGACAGAAGTGACCCGGATGAGTTTATGGTTCACACAAATGGTCATGTTCTTGTGCAGGGCAGTAAGGGCCGCCAGATTGAAATTCAGGAAATTCTTGATAACAACGGTTACGGAAAATTAGTCTGGGCGGATACTGGAGATGATGCAGTTTTCGAAAGAGGTTCTTTGGGGGCCTTGCTGGAACTGCGCGACGTTGATTTAAGGGAACAGATGCAGTCTGTAAATACGATGACACTGAATTTTATGGATCTGGTAAATGATGTGCACCGGGCTGCGATTGGAAAAAACAATACGAGCGGACTTGATTTTTTTACCCAGCATTATTTTGTTGATAATGCGAATGGAAATTATGACCGTGACGGCGATGGTCTTGAAGATACTTCTTACATTTTCAGAATTTCTGGAAGTCATTCCCTTAAGTCCAGCGAGCAGATTGGCCTTTCTGGAACCATGACATTTAACGGGCCTGATGGTGACGTGAATGTTGTTTATTACCCGACGGACACAGTTGAAACTGTTGTAAACAGAATTAATGATTCTAATGCGGAAGTTAAGGCTTATCTTGACCGCAACAATAATCTTGTTCTTAAAGCAACGGCTTCTTCAGATATTGAAAATCCTGATTTTGTAATTCGCCATGTGGAAGATTCAGGTTTATTCCTGTCAGGATATGCGGGCATTTTGTCTGGAAGCGGGGCAGAAAATGCCTACGACTTTAATGGGGCAAATGCTGTTGAAGGACTGGCAAGTTCTAATTTTTCAGTAGCTCCTATTATGAATCCGGCTGAATATGTTGAAGTAAATTCCAGAATTATTTCTGATAAGCAGTGCCTTGCAGCAGCTTTTCCTAATAGTCAGGGATTTGCAGATGCTGCGGATGCAAGGGCGGCTGTTGAAATTGCAGCAATTAGAAATACAAAAGTGATGATTGGCAGCCAGAGGACATTCGATGATTATTTTGCAGACACTGTTACAGAAATTGGTCTTAAAGGCGAACAGTCTGCAAATCAACTGGCCAGCCAAAATGCCATTATGAATGATTTGCGGGATTTGCGGGACAGTATTTCCGGAGTAAATATTGATGAAGAACTTGCTGACATCATTAAGTTTCAGCATGGATATAATGCAGCGGCAAAATTTATTTCTGTTCAGGATGAACTTCTTGATACATTGATTAACCGCCTTAAAGTTTAAAGTATAAAAATCTTTAAAGGCATCTCTAAAAAGGCATTGAAAATGATTTTTTAGAGATGCCCTAAAGAATGTAATTTTCTTGGAGGAAAATATGCACAGAATCAGTTCACAGTTTAACAATAATGATACTCAATATAATCTTAGAAGCCAGGAAGTTAAAAATGCCCAGCTGAACCGCCAGATTGGGACACAAAGTAAAATTGGAGCCCTCAGAGACGATCCGCTGGCTGCCGGTCACCTTGTGCGCTATCAGTCTTTCCTTTCAAGAGTTAATCAGTTTCAAAAAAATGCTCAGACTTTGGCGGATGAATATAATGTTCGTGAAGGATACATTTCTCAAAATGTTGAAATTGTTCAGCGTGTAAGAGAACTTGCTGTTCAAGGTGCCAATGGAATTTATAACAATGACGATTTAAAAAATATGGCTGTAGAAATCAATGAACTTTTGAAGGAAATGATTTCTAATGCAAATGCTGTGGGGCCTGATGGCGATTCACTTTTTGCAGGAACAAAAACTAAAGGGATGGCTTTTGATGTTGTTATGGGAAATGTTCCCGGAGCAAATGAAGCTGTTATTGAAAGTGTAATTTATAAGGGAAACGCTGGCACAAATAAAGTTGAAGTGGATGAAAATGCTTACCTTACTGTTGAAAATTGCGGTAACAGAATTTTTTGGGGGGAAGCTCAAAAGGTGATGGGGCAGAGGGATTTAACTGCATGGCAGGCCCAGGAAGATTCAGTTATAAATATTGACGGTCAGGATATTGAAATTACTAGGGGAGACAATGTTTACACTCTGGCTGCAAAAATAAATTCTAGCGGTGTTGCCGTAAAGGCTTCTGTTGATGAACTTTCAAATGGTCTCAATCTTCTTACAACAGATTCACATCAAATTTGGCTGGAAGATAAAAATGGAAATATTTTAAATGAAATTGGAATGATAAAGGACAGATCAACTTTTCCTCCATACAATCTGGAAACAAATGTTAAGGTTTCAGGCGGTTCACTTTTTGACAGTGTGATTGCCCTTCGTGATGCCCTTTACCGCGGGGACCAGGAAGCAATTGGCAGCAGAGTTTTAGGTTCACTTGATTCCGGCATTTCAAATTTGACAACCCGTCTTGCAAAAGTCGGTTCGGATTATGAAAGGGCCCAGAATAATATTTCCAGAAACAGTAAGACCAGCTTAAATGTAACGCAACTTGTAAGCCGTGAAGGTGATGTAGATATGACAGAAGCTATTACAGATCTTAAAATGCTTGATTATGTAAACCAGGCCACTTTAAGTAACGCAGGCAGAATGTATTCTTCAACACTTTTGGATTACATGAGATAAGGGTACTAGTAAAAAGTGTAATTTCTAGTGACTCTTATAAGGAAATAAAATGCAGATAAAAACAAAAGCCCTTGGCAATGTAGAAATTAATGAAAATCAAATTGTAACTTTTCCTCATGGCCTTTATGGTTTTGAGGATTACAAAAAGTATGCTCTTATTGACAGCAAGTATAAGCCATTGATATGGCTGCAGTCACTTGATGAATCAAGTCTGGCTTTTCTGATGATAGATCCTTTCTTAATCGAAGAAAATTATGAGGCTGACATTGATGACTGTGAACTTTCAAAGATTGATGTAAAAGATCCTTCAGACCTTCTTGTCATGACAATTATTACTGTTCCAAATGACGGCAGTCCTGTTACCGCAAATTTTCAGGGACCCCTTATCATCAACAAAAAAAACAGGCTTTGCATGCAGGCGGTTCTTGATGGAGAAAAATATTCTACAAAGCACAATATTGTGGAAGCTTTAACAAGAAAGGAGAAAAACTAATGCTTATCCTTTCAAGAAAAATCGATCAAAAAATAAAGATTGGCGAAAACATAACAATTACAGTTATTGAAGTGCACGGCGATCAAGTTAAAATCGGCGTTGAAGCTCCAAAGAATGTAAAAGTTTTCAGACAAGAAGTCTTTGAAGCCATCCAGGACGAAAATAAGGCCGCAAGTAAGCAACCTTCAGAGGAAGAACTTAAAAAACTTTTTTCTTAAAGACACTTTCTAAAAGTTTAATTTCTAGACTGGTCTGAAGAGCCTTGTTTTTTTTCGTAAACAAGTTCTGCTTCACTTTTTCTGCAGTAAAGAGGTCCGTCATATTCTTCAAGAGGGGCCTCTTTTTTTTCAATCATTTCTTCTGCAATTTCGAAAAGACTCTGGCAAGAGTCATTTTCTGGGGCAAAGCAGTTTATTTTGTACAGAGGATAATTTTCTTTAAGAGACTGTTCAAAATGTTTCGCTCCAGGCCCGCATACTAAAACAGTAGATTCTGCATCAATCTTTTTTACAATGTCGTCATAGCTTTCAGATTTTACTTCAGTCAATTCCTTTCCATTTTCATAAAATGAATAAAAGTACTCATCTTCTTTTTCTTCCAGAAGGGGAAGTACAAGTGTCTTTAGGGCTGCCCTTAAATTTCGGTATGGCCACTGGTATGCCTTTAAAGAAGGTATGCCGTAAACTGGAACATTGCAGGAAAGTGTTAAGGCCTTTAATGCGCTCAAGCCCAGGCGTAAACCTGTGAAAGTTCCAGGACCAATGGTTAATGCTGAATAATCCAAATCACTTGCCTTGAGGCCTGCTTCTTTCATTACATAATCTATTGCCGGTAAAAGTTTTTCTGACTGCTTTATGCCAATGTCCATGGTTACCTTTACAAAGTTCATGTCCTTTTTTGCCGCAATTGAAATTTTTGATACTGAACAGTCAATTGAAAGTGCATTCATTTTTTTTGCCTTCTGATAAAATTTCTTATGTCAGGGGATTTCTAGAAAGTGTTTTTAGATTTTCCCTATTTTTCAAAAATGATTTCCTGATTTTTCCAGTTTCCGATTTCTACAATTCTTGAACCGTCTTCCTGGGGGGTCAGCGTTAAAGTGATAGTCTTTTTTGGGAGGACTCTCATTACTTTTTCACTCCATTCAACAATACAAACGCCTTGTCCGTAAAGCATTTCTTCAACTCCCAGATTTAAAAAATCTTCTTCAGAATCAAGACGATAAACATCCATGTGGTAAAGAGGCAGTTTTTTCCCTTCGTATTCGCTGATCAGGCAAAAAGTAGGACTGGTGATTGTGTCTTCAACCCCTAAGGCCTTTGCAATTCCTTTTGTGATTGTAGTTTTTCCGGCCCCCAGAGTTCCCTTCATTGCAATTACATCGCCCGCTTTTAAAAGCTGACCGATTTTTTCACCCAGCGTAATTGTTTCTTCAAAAGTTTTTGTTTGAAAAGTCATCATGGTAATTCACCATTTTTAGAAAGTTCGTCTACAAAGGTCTTAAGAGCTTTTGTCAAAGGCATAATCGGATAGTTAATATCTTCCTTCTTAAAAGAAACATCAATGTTTCTGTTTCCAAGTGGTGTAATTTCAATAGAAAAATTAACCGGAAGGTCTACCTTTTGTGTAATCAGTTCTATTACCGCGTTAGCAGTGTAGTGGTTCATGTAATAAAGGGTGCTGTCCTCTTTGCAAATTGAATTGATTCCTAAAACCTTCATAAACTTTACATTACCTTATTTTTCAGATTAATACAAGTTTTTTGATCTTCTAACCTTTTTCTTTTTTGGGAATTTCTAAAAAATCATTTTCAACGCTTTTTTAGAGATACCTTCGAATTTTAAGGCTTTGAAATACAATGACTTAAAATGTTGTATTTTCATACTTGTCTTTAAAAATTGCAATTTCTAGAGACTGCCTTTTGATGGATTTTCTGTCTTTTGGGGTGACAGGCATTTCTTGCCAGAGACTTTCATATCTGCCTTAACTGCCTGTTATCGCCTTAGCCACTGACTGCTTTCATCTGCATTGGCCTACAAATAATTGTAAACAAAAGCGTAAATCTTATTTTGCACAGATTTTTCTATATTGAAGAATGAAATGTGAAGAACATAATTCTGGTTATCCTTAGACCTGCTTGTCCTTATGATTTTTCCAAAGAGATGGAGGTCCAGTTTGTCTTCCTGCTGAAATTCAATATAAATCAGCTGACCGTCTTTTATAGGCATAGAAGTTGCCATCTTGCAGCCCGAACATGAAAGGTCAATCATGTGGCCCTTGTAAGATGTTGACTTTCTTGAATACAAGGCCTTTTCTTCTTTTCCTTCGTAAGTAACATCAACAGCAGAAAAATAACAGTCTGCATTTACGTCAATTCTTTTTGCGTCACGCCTTTGTATTGGAATCAAGTGGTCATTGTGATTAAAGAAAAGGTATTCAAAACCATCGCTTCTTTTTTCATAACGGATAATTCTTACTGTAAGGCCAAAAGTAACGTGCAGCTTTAAACTGAAAGAAAGATTGATTTTAGAAAGAGCTTCCGGCTTATATTGTGACAGGCAAAGATTTTCGGGACATTTTAACCAGCAGCCAAATTCGTCTTTTTCTGCCAGAGTCAAAACAAATTTAATTCCTTCAGCAAAATAATAAAATTCACTTCCTTCTTTAATTTTTTTTGTTGAAGTTATGTAAAGCTTTGACGCCCTCAATTTTTCCAGTTTATATCTTAAAGAAAAAAGGTTTGTTATTTCATTTTCACCGGTTTTATCTTCACTGTCCTTTGAAGCTTCTTTTTCAAGCTGCCTGTAGTAATCTTTAAATGCCGTGTCCAGCTGAACATTGTCTTTGTAAAGATATTCTATATTTTTTAATTTGTAGATTTTACAAATTGTCCAAAGTAAATCTCTTTCTGCTTCTGTAAGATTCGCCTGCATGGAAATTGTTAAAATATTTGATTTTTTTGTAGGCGATTTCTGCTGTTTTTCTTTCCATTCAGAATAGGTTTTTGTTTTTTTGAATTTTTTCAGAATCAGATAAAGCACAAGCAAAAACAGGAGGACTGCAATAGAAAGTAAAATAAATGTGTAGACAAAAGGATTTTGTCTTGCCTCTAATAGTTGACCATTATTTTTCATAATTCCCTCCTTAAAAAAAGGCTGCTCTAATGCAGCTCAGGAAAAATTGCCCGTCAAAGTTACTGCTTTTACACCTGCCCTTATTTTTAGGCAGACCATAACAGAACTTAAAAATCAAAAAGCATTTTTTATGGCAAAAGATATTTTTTCAAGTCTTGGAGAAATTTCATATTCAGCTAAATCACCAAGGGTTACAGTATCTTTTGCAGAAAAAGCATCTTCAAATTCTTTCAAGACAGGTGCAAAGTCTTCAAAGAAAGAGTCAATGGCCTTATCCTGTATTTTTATGGAAGAATACAAGTCAGGAAAGAGGGCAGACAGTGTTGCTACATGGCAAAATGAATCAATTAAATCTGCAAAATCCGCAATTATTTTATTTGCTTCACTTTCCTTGCCGCTTTGTAAAATAAGGGGCAGTTCCTTTAATTTTTCTGAATAAAAATCAAAAAACTTTCCGCATTCCACAAAGTTATTTTTTATTTCGGCCTTTGTAACTACAGAAAGTTCAATCAAAGTGGATTCTGTAACCGCTTCCTGAATGGCCCTTTCAAAATCGTCAGCAGAAACATCTTTGCCGTTTAACTTAATGCTAATCGTAGTAGCATCATTTTTTGCAGCTTCACTTTCCCATGCTTTAAGCACTTGGCCAACAGTTTTTTCGCCTTCCAGAGTTATATCAATTTTCTGGCCATTTACCCTTAATTCCATAAAAACCTTCTATATTTATTTTCAAATGTGATACAGCAAAAGTCAAGTTTAAAAGCAAAGTTTAAAATCCCTGCTTAAAGGGCAGCTCTAAAAAGGGAAAATTCCTTTTTTTACTTGTCCCCCAAATTTCGCTTTTACTGCAAAAGACAAACCCACATTTAAAATATCGGCAGAGAAAAAATCATTCTAAAAGAAAAAAATGACAGAATCTTTTTTGGACTTTTACTTTTTGCTGTTAAAAGTATTGTTGATTGAATTTTGCTGGCTTTCCAGAGAATTTAAGGTTCCTTCCATATTCGCATACTTTTGTTTTAATTCAGCTTCCTTTTTTTCCAACTGCTCTTCAAGCGAAGCAATCCTTTTGTTGGAACTTTCAATCCTTGTGTTAAGGCTGGAATTTTTTGTTGCAATGATTCCGCCGGTTGAAGTCCATGCATTTAATCTTTGGTCCAATAAATATCCCACCCCATTATCAATAATTAAATCCCCGTCAGTGTCGTAACCAAAAATATTTTTAATCAATTCCAGATTGTTTTCAAGCATGGAATCAAGTTTCTTTTCATCAATTTCAAGGTAACCCCTCAGCTGAGAGGCATTGTAGCCGGTGTTGCCGGAAGAAGCATTTGTAGAAATACCAATTTGTGACAGCATTGTCACTTCAGCATCATCCGTAAAATGGTAGGAAGCCGCAAGAATTCTCTGGAAAGTAGTCCTTTCGTTGGTCAAAGAAAATTCACTCATAAACATTCCCAGCTGCTTTTCCGCCTTTTCCACTTCACTTTCATCAAGATAATCCAATTCCGTAATCACTTCCGGCTTATTTGAAGTAAGAATATTTATTTGTGCAAGCACTTGATTATACTGGCCCACAAAAGTAATTAAAGCATCCTTTGCACTTTCCTTGTCAGGCTTAATGGTAATGGTTGCAGTTTTTTCAGTCGCCTCGTGCAAGTGCAATGTCACATCCGGAATCACATCATCAATATCGTTAGTGTTCCTGGTGATAGTAATTCCTTCATATTTGATGACAGCATCTTCAGCCTCAGAAATTGGGTGCTTTGCCTCATACCCCAGACTGGAATTTTTATCATAATATTTTGGCTGACTTAAAGTTAATTCTTTTCCGGTATTTGCATTTCTAATGATAAGGGCCTCTGCTCCAGGGTAATCAGACATTTTGATTTTATAAGTTTCATTTCCATTCCCGTCATCTTCAACAGCAGAATCTTCAACCTTAGTTTCAATGCCATATTCATTTCTTACAAAAACAATATCATCATCCGAAACAGGAATTAAATTCTTTTTGCTGGAATCGTCAGGAATTTTCGCACTGGTTTTACTTTCATCATTTGCAACAATAATTCCATGAAAATTTATGCTTCCCGCATCCGGCAGCGAAGGTCCAGTAGCCCTCTGGTTAAGTTCAGCCGTAATATCTTCCGTGTCATTTTTTGTCAGGGTAAATTCAAGCACCCTGTTAGGATTATTTTTTACTTCTTCCGGAATGTCCAGTTCAAAGCCCCCTCTTGGCGAAAGGGTGATTGTTTTTCCATCAGTCGCCACATTTGAAGCAGAAATAGAAGGCATACCTTCCTGTGCATTTGTTTCGCCTGGATTTTTTAATTTTTTTATGGCAGAAGAAGAAATGTCCAGATTTGTACTTTCTACATCCGCGTCACCTACCATATCAATAGACTTTGCAAAAGTCAGTGCATCATTTTTTAAAACAAGGCGGTTCTCGATGCCAGGAATAAGGCTTTCAAAAAGCAGGGCAGATTTTGTCGGCGAAATGCCAATAGTGCTTGCCTTAACAGTCTGCCCCCCGCGCTTATTCAGACCGCTTATAAAATCAGATAATTTTCCACCTTTCCACTGGTAGTCAATAGTTTTGTCCCCAACCTGGAAAGTGTACCTACCCTTTGGAACAGTCATATTTTTTTCAATATTGCCGCTTAAAAAACGATCAGCTTTGGCCGGATGCACAACATCAACTTTAAAAGTTCCGTAGTCAGCAGTACGGTTTGCGTCAACACTTATGGCGTTCGGATCCGAAGATTCCCCAATTTTATTAGAAAAAGGATTTTCAAAAGAATAAAGATTTTTTACGCTGGTTCTCAAAGCAGACATTTTTTGATTCACATCGCGCCATGCCGTTTGCTGGTCTTTGTAAGTTTCAAGACTGGCTTCTTCCCTTTTAAGAGGAATTCTTTCTGTTTCCATCAGGGCTTCGACGAGATCGTTAGTTTTATATTTGTCAGTTACGCCAGGTATAGTCAGTCCGCTTGACATTTGCAAAAACTCCTTTTTCTAGCCTACATATAAGTCAAATTTTTTTCAAGTTTTTTATTTGGGCGTTGGGCTTTTATTTTTTTCAAGCCCAAAATCATTTTAAATTCCATCAAATTTAAAAAAAGAAAAAACCCTTTT